>NZ_JBNNSK010000007.1:0-242727 GCF_050277655.1 Peribacillus sp. NPDC097675 | reverse complement strand
AATGAATAATTATAACAATAGAAAAACAGGTGGAGAAAAACGAGTTGTTTTTCTCCACCTGTTTTATTTTAGGGACTTATTAGACAGCCCCTTTTAGTTGAGACAAATCTTTTTTAAGTTGGTCCATGACTTCTATAATCGATATATCCTCATTTTTCGATGTTATTTCATATGTGTTTCTTACGATTTGATAGAACTTTTCCTGCGCCTGTTTATCCATAACGCACACGTCCTCCTACTCTCTTATAATGGAGAGAGGGCTGCAATTGATGCAGCCCTCGTGTTTAATTGTCCATTTCCGATTTCAGTAAATCTGCAATCAATACATATCGCTCTGGTGCACTACCAATATATGAAAAAGGATAACAGGTTGTGACAGTCAGGGTGGCTTTGGGCTTGGGTACGATCACGGTCCGATCATCGGCGTCGACAATCCGGACCTTTCTCACTTTATACGTGAACGTGCCAGCCACAGTCTTCGTGATCAGCAAATCGCCCTCTCCAACGTCACCTAGCTTACGGAAAACCGTGTCCCGATGGCCGGATAAAACGGAATTATCCTTTTCTCCAGGCAGCACCGAACCGGCGTAATGCCCGACGCCCTTTTCAAGCTCATCCTCATCTGTTCCATGGTAAATCGGTAAAGTCGCCTCGAGCTTCGGGATATACAGCTCTCCCATCAGGTCGCCCGTTTCCGGCCTTTTATCATAGAGCTGATCATTGGCCGGAGCCTTTTTTTCTTTGTGGACGGTTGTTTGTTCAACGATATCGGGCTTGTTCCATTTATAAAGGGCATATCCCTTTAATAAGGTATAAGCATTCGTCGTTGTAAAATAGAAACCTACAATGATAAGGCAGGAAGCCATAATGAGAAGCCATTTTTTCGTGTGCTTGGGAGTCATCTTATTTTACGAGCATCGCTTTCCTGATAAACCTAAAAGCAAGGGCAATCATCGCTAAACCGATCAACGCACCAAACAGGTAGTTACCGGAGGTCTTAGGCATCAGAGCCCCTTTTTCCGTTTTATGTTTAGGCTTTTCTTTTTTTACCTCAGCCACTTTGGAAATGACCTTCGTTGTTTGCTTGAGGTCATTTCCTGTGTCTTTCACTAAATCGGAACCGATCATTTCCCCAGTCAAATTAAAATCAAGCAAGAGGTTGCCGCTTAAGTCATAGATGGAGACTAGTAAACTAGCATTCGTTAAATCCTCTAGCTTGAATAATGATTCAAGAGATAGGGTGGAGGTAACGCCTTCATGAGTTAAAGAAAACTTGAATTGGATTTGCAACAAGTTTTGCAATTCATCATAAATGGAAAGCATTTCGGCCACTTGTGCAGCAGATAGTTCATCGATGGTTTCGAAAGCCTCCAATTGCTCCATTTTATCAGCAATCGTCATCAAGCGGTCTTCAAAAGTAGGCTCTTCAACGATAGGTAACAAATGGTTCATAAAACGCTCGAGTTCTTCCTCTGTCAGGTCAATCTCAGTAAATAGGTCATCCATTAAATCGATGAGATCCTCGTCTTCATAGTCCATGTCTTCTTCTGAATCTAAATCGATGATATCTTCAATATCGTAAATGAAGTGGAAGGTATCAAGAATGGAATCTCCTTCTTCCAATTCCCCATAATCCATTAATAAGTTCGTAAGTTCTTTTTCGGTCATTTCATAGTCGTTAAGTAGCTCCTGCAAAGTTTCAGGAGTTGCAGCCGGACCGCATGTATCGCGCAGGTCTTCTACTGATTCAAAATCTGCCATTGTTAAATCGTAATAGGCCAAGTAATCGATCAGCTCGGCTTGCGACATTCTAATCTCAGCAAGATAGGTATTCAGCTCATCTTGATTGATTTTCGTTGCAGCAAATCCGTGATTCCCGCCAAAACCCAGCGAAAAAATGATTACACATGCAATAAAAAATGAAAAAATTCTCTTCAAACTCATTTCCCCCTAAAAGTTAAAATACACCTAAACCACTAAAAATTATAAGTCCTCCATTCCAAAAGATATACAACAATAATGATAAACGAACAAAGATGGTATAAAAGGACTGGGAAATAGGGTCTGACCCCCACTAGATTATTCCAGTACCTTGCAGCTGTAAGGTGCAGGAAGTTCGGTGGAGTTTGGGAAATGGGGCCTGACCCCATTATTGGACCTTTTTTCATTGACGTCTGGTTGGAGCAGGAGTAAACTAGTAATAACTTCATCTTGTTACCATATTAGCGAACTAAAGTAATTTGATAGATTATTTTGATTATTTATAGGTTTATGTTCGTTTTTTTGATAGTATTTTACATGTGACCCATCGTAGGGTTTTAAGATTGTTATATAGGAAAGATATAGGTATATACACATTTATATATGCATGGACCCGAATTTGATTTAGAGGGTCAAATGGAAATACATACATTACCGAATATTTCAAAAGGATGTGGAGCCGTGACTAAGCGATTTATGTTTGAGAAGCCGTTAGGAATGAGAGATACGTTGCCGATGCTGTACGAAACGAAAGTATCGGTTCGAAATAAGATGAGTGATGAAATCAAGAAGTGGGGATATCAGTTTATTGAAACACCCGCTTTGGAATATTATGAAACGATTGGGGAAGCTTCGGCAATTTTGGATCAACAATTATTTAAATTGCTAGATTCTCAGGGTCATACGCTTGTGCTTCGACCCGATATGACGGCCCCCATTGCACGCGTGGCGGCATCGAAATTGCTTAAACAGCAAATCCCACTCCGTCTTGCTTATTCGGCGAATGTATATCGTGCCCAGCAACGTGAAGGTGGACGGCCGGCTGAGTTTGAACAAATCGGCATAGAGTGTATTGGAAACAAGTCCATCAGCGCTGATGCGGAAATGATCGCGTTACTTGCAGATGTCCTGAAGGCTGCGGGACTGAAGGATTTCAAGATATCTATCGGCCATATTGGATTTTTACAAGAATTTTTCTTGAGTATCCTGGGAACGGAAGAGAGGGCATCAAGATTAAGAAAATTGTTATATGAGAAGAATTATGTTGGTTTCCGTGAACATGTAAAATCACTTCCGTTATCTTCTATTGATAAACAACGGCTCATCGAATTCATTTCTTTAAGGGGAAGCGAAGGAACTTTGTCAAAAGCGATGATGTTGCTTGAGAATGGAAAAGGACAAGATTCACTAGATGAACTCAAGGAACTGGCTGTACAACTGAAGGAGTTCGGTGTGGAACAGTATGTGAACTTTGATTTAACGCTAGTCAGTCATATGAGTTATTACACAGGCACTCTGTTTGAAGTGTATGCAGATCAAGTCGGTTCACCTATTGGAAATGGTGGACGCTATGATAACTTGCTTGAAAAGTTCGGCTGGAATGCTTCTGCCACCGGGTTCGCGATTCGTGTCGACCGTCTTGCGGAAGCACTTGGTGAACCTAGCCAGCTCGTTGCACCGGAATGTATTTTGTTCAGTCCAGAACGCAGGGCGGAAGCACTTGATTTTGCCAAATCGAAACGTTCAGAAGGTAAAAGAATCACGATTCAAGATATTACGGTCGTGCAAAATGTCGATGCCTTTACGAGGACTTTTTCTGACGTGCATTTATTTGTAGGGAATGGGGGGAATGGAGAAGATGAGTAATAGCTTTTTAACAATCGCGATGCCTAAAGGGAGAATATTTGAAGAAGCGGCAGAGCTATTAAGAAAGGCCGGCTTTCGTCTACCTCCTGAGTTTGATGATTCCCGTAAATTAATCATTGAAGTAGAAGAGGAAAATCTTCGTTTCATTTTAGCAAAGCCGATGGATGTCGTGACGTATGTGGAACATGGAGTTGCAGATATGGGGATTGCGGGGAAAGACGTGATGTTAGAGGAAGAACGTGATGTATACGAGTTGCTTGATTTGAAGATCAGCGCTTGCTACTTGGCAGTTGCGGGTCTACCTGGTACGAAAATCAGTTCATTCGCTCCTAAAATCGCCAGTAAATATCCAAATGTGGCCTCAAGTTATTTCCGCCAACAAGGTGAGCAGGTTGAAATTATCAAACTGAATGGTTCGATTGAATTAGCGCCATTAATAGGGCTGGCGGAACGAATCGTGGATATTGTTTCAACTGGTCAAACATTGAAGGAAAATGGTTTGGTTGAATATGCGAAAATTGCCGATGTGACTTCAAGGTTGGTGGCGAATCCTGTCAGTTACCGGATTAAAGAAGCGAGAATTACAGAAATTGTCGATCGGTTAGCTGAAATTATAGAACAATAAAAAGTAACGTTGATGAGGTGAACACATGAAAATTTCACGTTTTGCAGAAGGAATTTCCTTGAAGCGTTCAGTAGATTCCGGTACTGCCGACCAACGAAAAGCAGTACAGGATATCATTTATGCTGTGAGGAAAAATGGTGATGAAGCATTACGTTCTTATACAGAACGTTTTGACGGTGTACGGCTTGAGGATTTTCTGGTGACTGAGCAGGAATTGGAAGAGGCAACTGCAGAGTTAACCGATGAACAGGTAGCGATTATCCAGGAAGCAGCCGATAATATCAGAATGTTTCACGAGAAACAAATTCGGAATTCTTGGATTACAACCGATGATAATGGAACGATGCTTGGGCAAAAAATGACGCCACTAGACGCGGTTGGTGTTTATGTCCCTGGTGGCACAGCTGCCTATCCATCTTCGGTTCTGATGAATGTTATGCCTGCTAAGGCGGCAGGTGTAAAGCGTATCGTAATGGTTTCCCCACCTGGTAAAGACGGTAAATTGACGCCTGCGGTCTTAGCGGCTGCGAAAATAGCCGGCGTGACGGAAATATACAAGGTCGGTGGAGCTCAGGCGATTGCGGCTCTTGCTTATGGAACGGAAACGATAGTGAATGTCGATAAAATTGTCGGACCAGGTAATATTTATGTAGCCTTGGCCAAGCGGGAAGTATTCGGGGACGTGGCCATTGATATGATTGCCGGACCAAGTGAAATAGCTGTGCTTGCTGACGATACGGCTGTTGCTTCGGAAGTAGCTGCGGATTTGTTATCACAGGCAGAACATGATGCTCGTGCCTGCAGTGTACTCGTGACAACTTCAACGGTATTGGCAACAGACGTGGACGCCGAAGTGGAGAAGCAAGTGGCTTTACTTCCGCGTCGGGAAATCGCTGAAGCTGCCATTAAGGACTACGGGCGGATTGTTGTCTGTGAGGATATGGACGAGGCGATCGGTGCTGTAAATGAGTTGGCACCAGAGCATTTGGAAATCATGACACGGGATGCTCTAGAAGTGATGGCGAAAATCCGTCACGCCGGGGCCATCTTTATCGGCCGATTCAGTTCGGAGCCTGTCGGGGATTATTTTGCAGGTCCGAATCATGTCCTGCCTACTAATGGGACAGCCCGTTTCTCCAGTCCACTAAACGTTGACGATTTTCAAAAGAAATCAAGCATCATCATGTACAGCGAAACGGCATTCCGCCAAAATGCGTCGAAAATTGCTGCATTTGCCCGAATGGAAGGACTCGAAGCCCACGCCCGCGCCATTGAATCCCGTGGTGTACATGAACTTGGGAAATAGGGTCTGACCCCTAAATAAAAGCACTGAAAACATTGATATATATAGGTTTGTTATGAGTTTTGGAACTTGGGAAATGGGGTCTGACCCCCGATTTGAGGAGGATTTGTTATGGAGCGTTTTGCTAGTGTGGAGCGGAAGACGAATGAGACGGATATTAGTTTGAGGTTTGGTGTCGATGGGGAAGGGAATTCGTCGATTGAGACGGGTGTTCCGTTCATGACGCATATGCTTGATTTGTTCACGAAGCACGGGAAGTTTGATCTTACGGTGGATGCGAAGGGTGATACGGAGGTTGATGATCATCATACAACTGAAGATATCGGTATTTGCTTAGGGCAGACGTTATTGGAGGCTCTTGGAGATAAGCGTGGCATTAAGCGTTATGGAAATGCTTTCGTACCGATGGATGAGGCACTTGCACAGGTTGTCATTGATTTAAGTAATCGGCCCCATCTCGAGTTCCGTGCAGAATTCCCTTCGCAGAAGGTTGGGACATTCGATACGGAATTGGTGCATGAATTTCTTTGGAAGTTTGCGCTTGAAGCACGAATGAATCTGCATGTCATAGTTCATTATGGTCATAATACGCATCATATGATCGAGGCGGTCTTTAAAGCACTTGGACGTGCATTGGATGAAGCGACGTCCATCGATCCACGAGAAAAAGGCATTCCTTCGACGAAAGGATTGTTGTAAATGATCGGAATCGTCGATTACGGAATGGGGAATTTATTTTCCGTCAGCAAGGGGCTCGAGCGTTTGGAAGCTGATTCATTTATTTCCGATGACCCTGCCGAGCTGGCCAAGGCGACAGGCATCATCCTACCCGGCGTCGGTTCATTCAGAGATGCGATGAGTCTCTTGGAAAAACAAAAGCTTGATGAATTCCTGAAACAATACGTAGCCGACGGCGGATTTTTACTGGGGATATGCCTTGGCATGCAACTTCTATTTGATGAAAGTGAAGAGAATGGGCCCGCAAAAGGTCTTTCCCTCATTCCTGGTAAAGTCGTTCGTTTTACAGGCGTGGATGCTAACGAACAAACATATAAAGTACCCCATATGGGTTGGAACCATCTTAGATTTAAACAATCATCGCCATTAATCGACGGTCTTGCAGAGGAGCATGTGTACTTTGTTCATTCTTATTTTGCAGATACCGATGAATCCTATGTGATTGCTTCAGCAACTTATGATGTGGAAGTACCGGCAATCGTTGGAAAAGGTAATGTATTCGGGATGCAGTTTCATCCTGAGAAAAGCGGGCAGATGGGCATGTCTCTCTTGAAAAATTACTTGTCCTTAGTGGAAGGGAAGGAAAAAGCATGAGCAATTTTACGATTTACCCGGCGATTGATATGCGCGGCGGAAAGTGTGTCCGCTTAATCCAAGGAGACTACAATCAGGAAACGGTTTATGGTGATTCTCCCTTTGATATGGCAAAAAGCTTTGCGGACCAAGGAGCAGATTGGATACATATGGTCGATTTGGACGGGGCCAAAGAAGGTGTGCGCATCAATGACTCATACGTGATCAAAGCGGCGAAAGAGTTGGGGGCACGCGTTCAAATTGGCGGAGGGATTCGGACAGAAGAGGATATTGCCCATTATCTAGATAACGGGGTAGAACGTGTCATCCTTGGAAGCACGGCCGTTTCCAATCCTGGATTCACAAAAGAAATGATCAGAAAATACGGGAAACATATCGCGATTGGGATAGATGCAAAAGATGGAAAGGTTGCCACACATGGTTGGTTGCAAACCTCGGAAACACTGGCCATCGATCTTGGGAAAATTCTTGCGGATGCAGGAGCGGAGACGTTTATCGTGACAGATATTGCGACGGACGGCATGCTTTCTGGACCAAATGTCGATGGGATTGTCGCGATGGCTAAAGCTACTGGAAAGCATGTAATTGCTTCTGGTGGCATCAGTTCTCTTGAGGATCTTATCAAGCTCCAAGAATATGAAGCTCAAGGAGTGGCAGGCGCCATTATTGGTAAAGCCATTTATACGAATCGCTTTACGGTAAAAGAAGCGCTAGTAAAGGTGCGTGGTTAAATGCTGACAAAACGGATTATTCCCTGTTTGGATGTTAAAGATGGGCGTGTCGTGAAGGGCATACAATTTGTTTCCTTAAGAGACGCGGGGGACCCTGTCGAACTTGCTGCCTTTTATGATCAAGAAGGAGCCGATGAACTGGTTTTCCTTGATATTTCCGCTTCTCATGAAGGGCGTGAAACCATTGTCGACGTCGTTCAAAGTGTAGCAGGTAGCCTAGCCATTCCCTTTACGGTTGGTGGTGGCATAAACTCACTTGCGGACATGAAAAAGATCCTACGGGCAGGCGCAGATAAAGTGTCCTTAAATACAGCCGCCGTCCTTCGACCTGACTTAATCAATGAAGGTTCCGATTATTTCGGTGCACAATGTATCGTCATCGCCATCGATGCACGATATGACGAGGAGCTTGGTTCTTGGCGTGTCTATACCCATGGTGGCCGTAAACCGACAGAGTGGGAAGTCATTGATTGGGCGAAGGAAGCGGTTAGCCGCGGGGCCGGAGAAATTCTACTAACGAGCATGGATTGTGATGGCGAGAAGCAAGGGTTTAACATTGCATTAACGAAAGCGGTATCTGAAGCTGTATCTGTTCCGGTCATTGCCTCTGGTGGTGCCGGGAACGCAGAGCATTTCCAGGCTGCATTTGAAGAAGGAAAAGCGGACGCAGCATTGGCAGCTTCGATTTTCCATTATAAAGAAACATCAGTCAAAGAAGTCAAAACGTTTCTCAAACAACAAGGAGTGGTTGTACGATGAATTTTGATACGATTAAATATGACGAAAAAGGTCTAATTCCTGCGATTATCCAGGACGCAGGAACAGGAGAAGTCTTAACGCTTGCATATATGAACAAAGAATCGCTGAATCTATCCATTGCAAAAGGGGAGACCGTATTCTTCAGCCGTTCTCGCAATAAGCTTTGGCATAAAGGGGAAACGAGCGGAAATACACAAAAAATCGTCGAAATGAAATATGATTGCGACCAAGATGCGTTAGTCGTAAAGGTTGTTCCATCAGGTCCGGCATGCCATACCGGTGCCACTAGCTGCTTCGGCACAACAATTTATAAAGATGAAGAAGTGCAACAGACTGGGCCAACCAATGTGAATTTCCTGAAAGAATTGGAAGAGTTAATCGCAGAGCGAAAAGCAGAAATGCCTGAAGGCTCTTATACGACCTATTTATTTGAAAAAGGCGTAGATAAAATCTTGAAAAAGGTGGGGGAAGAATCAGCTGAAGTCATTATAGCGGCCAAAAATCGTGACGCTGAAGAACTTTCGATGGAAAGTGCTGATCTTCTATATCACTTATTCGTTCTGCTTCAAGAACAGGAATTACCTTTCCAAGCTGTCCTTGATGTATTAAAGGCTAGGCATTCCGTAAAAGATGAACCGAAATTAAAGGCTTAAGACAGTTTTTTCACCCTCCTTCTCCTGGAGGGTGTTTCTTTGTAAGGAGTTCGTGACAGAATGAGAAGAAGGGAGTGAAATTCATTTTCCATTTTCTTGAATCGTTCGGCAAAAATCCTTCCATATGATATAATACTATAGTTAATCAACTTGTAGATGGAGGATTACATGAGTAAAGACTCTAAATATAGCCAACAGGCAAAAATTCTAACCTTTCACCCAACTGGTGAGTATTATTTCACTAAGGGTTTAAAAGCATACCATAGACATGAATTACCTAAATCAAAAAAATACTTGGAACGTGCCTTGGAACTTGAGCCCACTGAACCGATGATTGCCTGTCAATTGGCGATTACTTGTTCAGAAATCGGCGAATATAATTATTCCAATAACCTTCTAGAAAATATCTTGGATGTAATGGATCCTTATATGTCGGAATGCCATTACTTCCTAGCCAATAATTATGCCCATCTAGGCATGTTCAAGGAAGCGTATCGCCACGCGAGTGCGTACCTTGATAAAGAGGAAGACGGAGAGTTCAGCGACGATGCGGAGGACCTTCTTGAACTAATTACATTTGAGTCCGATGATTCAGGGGAAAACCCGTTTAAGCATGATGGTCTTATTGCAAAACAGGAAAAAGCCCGAGAGTATCTCGAAGCAGGTGACTTCCCTAGAGCAATTGAAGTGTTAAAGGAAACGATCGCCGAATATGAAGATTATTGGTCAGCATACAATAATCTTGCGTTAGCGTATTTTTACCTTGGTCAGGTGGAGGAAGCTTTCAGCACGTTGGATGAGGTGCTGGAAAAAAGCCCTGGAAACCTGCACGCGCTTTGTAACCTTGTCGTATTTCATCATTATCAGCAGGATGAAGAACATGTGGAGGAACTTGTCTCGATGCTCGAAAAGATTCGTCCCATGTTATCTGAACATCGCTTTAAACTTGGTGCTACCTTTGCGTTAATCGGAAACTATGCCTCTGCATATAAATGGTTAAATGTGCTGCAGAAGCAAGGTTTTGAAGGGGACGGCACGTTCTACTATTGGCTGACGATATCGGCTTATCACTTAGGTCATGAACAAGTGGCCCGAAAAGCGTGGAAAAGGGTCGTGGAGATGAATCCGGAAAAAGAGGGCATGGAGCCTTGGGGAGATATGAATGCAACCTCTGAAGGATTTGAACATCATCTTCCTTCCATTATAAAACGGCTTGAGAGTGAATTTATCGAAGAAAGATTGTTTGCTATTTTCCTATTAAAACATTCCGTTCATAAGCAGAAGCTTTTGAAAAACCAGGTGTTCAACATGAAGCAGAACTTCACCGAATGGGAAAAGGATTATGCCGAAATGGTTCAGGAACCTAATAAAGACCGCCAACTGACAGCGATTAGTTTTGCTGATCGGACGGCCGAATTATTATATCAACATTTTCACCCTATCCAACTAAATGAGGCGGGCCTTTACCTAATGTGGTTTTCTGTCTTCGTCGAGGCAACTCATACCGATCAGAAGCTTAACAATCCAGCAGGATGGGCCTCTGCAGTCGAATATGTATGGAATAAACTTAAAAACGAAAAGACGAGTAAACAGGTCATCGCGGATAAGTATTTCATTTCGGTCTCCACTTTGTCGAAGTATGTCAAGCTCGTTCAAAACCTTTTAGAATGAGCAAATACTTGGACGAAAAATTATTTGTTATATAGGATAATAGGTAGGGAACACTAACGGCAGTGAATGTTCCATTTGTTATGGAATATGGAGGAGTGAGATTATGTCTGAAAAAATTTATGACGTTGTGATTATCGGAGCTGGTCCTGCAGGGATGACGGCTGCTGTCTATACATCACGGGCAAACCTTTCAACATTGATGTTAGAACGTGGAGTTCCAGGTGGACAGATGGCCAACACGGAGGAAGTCGAAAACTACCCAGGATTCGACACAATCCTTGGACCTGAGCTTTCAACAAAAATGTTTGATCATGCCAAAAAATTCGGGGCAGAGTATGCTTACGGAGACGTTAAAGAGATCATTGATGGAGAAGAGTACAAAACCATCAAGGCTGGCTCTAAGGAATTCAAGGCCCGTTCCATTATTATCTCTTCAGGAGCGGAATATAAGAAAATCGGCGTACCAGGTGAAAAAGAACTAGGTGGCCGCGGTGTATCTTATTGTGCGGTTTGTGATGGGGCATTCTTTAAAGAAAAAGAACTGTTCGTCATCGGTGGAGGAGACTCTGCAGTTGAAGAAGGCGTCTACTTAACTCGATTCGCTTCTAAAGTAACAATCGTTCATAGACGTGATGAGCTTCGTGCACAGAAAATCCTTCAAGACCGTGCGTTTGCCAATGAAAAAATCGATTTCATCTGGAATCATACATTGAAACAAATCAATGAAGATGGTGGAAAAGTCGGTAGTGTCACACTAGTTTCTACGGCTAACGGAGAAGAAAAAGAGTTAAAAGCAGACGGTGTATTCATCTATATCGGCATGCTGCCTTTAACGAAGCCTTTTGAGGATTTGGGCATTTTAAATGCTACAGGCTATATCGAAACGAATGATGTCATGCAAACTCGGGTTCCAGGCATTTTTGCAGCTGGGGATGTTCGTGAGAAAACATTGCGTCAAATCGTAACAGCTACTGGCGATGGTAGTATCGCTGCACAATCGGTTCAGCATTATGTGGAAGAACTAAAAGAAAAGTTGCAAATAAAAGCATAATTCTTTATATAAAACTTTACACTTCGTCATTGGGTTTTAACGAGGCTGTAACATCCATGCAATAATGATTGGGTATAGTAAGGGTAGTATTGACCCCCTTTATTATATTAACGTGTTGGGCACAGAGAATTCTGTGCCTTTTTTTTTGTCTGGAATAAAGATGGGACTAAGGGAGTGAGTAGGAAGGGTAAGCGTAGAAATGAATATTCACCCAAACCAGGAAGTTTCCTTTATTGTTAGCTTATTTCAAAAATAGTATAATGATAAGATATACTACACATAGTTTAGTCATAGAGATAAGATGTAAAATTAAGCTTGTTTGTACTATAAGCATTTGTAAATCGCCAAATGGATGTCTAGCGGTGGTTTAAGAATAAGAACGACTTTCCAAAGGCATTAGAGGGAAGTTTCTATAGTCGAGCATAGGCCAATTTGAGGTGAAGAACAGTGCAACGTGTCACAAACTGTGTATTAGTGAAGGACAATCAAATCCTTTTGTTAAAAAAACCAAGACGTGGATGGTGGGTTGCTCCCGGAGGTAAGATGGAGCCAGGAGAATCAGTCCGGGATGCCTGTATCAGGGAATATCGTGAAGAGACGGGCGTTTATTTAAAAAACCCGACCATTAAAGGGATTTTCACCTTTATTATGAAGGATGGAGACAAAGTGTTGTCCGAATGGATGATGTTTACCTTTTTTGCCACCGATTCCGATGGTGTCAATGTGGATGTTTGTGAAGAAGGGGAGCTTTTTTGGCACCCTATTGAAGATATTAAGAAACTGGACATGGCCGAAGGGGATTATCATATTCTAGATTATATGGTTCAAGGAACTGGAGTAATTTACGGCACCTTTACCTATACACCGGAATTTAAGCTACTTTCTTATCGACTTGATCCAGGTTGATCCTCATTTTATAAAAAAAGATAACTACTCAAGGGGGGCAAAAACATGAGTGTTGGGCAGATAAATGATACGCAATTGGTCGTCATAACTGGAATGTCAGGAGCGGGAAAGACGGTGGCAGTTCAAAGTTTTGAGGACCTCGGATTTTTTTGCGTCGATAATTTGCCACCCGCTTTATTACCAAAGTTCTTGGAGTTAATGAAGGACTCGGGAAATAAGATGAATAAGGTAGCCCTTGTTATGGATTTAAGGGGTAGGGAGTTTTTCGATTCCTTATTTCTGGCCTTGGATAACTTAACGGAGACCTCTTGGGTATCTCCTAGGATCCTCTTTCTTGAAGCGGATGATGATGCATTGGTCCGTCGATATAAAGAGACGAGGAGAACCCATCCGTTGGCTCCATTGGATCGTCCATTAGAAGGCATTAAACTGGAACGGGAACTACTGGATGAATTAAAAGGTAGGGCGCAGTTGATCTTTAATACGTCCCGGCTGAAACCACGGGAACTAAGAGAAAAAATCGCCACGGAGTTTTCTAAAAATAAACAGGTTGGATTTTCTGTGAATGTCATGTCTTTCGGCTTTAAACATGGATTGCCCATTGATGCGGACCTTGTGTTTGACGTGCGTTTTCTGCCTAATCCATACTATATTGATCAAATGAGACCAAAGACCGGCTTGGATGAGGAAGTATCGAGTTACGTTTTAAAATGGAGCGAGACACAAAAGTTCCTGGAAAAGTTGACGGATTTGTTAAGCTTCATGCTTCCATACTATAAGCGTGAAGGAAAAGCGCAGCTGGTAATCGCCATTGGGTGTACGGGAGGTCAGCATCGTTCCGTTGCCTTGACCGAATACATTTCGAATTATTTCCAAAAGAGCTATACGGTTCATGTGTCCCATCGTGATATCGAAAAGAGTAAGGGGAAAATAGATGCCAGATAAAGTGAGACAACCTAGAGTGGTAATCATTGGAGGGGGAACGGGCCTTCCAGTCCTACTAAGGGGGTTGAAGAAGTACCCAGTAGATATAACGGCTATTGTGACTGTTGCCGATGATGGCGGTAGCTCTGGTCGTCTCCGGGAGGATATGCATATCCCTGCCCCAGGAGACATCCGCAATGTCCTGGCTGCACTTTCGGATGTTGAGCCTCTTGTGGAGCAAATGTTTCAGCATCGTTTCCAAAGTAAAAATGAATTGTCCGGTCATTCGTTAGGGAATTTAATCCTTGCGGCCATGACCTCATTGACGGGGGACTTTGTCCATGCAATCCAGGAAATGAGTAAATTCCTGAATGTCCGTGGCAAAGTCCTGCCTGCCGCGAACCAAAGTGTGGTCCTTCATGCTGAAATGGAAGATGGAACGATTGTAACGGGAGAATCGAAAATTCCCTTGTCAGGAAAGAAAATAAAAAGAGTATTTCTGTCGCCTCAACAAATAAAGCCGCTCAGTGAAACAATCCAGGCCATCAAGCAAGCCGACCTTATTGTCATCGGTCCGGGAAGTTTATACACGAGCATCCTTCCAAATTTACTCGTTCCAGGTATTGGGAAAGAAATAGCCCGCTCCAAAGCAAAGAAAGTGTACATCTGCAATTTAATGACCCAAGCAGGGGAGACACTCGATTATAGTGCGAGCGACCATATAAAAGCAATCTATGATCATATGGGAAATGCCTATATAGATCGGATTCTTGTCAATGCGGAACCCATACCAATCGGAATTCAGCAACGTTATCAAGCCGAATACGCTAAACCGGTGGTGTATGATGTCGAGAGTCTAAAGAGAATGGGCCTCGAGATTATACAAGGACACATTTTCAGCTATGAGGGTGATGTCATACGCCATGACACTAAAAAGGTAGCCGATTTATTATATAATATGCTTATACACGAAAGTCATATAGCTCCTTAAATATAGGTGGAGACTGTCTTTTGACTAAAAAATAGATGACCTATGTTCGATTGGGGGGTGAAATGAATGTCTTTTGCTTCAGAAACAAAGAAAGAACTGACTACATTGGAAGGTAAGGATTGCTGCGTGAAAGCCGAGTTATGTGCCCTAATTCGGATGAACGGGTCCCTTTCATTTTCGAATCGTAAGCTTGTTGTGGATATTCAGACGGAAAATGCAGCGATTGCTCGACGGATATATATGCTTCTGAAAAAAAGTTATGAGGTCCAGGTCGAGCTACTCGTTCGTAAAAAGATGAAACTTAAAAAGAATAATGTGTATATCGTCAGGATGTCAGCTGGCGGCCAGCGGATCTTAACCGATTTGGAAATATTGGGTGAAGGCTTTGAAATTCTTCATGCTATATCCGATAATATAGTTGGAAAGAAATGTTGTAAGCGTTCATATATAAGAGGTGCTTTCCTCGCAGGAGGTTCGGTCAATAATCCGGAAACATCTTCCTATCACCTCGAGATTTTCTCGCTTTATAAGGAGCATAATGATGCCTTATGTGAATTGATGAATAAGTTTGACCTGAAGGCGAAGACGCTTGAAAGGAAAAAAGGATATATCATTTATTTAAAAGAAGCCGAGAAAATCGCCGAGTTTTTAAGCATTGTGGGAGCGCATTCAGCATTACTAAGGTTCGAGGATGTACGAATAGTGCGGGATATGCGTAACTCCGTCAATCGGCTTGTAAATTGTGAAACTGCTAATCTGAACAAAACGATTGGAGCTTCACTGCGGCAAGTCGAGAATATCCATTATATCGAAGATACAGTTGGACTAAGTATTTTACCGGATAAATTGCGGGAAATAGCAGAACTGCGGATTGCATATCAAGACATAACTCTAAAGGAACTGGGTGAAATGGTTTCTGGAGGGACTATTAGTAAGTCTGGCATTAATCACAGGCTACGAAAAATTGATGAAATAGCTGATAGACTCCGTGGGGGAGAAGCTATTTCTGCGAAAAAATAAGGTGTAATGGAGAGATTAAGATGGTGGAAAAACAAATAGAAGTAAAACTAAAGACAGGTTTACAAGCCCGCCCGGCAGCTCTTTTCGTTCAAGAGGCTAGTCGCTTTCATTCAGACGTTTTCCTTGAAAAAGACGGAAAAAAAGTGAATGCCAAAAGCATCATGGGTTTGATGAGCCTAGCTGTTAGTTCTGGTGTATCCATCAAGCTTATCGTAGACGGGCGCGACGAACAGGAAGCAATTGAAGCGTTGGAAGAATTCGTACAGCAAGAAGGATAAAAAACGGGGATGCCTCAAAGTTGCATCCCTTTTTTGATATAAAAAAACGGACTCAAAATGAATGAGTCCGTTGGTTTTATTATTAAGATTCTTTCTTTTCGTCAAGGTGGCTACGCGTGATGACCTTGTCAATCAAACCGTATTCAAGAGCTCTTTCAGAAGTCATGAAGTTATCACGTTCTGTATCTCTTTGAAGGACTTCTAGAGGTTGACCAGTACGTTCCGCTAGAATTTGGTTCAATTTATCTTTCAAGTGAAGGATACGACGGGCTGCAATTTCGATTTCCGTTGCTTGCCCTTGAGCGCCTCCAAGTGGTTGATGAATCATGACTTCACTGTTAGGAAGTGCAAAACGTTTGCCTTTCTCTCCAGCAGCCAATAGGAATGCTCCCATTGAAGCGGCCATACCGATACATACAGTAGAGACATTAGGCTTGATATATTGCATCGTATCATAAATCGCCATACCGGAAGTGATGCTTCCACCTGGGCTGTTGATGTATAATGTAATGTCTTTTTCAGGATTTTCAGCTTCTAAGAATAGTAATTGAGCAACAATAGAATTGGATACATTGTCGTCAATCGCACTTCCAAGCATGATGATCCGGTCTTTTAATAAACGGGAGTAAATATCGTATGCACGCTCTCCACGGCTTGTTTGTTCAATAACTGTAGGAATTAAATTCATGTTCATTTCCTCCTTCGATTGAGAGAATCATTTAAATTCTTTATGTATGTATGATACACTTTTTGGTCAATTAAGGTCAAACAAAACAAACCCAATATTTGATTATTCGTTCGACAAATTATTATGAATACTCCTTTCAAAGGATATTTAATAGAAAGTAAGCCGTTCAGGGATGAATTTCCACTTTATCCATACTACCCATATTTTGATGTTTTAAACCTGAATGCTCTTGCAAACAAACGGTTTATATCATATAATGGAATCTGTTGAAAAAATACTTTAAGCACTATTAATCGACTTCCTATTTTGCCCTCGTAGTGCAACGGATAGAACGCAAGCCTCCGAAGCTTGAAATGCAGGTTCGATTCCTGCCGAGGGCATTACTGTTAACTGCCTCTACGCTTTTTCTTAGCGTAGGGGCTTTTTTTATAATTAATTTAAAGTAAGTAATAGAAGGTAAACTACACTCATAAAGTAATCCGGTTTATATCAGTAAAATAAGGTATAGTATATGTAATGAATAGATTTTCTTTAAAGACAAGAAAAGTAGGTGAACGAAGTGGGGAAATATCAATTGGATTACAAAAGTCAGGTGGCTGTGACAAAGTTTCATGAAAAACAGAAGCCTGCCAAATTTGATAAAAAGCAGCATCTTGAAAAATTGCGTGCGGAGTTTTTGAAAAAGAAGCAAGCAGATAAATAATTAATATGAATGAAAACAATGTGGAACTCTTTTGGCAAACTACAATCTCCTGTTTATAGAAGCAGGAGCTTTTTTTATAATGAAAATAACCTCGAATCCTGTTTGAATCCCCCGATATTGAATAATTTGGTTCCCAAATAAGTAGTCGTTAAGGGCTCAACCTAAGCGTATAGTATATAAATTAAAATAATCTATAAAGTAAGCGTTTTCAGTTTTTTGTGTAGTATTATCTCCTAATCATGTAAAATGGAATGGGGAGGGATGGATCAATGAGCATGAACATGAACGCAGGTCTTTTTCAACAGCAAACATTAAAAATGGCCATGACCCAGGAATTAATGCAGGCTATTACGTTGTTGCAGTATTCGACACAAGAGCTTACCGCCTTTTTAGAAAATAAAATGGAGGAAAACCCACTAATATCCCTGGAACAGCCAGCTTCTGCTTTATTTCAACCTACCTACGATCGTAAAAAAGGGAAACAACATATAAAAAATACGTTTGATTCGAATGATTGGATCGAACAATTGAGTGGTGAAGATACTCTCTCGATTGAACAACATGTGATGTCGCAATTAAATCACCAGCAGTTATCCGATGAACACCAAAAAGCGATGGTGTTCCTGATTCACAATCTTGATGAAAATGGCTATTTGCGAATCGATTTGGATGATATTTGGGAACCTGGCATGTCTTCTACCGTTTTAAAAGAAAACCTAGCTGTTTTACAACAGGTAGAACCCCATGGTCTTGCGGCAAGGAATTTGCAAGAATGCCTTCTTCTACAGGTGAAAGCGGAAGGGATGAACCGATTAGCTGAATGTATCCTTGAAAACTATTTTCCTGAGTTTGTCGAAAAGCGCTGGAAGGAATTAAGTAAAAAGATAGGTGTTTCACTGAAGGAAATTCAGCAAGTGCTTGATTATGTCCAGACGTTGAACCCAAGGCCCGGCTCCCTCTTTTTTCAGGAAAAGCCCTCCTATATCGTACCGGATGTAGTTGTCGAAGTGGTTGAAGGTACTCTGCTGGTAGGGAATTATGAAGGGAATTCGCCCAATCTTCATGTGGATAAAGGGTATTTGAACCAGATGAAGAGTTATAAGGACCATGGAGTGCAACGTTTTATCCAGGACAAGTGGCAGGAGTTTCAATGGATTTCAAAGGGGATACAACAACGTAAGGAAACCATCTTAAAGGTGATGCAAACAATCGTCGAAAAGCAGCCATCCTGTTTTCTTCATGGGTTAAATTTTTTAAAACCGATGACGATGAAAGATATAGCGGACGAACTGGGTATCCATGAATCCACTGTGAGCCGGGCCGTGAAAGGGAAGTATGTCCAAACGTCTTTTGGTACATTGGAAATGCGCATATTTTTCACCACTTCGTTGCAATCGGTCGGCCATGTGGAGGATATTTCAGGGATGCAGGCGAAAAAAAATCTGCAGGTAGCGATCCAAAATGAAAATAAACAAAAGCCGCTTTCCGATCAAGACTTAGTAGTATGGTTAAAAGAAGAAAAGGGAATCATCTTGGCGCGCCGAACAGTAGCAAAATATCGGGAGCAATTGGGCATTCCCTCTTCATCTAAACGAAAAAGGTATGATTGAAAAGGATGAGTATAGTGGAAAAGGACACGTTGATTTTGTACAGCAGGGAAAAATGCCCGCTGTGTGTAAAGGCGAAACAAATTCTGGAAGAATTAAAACAGGAATCTGAGCTATATTATAAAGAAATTGATATTCATTCTGATGATGTTCTACTTGAGAAATACGGGTTAATGATACCAGTCATTGAGATGAATGGGAGAATTATTCAGTATGGAAACGTTGATATATCAACACTTCAAAGTTTTTTGGTAAAATAAACTATCAAATTGTTTGAAGAAATATTCCTTTCCTGCTATTATAGGATTTGTAGCAGGAATATTTTTTTATTTTAAGTGGGACACAAAATGACTATACGGGACATAATATGTCCATATAGATCTTTTAGGAGTTATAACCATGCGCACACTACTCGAGGTACAAAGAAAATTATTGCCTGATTTCCTTTCGGCTATGCAAAAAAGGTATGATATCCTGCGTCATATCAAAATGTTACAGCCTGTAGGAAGGCGAAGTCTGGCTGTGAGCCTTAATTTGACTGAGCGGATCCTTAGAAGTGAAATCGATTTTCTAAAAGGTCAGAACCTTATCAATATATTTAGTTCTGGCATGATGCTTTCTGAAGAAGGGATAGAAATCCTGGGAAAATTGGAAGGAATAATGCGAGAGGTAATGGGTATAGACCTAATGGAGCGGCAATTGCAGGAAATGTTGCAAGTTGACGAGGTAATCATCGTTTCAGGGAACTGTGACGAATCTCCTTGGGTGAAAAAAGAGTTAGGAAAAGCTTGCGCAATCCGTATGAAACGGGAATGGAGAACGAAAACTACCATAGCCGTTACTGGCGGATCGACAATGGCTGAAGTAGCTAATTCATTATCACCAGATGAAGCAGCGATGCAGTTGACTTTTGTTCCGGCCCGAGGCGGACTTGGTGAAGCCACGCAGATCCAGGCTAACACAATCGTAGAAAAAATGGCCCATAAAGCTCATGCCTCTTACCGGGTATTGTATGTTCCTGATCAATTGAGCGATGAGTCCTATACTTCCTTCATGAAGGAACCTGCGATGAAAGAAGTCATCACGAAAATAAAGTC
The DNA here is from genome assembly GCF_050277655.1 of Peribacillus sp. NPDC097675. Lineage (NCBI taxonomy): Bacteria > Bacillati > Bacillota > Bacilli > Caryophanales > Bacillaceae > Peribacillus > Peribacillus sp. NPDC097675. The sequence continues at coordinate 222,761 of NZ_JBNNSK010000007.1, read as the reverse complement.
TGCCGATATGATTATCCATGGTATCGGTGACGCTTTAGCGATGGCTAAGAGGAGAAATACGTCATCAGATATGTTAAAAAAACTGATTGATGGGAATGCTGTAGGTGAAGCATTTGGTTATTATTACGATGAAAATGGAACTGTTGTCCATAAAGTTTTGACCGTCGGCATTCAATTAGAAGACCTTAGCCCTGAAAAGCGAGTGATAACTGTTGCTGGTGGAAAGACTAAAGTAAAGGCGATCCGTTCCTATATGAAAGGCGCCCCCTCATCGACGGTTTTAATTACGGATGAAGCGGCAGCATTAGAGTTAATTCAGGGATACCATACCCTTTAATAAAATATTTTCGAACTTAAGAGGAGGAATTTTTCATGTCAGTAAAAGTAGGTATTAATGGTTTTGGACGTATTGGACGTAACGTATTCCGTGCAGCTTTAAAAAATCCAGAGGTAGACATCGTAGCAATTAACGATTTAACTGATGCTAATATGTTGGCACACCTTCTGCAATATGACTCAATTCATGGTTCACTACAAGAAAAGGTTACAGTTGATGGGGATTTCTTGGTAGTTGATGGACATAAAGTCAAAGTATTGGCTGAGCGCGATCCAGCACAATTAGGTTGGGGAGAACTTGGAGTAGAAGTTGTTGTTGAGTCAACTGGCCGTTTCACAAAACGTGCTGATGCAGCTAAACATTTAGAAGCTGGTGCGAAAAAAGTAATTATCTCCGCTCCTGCATCTGACGAAGATATTACAATCGTTATGGGTGTTAATGAAGACAAATATGACGCAGCAAACCATCACGTTATTTCAAATGCATCTTGTACAACTAACTGCTTAGCTCCATTCGCTAAAGTTCTTCAAGAACAATTTGGTATTAAACGTGGAATGATGACGACTGTTCACTCATACACAAATGATCAACAAATTCTTGATTTACCTCATAAAGACTACCGTCGTGCTCGTGCGGCTGCAGAAAATATCATTCCAACTACTACTGGTGCAGCTAAAGCTGTAGCACTTGTACTTCCTGAGTTGAAAGGGAAATTGAATGGTATGGCTATGCGTGTACCAACACCAAACGTATCTGTAGTGGATTTGGTTGCTGAACTTGAAAAAGACGTAACAGCTGAAGAAGTAAATGCGGCGTTCAAAAAAGCATCTGAAGGTGAATTAAAAGGAATCCTTGAATACAGTGAACTTCCACTAGTATCTGGCGACTATAACGGAAACCCATCATCTTCTACGATTGATGCTCTTTCTACAATGGTCATGGAAGGAAACATGGTAAAAGTATTATCTTGGTACGATAATGAAACAGGATATTCTAACCGTGTTGTAGACTTGATCGATTACCTTGCTAAAAAAGGTCTGTAATTCGCTTGAAATTTGCATTATAAAAAAAATCTCACGAAAGTGAGGTTTTTTTTATAATGGTATTAGGAGAAAGTCTTCTGCTTGTTTTTGGATAAATATCCGTATACAGATTATAATGAAGAAGAGGAAAAGGGAATTGGAATTGGGTAGTCTCCCTTTATAAAATAAGGTAACCATATCTAAGGAGGTTCTTGGATTTTGAATAAAAAGTCGATTAAAGATATTGAATTAAAAGGTAAACGCGTGTTTTGTCGGGTCGATTTCAACGTTCCGATGCAGGACGGAAAGATTTCGGATGATACGAGAATCAAAGCGGCATTACCAACCATCAATTATTTGATTGAACAAGGGGCTAAAGTGATCTTAGCCAGTCACCTTGGTCGTCCTAAGGGACAGGTTGTAGAGGAGTTGCGCTTAGCTCCAGTTGCGGAGAGATTAAGTCAGTTAATCGGTAAAGATGTTAAAAAAGCCGATGAAGCACATGGCGAAGCCGTACAATCTATCATCAAAGAATTAAATGATGGCGAAATTCTTCTTTTGGAAAACGTACGCTTCTATCCTGGTGAAGAGAAAAACGACCCAGAACTAGCGAAGGAATTTGCGAAGCTTGCGGATGTTTACGTGAACGATGCATTTGGAGCCGCTCACCGTGCCCATGCTTCTACAGAAGGAATTGCTCACCATCTTCCAGCTGTTGCCGGATTATTAATGGAGAAAGAACTTTCTGTCTTAGGAAAAGCGTTATCTGAGCCTGAACGTCCTTTTACCGCAATCATTGGTGGAGCGAAGGTAAAAGATAAAATCGGCGTCATCGAAAATCTTTTAGAAAAAGTGGATCATTTGATTATAGGTGGCGGATTGGGTTATACCTTTATCAAAGCCCAAGGTCATGAAATCGGTACCTCTTTATTGGAAGAAGATAAGATTGAACTAGCCAAATCATTCATTGAAAGTGCGAAGGAAAAAGGCGTTAAATTGCACTTACCGATTGATGCGGTTATAACAGCGGAATTTTCTCCTGATGCTGAAACAGAAGTTGTTGATATTGATTCGATCCCAAGTGAAAAAATGAGCCTTGATATCGGACCAAAAACGAGCAAACTATATGCGGATGTCATTAAAGAATCTAAGTTGGTTATATGGAACGGACCAATGGGAGTATTTGAATTCGATAAATTCGCAAATGGAACAAGAACGGTTGCTGAAGCCTTAGCGGATGCAAAAGATACATACAGCATCGTTGGTGGCGGAGATTCAGCTGCAGCAGCGGAAAAGTTCGGTCTTGCCGATAAAATGTCCCACATTTCTACTGGTGGAGGAGCCTCTCTTGAGTTCATGGAAGGCAAGGAACTACCGGGCGTCGTGGCATTGAACGACAAATAAGTTGGACAATCCAAGAATAAACAACTTTAGAAGGGATGGAGAACAAATGAGAAAACCGATTATTGCAGGAAACTGGAAAATGAATAAAACTTTATCAGAAGCAACTAGCTTCTTAGAAGAAGTGAGCACGTTAATCCCTAAGTCAGATAAAATTGACGCGGTAGTGTGTGCTCCAGCATTATTTCTGAACCAACTTGTTCAATCAGCAAAAGGAACAGATGTGAAGATTGGTGCACAAAACATGCATTATGAAGAAAATGGCGCCTTCACTGGAGAAATCAGCCCGATTTCCCTAGCTGATATCGGAGTTTCATATGTAATCCTTGGTCATTCTGAACGTCGTGAAATGTTTAATGAAACAGATGAAGCCGTTAATAAGAAAGCCCATGCAGCTTTCAAAAATAAGCTGACTCCTATCGTTTGCTGTGGGGAAACGCTTGAACAAAGGGAAGCTGGCGAAACGAATGATTTCGTTGGAGGACAGATTGAAAAAGGCCTTGCTGGTCTGACTGAAGATCAATTGAAACAAACGGTCATTGCCTATGAACCAATTTGGGCCATCGGAACTGGCAAGTCATCATCTGCTGAAGATGCAAATGAAGTGTGTGCTCATATCCGTTCAGTTGTGGCTGACAAATTCTCTAAAGAAGCCGCAGAAGCGATCCGCATTCAATACGGTGGTAGCGTGAAACCTGAAAACATCAAAGAATATATGGCTCAACCAGATATCGATGGTGCTTTGGTTGGTGGCGCAAGCTTGAAGGCTGATTCATTTTTACAATTGCTGGAGGCTGGTCAATATGAGTAAAAAGCCTGTCGCTCTTATTATCTTAGACGGATTTGGATGCCGGAAAGAAGAAGAGGGAAATGCTGTTTATCATGCGAAAAAACCTAATTTTGACCGTTATTGGGACCAATATCCCCACTCACATTTAATTGCAAGTGGAGAAGCTGTTGGACTACCAGAGGGCCAAATGGGGAACTCTGAAGTAGGGCACTTGAATATTGGGGCAGGCCGCATTGTCTATCAAAGCCTGACCCGTGTTAACCTCGCCATTCGTGAAGGGGAATTTGCGGAAAACCCAACATTACTTGATGCCATGACCCACGCCAAGGAAAAGGGTACGGCCCTTCACTTGTTCGGTTTACTTTCTGATGGTGGCGTCCACAGTCATATTGAGCATTTATATGCCCTTTTGAAACTGGCTGCAAAAGAAGGTGTCAAAGATGTATTTGTTCATGCATTTCTTGACGGCCGAGATGTCGGACCGAAAACGGCAAAAGGCTATATCAAAGAAGCAGAGGCAAAAATGAAGGAAATCGGCGTCGGTAAATTTGCGACCATTTCCGGACGTTATTATTCGATGGACCGAGATAAACGATGGGAACGCGTGGAGAAATCATACCGTTCCATGGTATACGGAGATGGACCAGCCTACGGTTCAGCCATGGAGTGTGTAGAGGATTCATATGAACATGGTATTTTCGATGAGTTCGTGATTCCTTCTGTCATTACTTCGGAAGATGGAAAGCCTGTAGCGACAATACAGGACGAAGACGCTGTTATTTTCTATAACTTCCGTCCAGACCGTGCCATTCAGATTTCCAACACGTTCACGAACAAGGACTTCCGTTCATTTGATCGTGGTCCGGGCCATCCAGAGCGGCTTCATTTTGTCTGTTTGACACATTTCTCAGAAACTGTTGACGGATATGTTGCTTTTAAGCCGACAAATCTTGATAATACATTAGGAGAAGTACTTTCTCAGAACAATCTTACGCAGCTTCGTATCGCTGAAACGGAAAAATATCCACATGTGACATTTTTCATGAGCGGTGGCCGTGAAGAGAAGTTTCCTGGAGAAGAGAGAATCCTAATTAATTCTCCAAAGGTTGCTACATACGATTTACAACCTGAAATGAGTGCCTATGAAGTGACGGATGCTTTGCTGGAGCAAATTGAGGCGGACCGCTTTGATGCGATTCTCTTGAATTTTGCCAATCCTGATATGGTTGGCCATTCAGGAATGCTAGAGCCTACCGTTAAAGCGATAGAGACGGTGGATGAATGCCTTGGTAAGATTGTTGACCTAATCGTTTCAAAAGGTGGAACAGCCATCATTACGGCTGACCACGGAAATGCCGATGAAGTCGTAACGCTTGAAGGTAATCCGATGACAGCACATACAACCAATCCTGTACCTGTCATTGTCACAAAAAATCAGGTAACATTAAGAACAGATGGAATTCTAGGTGATTTAGCTCCAACGATCCTTGATTTGCTTGGAGTCGAAAAACCTGTTGAAATGACAGGTAAATCCCTATTATCTAAATAAAATTAAACAGCAATAAAAAGGAGAGATTTATAATGCCGTATATCGAACACGTATATGCACGCGAAGTACTAGATTCTCGTGGTAACCCAACAATAGAAGTAGAAATTCAAACAGAGTCAGGATACTTTGGCCGTGCAATTGTGCCATCTGGCGCATCAACAGGAGAACATGAAGCGGTTGAGCTTCGTGACGGGGATAAATCTCGTTACCTTGGTAAAGGTGTACAAACTGCAGTAGATAACGTAAATAATATCATTGCTGAAGCGGTCATTGGCTTGGATGTAACTAATCAAGCTGGACTTGATCTTACAATGATTGAATTAGATGGTACAGAAAATAAAGGAAACCTAGGAGCTAATGCAATTCTTGGTGTTTCTATGGCTGCTGCTCATGCTGCTGCAGAATTTTCAGGACTGCCATTGTATCGTTACCTTGGAGGATTCAATGCCAAACAACTTCCAACTCCAATGATGAACATCATTAACGGTGGATCACATGCGGATAACAATGTGGACTTCCAAGAGTTCATGATTCTTCCTGTAGGTGCTCCTAGCTTTAAAGAAGCCGTACGTATGGGTGCGGAAGTATTCCATGCATTGAAGTCAGTTCTTGCTTCTAAAGGCTTAAATACAGCTGTTGGTGACGAAGGTGGATTTGCACCAAACCTTGGATCAAACCGTGAGGCACTTCAAGTCATCATCGAAGCTATCGACAAAGCAGGTTACAAAGCTGGCGAAGATATCTATCTTGGTATGGACGTTGCTTCTTCTGAATTCTATAACAAAGAAACAGGTAAATACGATCTTGCTGGAGAAGGCCGCAATGGCGTGACTTCTGAAGAAATGGTCGCTTTCTATGAAGAGCTAGTGAATGAATTCCCAATCCTTTCTATTGAAGATGGCTTGGATGAAAATGACTGGGATGGTCATAAGCTTCTAACAGAACGCCTTGGAACAAAAGTTCAATTGGTTGGTGATGATTTATTCGTTACGAACACGAAAAAATTGGCTGAAGGTATCGAAAAAGGTATCGGCAACTCAATTCTAATCAAAGTAAACCAAATCGGTACATTGACTGAAACGTTTGATGCAATCGAAATGGCTAAACGCGCTGGCTATACAGCTGTTGTTTCTCACCGTTCTGGTGAAACAGAGGATGCTACAATTGCTGACATCGCTGTGGCTACAAATGCAGGACAAATTAAAACAGGCTCCATGTCCCGTACAGACCGTATCGCTAAATATAACCAACTTCTTCGCATCGAAGATCAGCTTGGTGACTTGGCTGTATATGGCGGCTTGAAATCTTTCTATAACTTGAAGAAATAATTTAATTCTTGTTATAAGCGGAAGAATTTAGTCGTACAAGGAAAATTCAATGGGCTTGAATTAAGTCAAACAAAAACAAGAACTGTGTCGTACAGTATATTGCTTTTAACCTCCTATTTATATGTGGATATCCGCATTAAATAGGAGGTTTTTTTATGTTTATTAAGGATTTGCTGAAGGAGTTTACATTTGACTTGCAGATTAAGAACTACTCTAAGAGGACGATTGAAACGTACAATTACAATGTAGGACAATAAATGATATTCGTACAACCTATAAAATAGGTACAGGCACTATTTACAGATTGTAAGAGCGTGAAGGAATTAAGTAAGAAAGGGAGACACTCAAAAGAGTGTCTTTTTGTGCTAATGGGACGTGATATCGCCATTTATAATGAATAGTTAATTTGTAATGTGCAATAGGTACTATTCTTACAGAAGGTGTACGATATTGACTTAATTATTTCTATAATTACCAATGGAATTTATATACTTATAGGTTATAATTACTATATAAAGGTATTTAATGGAATAAAAAATAGTGTGAAAATATATGTATTATTAAGGAGGGCTCTATATGTCTATGTGTTATGTTCATAATGAAGTACCAGCTGTAGGAACGTGTGTGGGTTGTGGTAAATTTATTTGTGAAAACTGTAATACTGAGATTAAAGGTAAAAATTATTGTAAGAGTTGTGTAGATGAATTGTTCGAAGAAAATAAAAAGAAAATTGAAAAGCTAGAAGATAATTCAAAAACAAATCAGCCTATGGTATTTATGAATGCTGGAGGAGGAGGGGGAGCATCAAGCTCTTCTTCATCGTCTTCTTCATCTTCTTCAAATAGTGGTAGAACGCTAGTAGGGAGACATACGAAGAGTAAAGTAACTGCTGGTATACTAGGGATTCTTTTAGGTGGTTTAGGAGCACATAAGTTTTATTTAGGTAGATGGGGGTGGGGAATAGTTTATTTATTGTTTTGCTGGACATATATACCATCAATTATTGGTTTAATAGAAGGTATTGTATATCTTGTCTCAAATGATAACAACTTTGCTAGAAAACATGACAAAGAATATCAAAGATTGGGTGCTTAAAAAGAATAGCAAATAGCATATTAATACTAATGGAAAATTTGTACATAGTTTAGAGTATTAAAAAGCTAATCAAGAATAATGCAATACCGTCATATATAAATAGGAAATAAATATATAATAAACGTTGATTTAATCATGTTTTTAATAGAATTCCATGTCTCGTACAGACCGTATCGCTAAATATAACCAACTTCTTCGCATCGAAGATCAGCTTGGTGACTTGGCTGTATATGGCGGCTTGAAATCTTTCTATAACTTGAAGAAATAATAATGAAAAAACACTCCGCTTCGGACGAGAAGCGGAGTGTTTTTATATACTTTCATCGCTGACCCTACTCACTTTACTAATCATGAAAGAGATAGCGGCAACTAGGATTAGAAAAAATGATAAGATTCCGTAAGCTGCCCCTTCAAATCCTCTTATGTAGACAATGCTAATATAAAATAGAATAAGGGCCGAAATTACGGCTATGGTTCCAGGTAACACCTTTATTAAACGAGAAAATCCTTTTTTACTAAGCCACCAAGTAAGAGTCCATATAATTATTCCTGGTATAAGAGCTACCAGCATAGGACCAAAAATCATCATAATCCCAACTCCTCATGCTTTTTATAACATTTTATCATAAATTACCATTTTTTCATTTTTATAGTATTATAAATGAGTCGATAGTAAACGTTGCCTTATTCTTATGCATGGTAGGGTTGGAGGTACTCTGATGATCAGGTGGAAAGAGCTAATGAAGATTCTATATTTAAATGGTACTCTGTGTTTGCTGTTGTGCATACTGGTAGGATGTGCCGGTGATAAAAACGAAGATTCTACAGCTAAATCTACAGAAAACAATTTGACTTTAGAATCAAAAGAGGAAGTTTCATCAACAGGTGAATTAGGGGAAACAAAAACGGATAATGCAGATGACACCGATTCAGATGAACCTGATAATAATTCAGCTGGAAGTAATGACTTGAATGTAGACGATAAGCAAGACCTAGAGACACTTGCCGATTATTCAAACGAAGAAATTGAATACGCAAGGATCTGGTTGCAACTTGGTGTAAATCAAGAGTTAGAAGAATTAAATGTGAGGCATATATCAGCCGGCACACCCCTCAATGAAAATGATGAAACCAGTGAGGATTATCCAGAAGACGTTATCCAATTAGCGGGTTCCCGTTTAGTAGATGGATCTGTAACGTATAGCAGTAATCGAAATGGTTCCATTAATGTATATAATGTTCCTTTACGTTGGGATGGCATTAATCCTGCTGGTAAGAAATTCTACAGAGGGATTATTAAGGATATAAAACTAGTGTCCGTTAAACCTGGCGATGATGAAAAAATTATAGAATTAATCAAATTGATTCGTGTACATAAATAAGCCAACTAAGGGATATAGCTAGATTCCACAATTAATCAAACGTTTGATTAATTGAAAACAGGGTGTCCGTAACCGGACACCCTGTTTGTTATTTATCTGTACTGGCGTCTACCGGTACAGCATTATAGTATTCTTCCAAGGTAATGTTCGAATCGTATATTTCCGTAGCGATATCCACTCCTACATAACGGATATGCCATGGTTCATATTTGTAGCCAGTGATGTCGTCTTTGCCTTCAGGATAACGGATGATGAAACCATAATCGTGGGCGTTCTTTGCTAGCCATGCAGATTCATTTGAATCACCGAAGCAGTCTTGGGCCGCACAGGCTCCGTCGTGTGTCGTAACGTCAATTGATAGGCCTGTTTCATGCTCGCTCGTTCCGGGAAGGGCACTGTAGGTTTTGGCTTTTTCTTCACCATCTTTAGCGACATAGTTACTAAAGATGGAGATTTGTGTTTGATGAGAGCGGTAGGCGGATACACCGGCTAGATGCATATTCTCCTTTTCAGCCGCTTGGAACATTTTCTCCAGCGCTTTTGCTGCTTCTTCTCTCATCATTCTTTTCTCGATTTTATCTTGGAAGATGAAATCGACTTTAGGATAGATAAGGTCAGTCGGTTTGTAATTTTCAGGAAGGCTGTATTGTTTGTTGACCAAGACAGGTATACTTTCCGGCTCAGCCAATGTCTGAAGGCCTTCCTGGGCAGGTTTAGCGGTTGTATCAACTGCAACCTCATGTTTGACTTGTCCCATAGAATCTTCCTTCTTAGGTTCATCTGAAGCATTCTGGGAGTGTTGGTGCTCTTCTTTTTGTTCTTTCTTTTCGTCCGATGAAAAATCAAACGAACATCCAGCTAGCAAAATGAAAGAGGAAAGAGCGGTTGCAGTAAATAAAGGTTTTAACATATGAAAGCTCCTTGCTTTAAATAAGATTTCCAAAAGATTTGGTTCTTTAGGTATTATCGGGATAAATAGTCCCTTGTTAATTCCCGTTGATACTTATCTAGAAATAAGCCAATCCAGATGATCATCAATAAAAAAGGAAAATCATTACGGATGGCTGTTTCCACAACAGGATTTGACCAAAAGTGTGAAAGGAATCCGGAAGCACTGTTCATCCTAATGGTTTCGAAGGTGACAAGCGCATGCAAGGCTAGCCAGAGAATGGTAAGTGTATTCGTACCAAAACCGATGACTGCGGCTATGATACTAAATAAGACGGCGGCTACTCCAAGCAATAAGACACTGAAGCCTGATTGGAAGAAGTCAATGCTGCTATCGGAAAGTCCATTATAAATAATAGCAGTAAAATAAATGGTTGTCGTGATATATGCAGAAAATAATAAATATCGGTTCCCATGATATTTGGCTAACAGCAGTAGAAGCGGAGAGAGAATGATTAACAGTACACTTATCAGATTGCTGCCGTTTGTCCAAAGGGAATAACCGGCCACCACCGAGAATAGTATGGTCAGTATATCAAGAATTCGAAGTATGGGCTTAAACATAAATACACCTCTTTCTACACTTTATGTAAATTATCTCAAATTTCGATTCAAAAAGAAAACAATGACTAAAAAGTCTAGGAATTCTTTCCAATATGTTATAACAAAGATTGTAGATACCTTATCGGTGTGGTAAAGTTAAAGTAATTGTTTATTGGTTCTTCAGGAGGTGTAATTGCATGCATGCATTACTCATAACGCTTTTAGTGATTGTTAGTATCGCGCTTATCGTGACGGTATTACTTCAATCAGGAAAAAGTGCAGGTTTATCAGGTGCGATTGCTGGCGGTGCTGAGCAGTTATTCGGAAAGCAAAAAGCACGTGGCTTAGACCTGGTTCTACATCGGGCAACGATTGTATTGGCTGTTTTATTCTTTGCTTTAACTTTACTTGTTGCGTACTTTGATGTGTAATGGATCAAAAAATGAGTCTAGCTAAATAGCTAGGCTTTTTTCTTTGCACAATAGTTGCAGGAATAGCTATAGTTAATTTAGAAAGTATAAAAACATGACGATGACAGTTACGATTAAAGGAGCCAAGACACATGAAATTAAAGCTGCAAGAGCCCTTTACATTTGAAGGTGGAAAAAGAGCGGTCTTACTCTTACATGGTTTCACGGGTAATTCCGCCGATGTAAGAATGCTTGGACGTTATCTTGAAAAGAGAGGATACACTTGCCATGCGCCACACTATAAAGGACATGGCGTCCCGCCTGAAGAATTGGTGAAAACAGGTCCTTCTGACTGGTGGAAAGATGTGATGATGGCCTATGATTTTTTGAAAGAAAAAGGCCATACGGAAATTGCTGTTGCCGGACTGTCTTTAGGAGGCGTATTTTCTCTCAAATTAGGTTACACTGTACCTATAAAGGGTATCGTATCAATGTGTGCGCCTATGTATATCAAAAGTGAAGAAGCGATGTTTAAAGGAGTATTGGACTACGCTAGAGAATTTAAAAAGTACGAAGGAAAAACACAAGAACAAATTGAAGAAGAAATGGACCGTTTTGCTGATAAACCTATGGGTACATTAAAAGCTCTTCAAGAATTGATAACGGATGTACGTGAGCACGTAGATCATATCTACGCACCGACTTTTGTCGTGCAGGGTCGACATGATGATGTTATCAATTCAAAAAGTGCCGATATTATTTATGAAGCTGTGGAGTCGCCCGTTAAGCAAATCAAGTGGTATGAAGAGTCCGGCCATGTCATTACCCTTGATAAAGAGCGTGAACAGCTGCATGAAGATGTATTAGGATTTTTAGAAAGCCTGGATTGGTCCGAATAATAAATTAATCATACCCTGAATAGGAGGGTTTTTATGGAAGATAACATTCAAGAACATATCAATAAGCTTCTGACATACATGAAAGATGAAGCATATAAGCCACTTACGGTACAAGAATTGGAAGAGGCTCTTAAAATCGAAGACTCCGCAGAATTCAAGAACTTCGTGAAGGCGCTAGTTAAGATGGAAGAAAAGGGGTTGGTGGTTAGGACCAGAAGCAATCGTTATGGCCTGCCGCAAAAGATGAATCTGTTCCGGGGTAAGTTAACCGGACATGCAAAGGGATTTGCCTTCGTGACTCCGGAAGATAACCCTGGAATGGATGATATCTTCATTCCGCCAAATGAAACAGGGACAGCAATGCACGGAGATATCGTCATGGTCAGGGTTTCATCGGAAACGTCTGGATCCAGACAAGAAGGTACTGTCATCAGAATACTTGAACGTGGAATCAAACAAGTGGTTGGTACATACTCTGAAAGCAAAAATTTCGGATTTGTCATTCCGGATGATAAAAAGATTGCCAATGATATCTTCATCCCCCAGCATGCTTCCCATGGAGCGGTGGAAGGGCATAAGGTTGTCGTCAAGCTAACCTCTTATCCGGAAGGACGCGTAAGTGCGGAAGGGGAAGTCATTGAAATCCTCGGTCATAAGAATGACCCTGGCGTAGACATTCTGTCCGTCATCCATAAATATGGCCTTCCAATGGAATTCCCTGAAGATGTGATGGAGCAGGCGAATGCCGTTTCAGATACCATCAAAGACTCCGAGATAGGAAACCGCCGGGACTTGCGCAATGAAGTATTGGTTACGATTGATGGAGCGGACGCGAAGGACTTGGATGATGCCGTTGGAGTTACTAGACTTGAAAACGGCAACTATAAGCTTGGTGTACATATCGCTGACGTCAGCCATTATGTGACAGAAGGTTCACCAATTGATAAGGAAGCTCTTGAAAGAGGGACGAGTGTTTATTTGGTTGACCGGGTTATACCGATGATTCCACATCGTCTATCAAATGGGATTTGTTCTTTGAATCCACAAGTCGATCGCTTCACGTTATCATGTGAAATGGAAATCACACCGGAAGGGGAAGTCGTTTCTCATGATATTTTTGAAAGTGTCATAAAAACGACGGAACGGATGACATATGGCAATGTGAATAAGATTCTTGTCGATAAAGACGAGGAGCAGTTGGAACGCTATGAATCCCTTGTTCCAATGTTTCAGGATATGGAACAATTGGCGGCAATCCTTCGTAAGAAACGGATGAATCGAGGGGCAATTGACTTTGATTTCAATGAAGCAAGAGTGGTCGTTGATGAAGAAGGTCACCCAACGGATGTTGTTTTACGTGAAAGATCGGTCGCAGAAAAATTGATTGAAGAATTCATGCTAGCTGCTAACGAAACCGTTGCCGAGCATTTCAACCGTCTTGATGTGCCTTTCATTTACCGTATACATGAAGATCCGAAACCAGAAAAGTTACAACGTTTCTTTGAATTCATCACGAACTTCGGCTATATCGTCCGTGGATCTGCCAATGATGTCCATCCAAAGGCTCTACAGGAAATCATTCAAGCCATTGCTGGAAAACCGGAAGAGACCGTCATTTCGACCGTCATGCTTCGTTCGATGCAACAAGCTAAATATGATCCGGAAAGCTTGGGTCACTTTGGTTTATCTGCCGAGTTTTATACTCATTTCACATCACCGATTCGCCGTTACCCAGATTTAATCGTCCATCGTTTAATTCGGACGTATTTAATCGAAGGGAAGCTTGATGATGCGACTAAAGAGAAATGGAATGCCATTTTACCGGATATCGCCGACCATACATCGAAACGTGAACGTCGCTCTGTTGACGCGGAACGGGAGACGGATGATTTAAAGAAAGCGGAATATATGCTGGATAAAATCGGTGAAGAATATACAGGAATCATCGGCTCCGTTACGAATTTCGGTATGTTTGTCGAGTTGCCAAATACCATCGAAGGTCTTGTCCATGTTAGTTTCATGACCGACGATTATTATCGCTTTGATGAACGTCAGCTAGCGATGATCGGGGAACGGACAGGAAAAGTGTTCCGGATTGGCGATGAAATCGATATTCGGGTTGCTAATGTGAATAAAGAAGAACGGGCTATTGATTTTGAAATCATCGGCATGAAAGTAAGCCGCCCACGTCCTTCCGGCGAGAAGAAAATTTTCAAAGCCAATTCAGGTGCAGGTGGACGGAAGCGTCGAGGCGGAGACTCAAGAGGATCTGAAAGTAAAGGTGGCCGTGGTGGTGACAACCGAAACGGTGGCGCTTCTTCTGACAGAAAGCCGAAAAAGAAGAAAAAGTTCTTTGAAAACGCTCCGGCAGCGAAGCGTAAAAGAAAACCTAAAAAGAGATAAAACGGAAGAGAGGATGCGAGTCATCCTCTCTCCGATTGGATAAAAGGGGAGAGTTAGATGCCAAAAGGCTCAGGAAAGCAATTAGCGCAAAATAAAAAAGCGTATCATGATTTCTTTATCGAACAAACATTTGAAGCAGGTATCGTATTGAAAGGGACCGAAATCAAGGCCATTCGTGCAGCCCGACTGAATTTGAAGGATGCCTTTGCCAAAATCGAGAACGGAGAAATTTATCTTTATAATATGCATATCAGTCCGTATGAGCAGGGGAACCAGTTCAACCATGACCCATTGCGGACAAGAAAGCTTCTTTTGCACAAGAAAGAAATTAGTAAACTAATCGGTGAAACGAAGGAAACGGGTTACACCATCGTTCCATTGAAAATGTATTTAAAAAATGGCTTTGCCAAGGTTTTAATCGGGTTGGGTAAAGGGAAGAAACAATATGACAAGCGTGATGACCTGAAGAAGAAAGAAGCAAAACGGGATATCGAGCGTGCTTTCCGTGATCGTCAGAAGATGTAGGGTTGCCAAGACCTTACAATTGATTTTTTGATTCAATCTGTTATAATTAATCCTGTACCGATGACAACTGAATATCAGCCAACTTGCTGACTATTCTTTTCTCGTACGCTCCATTCTAATCATGGGGACGTTACGGATTCGACAGGGATAGTTCGAGCTTAAGTTGCGAGTCGAGGGGATCGGCCTCGTTAAAACGTCAACGCCTATAACTGGCAAACAAAACAACAACCTAGCTTTCGCTGCGTAACAACAGACGTTAAGCTGTTCCTCCCTCCATGGCCCACGTGGTAGGGTAAGGGACTCACTCTAAGTGGGATACGCCGGAATCCACCGTCTGAGGATGAAGGAAGAGACCAATCAGACTAGCTGCTCTGCCGCCTGTCGATAGGCTAATGAGTTCGCGAAACGCGAATATATCGACTACACTCGTAGAAGCTTAAGTGCCGTTATGTCTGGACGTGGGTTCGACTCCCACCGTCTCCACCAATACATATGTTGGTGGTTTTTTTGTGTTTTAATTTATTTTTATTTTGCATCAATAATCTTTTTTAAAAATGTGCCGATATATATAAAGAATGATTACACATATAAATCCTATAGTTTCGAAGTGCTTTAGAAGGAGAACATCATGTTTAAATTTAGTATTCAAACAACGAGTATTACGACGGTCATATCACTCATAGTGAGTGTTATAAATTATCTAATAGATTATGCAATGGGGAAGGCTAGTATATCTGATGCTCTCTCGAGTAATCTTTATGTGAAGTATTGGTTGTACCTAACGGCATTTTTCTTTGCGATAACACTTCTCCTTGTGATTGCCAATCTACTATTCAAACCTAAAAATAAGAAATTAAATTCGTCTAATATGGGTAGTGAGTATAGTAATGCATTTGCCTATCCAGATGCGGGTGGGAGTAGCCCGGTCGAAGAATATGTGAATGTACGCATGAAGAAATCTGAGCTATCCAAATATCAGCAGATGAACTGAATAAAAGCATTGTGAAGAAGTCATATATCCTTCTTACTGTATCAAGAGATTAGGAAACAGCGCCTAAATTGTCACTGACAATTTAGGCTTTTTTTTATTTAAGAAGGAAATTGAGCTTTTCCAGGGAATGTAAGGACTATATTCTTATATTGTAAGCGGATATAGAATTTTTGAAACCAAATCGGAGGAATGGACATGGATATAGATGTAATCGTAGTGGGTGCCGGCCTTGCAGGGTTAGTGGCGACGGCAGAGCTAGCTGATGCGGGGAAAAGGGTTCTGCTCTTGGATCAAGAGCCAGAGGCTTCTATGGGAGGGCAGGCGTGGTGGTCCTTTGGCGGTTTATTTCTTGTGGATTCACCTGAACAACGAAGGATGGGAATCAAGGATTCTAAGGAACTTGCTTGGCAAGATTGGTTGGGTACGGCTGGTTTTGATAGGGAAGAGGATGAAGATTATTGGGGCAAGAAATGGGCAGAGGCATATGTCGAGTTCGCTGCCGGGGAAAAAAGGGAATGGTTATCCTCTCAAGGGGTAGGTTTCTTTCCGGTAGTGGGCTGGGCGGAGCGCGGTGGCTATCTTGCTGAAGGTCATGGCAATTCGGTCCCGCGATTTCATATCGTTTGGGGGACGGGTCCTGGCATTGTCAAACCATTTGAAGAGCGAGTTCGCAAGGCAATGGAAAAGGGACTTGTCGAGTATCGTCCCCGCCATCGCGTGAATGAATTGATTACGGAGAGTGGCGCTGTAATCGGGGTGGAAGGGTCCATACTCGTCCCAAGCTCTGTGGGCCGAGGGGAAGCGAGTTCCCGTGAAGTGGCCGGGGAGTTCACCTTCCAATCTAAGGCTGTCCTTGTCACAAGTGGAGGAATAGGTGCCAATCACGATTTAATTAGGACAAACTGGCCTGCTAGACTCGGTAAGGCACCCAAGACGATGATTTCCGGTGTACCGGAGCATGTGGACGGAAGGATGCTTGCCATCACGGAAAAAGCGGGTGGTAGGATCGTCAATCGTGACCGGATGTGGCACTATACGGAAGGAATCAAAAACTGGGATCCCATTTGGGACAAGCATGGGATTCGTATCCTCCCTGGCCCATCGTCACTTTGGCTGGACGCAAAGGGACATCGGTTTCCAGCACCGAATTTTCCGGGGTTCGATACGTTGGGGACTCTGGAAGCAATCCAGAAGACTGGATATGATTATTCCTGGTTCATCTTGACGCAAAAAATCATTGAAAAAGAATTTGCATTGTCAGGTTCCGAGCAAAATCCCGATTTGACAGGGAAGAGCATTCGAAAGGTCTTATCCCGTGTGCTGCCGGGTGCCCCAGCGCCCGTACAAGCTTTTATGGATAAAGGAGAGGACTTTGTTATAGCGCGCACAGTATCGGAGTTGGTTGAAGGGATGAACAAGATTACCGGGGAGGATTTATTGTGTGCTGAAGAGATCGAGAAGCAAATTTTAGCGAGGGACCGGGAAATGGACAATAAATTCACGAAAGACTTGCAGATCACAGCCATGCGCGGTGCACGAAGTTATATCGGTGACCGATTTGTGAGGGTGGCTTCCCCTCATAAACTTCTCGATCCAAAGAAGGGGCCATTAATCGCCGTACGGCTACATATAGTCAGTAGAAAGACGCTTGGTGGGTTGCAGACGGACTTATCTGGTCGAGTGCTTAACGCAACAGGCAAGCCTGTTCCAGGGCTTTATGCCGCAGGGGAAGTATCTGGCTTCGGGGGTGGAGGTGT
Organism: Peribacillus sp. NPDC097675; assembly: GCF_050277655.1. NCBI lineage: Bacteria > Bacillati > Bacillota > Bacilli > Caryophanales > Bacillaceae > Peribacillus > Peribacillus sp. NPDC097675. Next base: position 205,381 of record NZ_JBNNSK010000007.1, on the reverse strand, counting down.
CCATGGCTATCGCTCCATGGAGGGGACATTTCTGGGCGGATGCTTATTCTCGGGGAGACAGGCCGGGCGCGCAATCGCAAAGCATATAGAATGACGGACTTGCCGAAAAGCAGGTCTTTTTTTGTCGAAAAATCGATATATTACCGAAATGCGAAGATAAAAGAGTAATTTCCGAAGATTAAATCCAGTTAGAGAAGATAAATATCCAGAATAAGAAGAAAAACTCAGTCGGGGGATAAAATTCAGGATTTTAAAGGAATATCACTATCTGTCATAGAATCTATGGAGAGAAAAACGATTGGAGTGATAAAATGATAATAAAGGAACGTAAAATACCGCTTTCCATCCTGAAATTACAGGCATTGTTGCGTAGGCTTCCACCAACTCATCCGAAAATCCCCATCATTCTTAGTGAACTCCATAAAAGAGAGGCTGGCTATAGGGGGGAGTGCGCTATCGATTTTCCCTTAAGTTTTCTTGAACCGAAGGATTATTTCATCTTCCATGATATCAGGTTACAGGATCAAACTCGTTTTTTTCAAATCGATACGTTAATGCTATCCCAAAAATTCATCCTCATCATCGAAGTGAAGAATATAGCAGGTTCCCTTTATTTCGATTCTACTTTTAATCAGCTCATACGAACGAAAGATGGGATAGAGTCAGCATTTGCTGATCCGCTTCTTCAAATCGAGCGCCAAGAATCACAGCTGAAGAAATGGTGCATCAAATATGGTATGGTAGAACCTCCTATTTATTCTCTTGTCGTAATTAGTAATCCTCAAACAATCATCCGCACGAATCCTGAAAACCGTAATCTTCAATATAAAGTCATCCATCGTGATACCTTACCTACTAAAATCCAACAAATCGAAAACTCCATCAAACAATCGAATTTAAGTGATAAAGAATTGAAAAAAATGATCAAAAATATTAGTAAGCATCATAGTGAAGCGGATTTTCCAATCCTGCAAAGGTTTGATCTAACAAAGAAAGACATGATCAAAGGGGTCCTTTGTGAGAAGTGTTCGATGTCCCCTTTATTAAGACGGAGTAGGGTATGGATATGCTCTAGGTGTGAAACGGAGAGTAAAGATGCACATATCCGAGCATTAAGAGATTATTATCTCCTTCTCGGTCCCACGATAACAAATCGCCAATTAAGGGAGTTCTTGAGTATTTCATCTTCTGCTAGTGCGACGAGGATTTTACGGTCCATGAATCTTCCGAGTGAAGGGATGAATAAAGGGAAAGTGTATCATTTACCTTTTGAAAATGAAAAAGGTTGACTCAAAATGAGTCAACCTTACTCCAATTATGATTGATTGATGATGTCTTCCGCTATTGAAGAGAATACTTCGCCGATATACGATTCTTCATCAAATACGCTAGCATCGTTATTTTCTTTACGATTAGAGAATGGGATGGTCGCAATTACTTCTGTTTCAAGACGTTTCGCAAGTATTTCTCCGCCGCCTTTTCCAAACAGGAAGTTCTTCGATCCATCTTGTTCTTCGAAATAAGCCATATTTTCGATAACGCCCATGATTTCATGTTTAGTATGTTTAGCCATGGCACCTGCTCTTGAAGCAACGAATGAAGCCACATTATGAGGTGTCGTTACGATAATTTCCTTGCCTTGTGGGATCATGGCTGCCACATCAATCGCTACATCACCCGTACCAGGTGGTAAATCAAGCAACATGTAATCCAGCTCTCCCCAATGCGTGTTCACTAGGAAGTTTTTGATCCATTTATTCAACATCGGTCCGCGCCACATAACAGGATTATCATCTGCCGCGAAAAAGCCCATAGACATGACTTTCACACCATGGCTAGCAACTGGGATGACAGTTTGGTCAATCATCGTTGGCTTTTGGGTGATACCCATCATTGCCGGTACGCTGAAACCATAAATGTCTGCATCCAGAATTCCTACTCGTTTGCCCATGCGCGCTAAAGCGACTGCAAGGTTGATGGTAACGGTGGATTTACCAACGCCGCCTTTACCACTTGTTATGGCAATGAATTTCACTCCTGAATCGGGAGCGAGCATTTTGGGCATTCCTGTTTCCGTCGTGGCATTTCCTTTTAATACTTTTGTCAATTCTTCCCGTTCTTCTTTTGTCATTGAACCAAATTTCAAGGACACACTTAAAGCACCAATTTTTCTTAGAGAGCTTTCGATATCATCTTGGATCTTGGCTTTCAATGGACACCCTTGAATGGTTAGGACTACTTCCAGTGAAACATGGCCATCCATGATTTTAAGGTCCCGAACCATATTCAGTTCAACGATACTTCTATGCAGCTCAGGGTCTTCAACGTGTTTTAAGGCATCTATGACGTTTTCTTGTGTTAGCATTTCATCCGTCCTTTATAGTTATGATTTAAAAAAGACTCAAAAGAGGCAGGTACCTCTTTTAAGCCTTCAGTCTTTTTATTGTTTACATTCGACTTGGGGATAGTCTGTTTAAATTATTATTATTATTTTAGTTCTTTACCCATTCCTTTTAGGAAATGGACGCCAAAACCAATTGCACGATTAATGTCGGGGTCGTTCAATACTTTTACTAAGCTCATGACACCGATTTTTTTATCGGTCTCAATGAATTTGCTGCCTTCATCCATGCCGGCAAGGGCAGAGGTAAGGAGCTTTGTCACTTGGTCGGCATCAGCCTTCATCAAGGCTCCAGTTGCACCCATAAGCGTGTTGATTAATCTGGTTACGGGTTCTCTGGTTACTTGTCCAAGAGCGACTTTTGTGATTTGTTCTTTTCCTCTAAGCATCGAAGTAGCGGCATCAAGCACGCCAGAATCGTTAAGATCACCGAGGATGTCAAACAAACTGTTTAACACCTCTTCATTATCGGCGACTAGCATTTTCAGTTCTTCGATTTTTTGTATCTTTAAATCTTCCTCTGTTATAGGATTATGGATTTCCGTTATAGGAGCTGCCATGATCTTCACCCTCCTTATTATTTATCTGTTAAGTGTACATAACCTGGACGTGCCCACTTGCGTTGGACTTCAACACCATTTTGAGGATGACGTTTTTTATTCCGTGGGTTAGTTCCCGGCAATGGAATTTCTCCGCTATCTTTAAGCACTTCCATACGTACCTTTGTTTGTTTATAAGCAGGTGTACTTGTACGTTGATCATATATAGGACCAGTCAAGAAGTTGATGGCTGAATCCTTGTCGACTGAGTTCATCGGTAGGAATAGTTCATTTTTCTTCACTCGGTCTGTAATCAGCACTCTCAATTTAACGGCACCATATGGTGATACCAAACGGACTAATCCGCCATCGCTCACTTGACGCTCTTTAGCTAGCTCTGGAGAAACCTCAACGAAAATGTCAGGAACCTTAGCTTGAATTCCGTTCGATTTATTCGTCATATTTCCTTCATGGAAATGTTCGAGCATACGTCCGTTATTGATATGAAGATCGAATTCTTCAGGGAATGTATGCGGCTCTACCCAGTCAGCTATTGCAAAGCGAGCTTTTTTATCAGGGAAGTTGAATCCATCCGTATAAAGAAGCGGTGTGCTTGATCCATCATGACTTCCCCATAGGAAGCTGTTCCAGCCTTCAAGTACTTCATAATTTGCTTGGCTGAATATTGGAGAAAGGCTTGCCATTTCATCATAGATGTCACTAGGATGAGTGTAATTCCAATTTGCACCTAAGCGGTTAGCGATTTCTTGAGTGATTTCCCAGTCCGCTTTAGAATCTCCCAAAGTAGGAAGGGCTTTATATAAACGTTGTACACGACGTTCTGTATTCGTGAATGTACCGTCTTTTTCAAGAGAAGGTGCTCCCGGTAATACAACATCCGCATATTGAGCTGTTCTAGAAAGGAAGATATCTTGAACAACAAAGAAATCTAAGCTTGATAGGACTTTATCAACATGGTTTGCATCAGAATCCACAAGTGCCATATCTTCACCGACAAGATACATAGCTTTCATGTCGCCTTTTTCGATAGCGTCCAGCATTTGGATATTATGCATACCTGGTTTGTCATCGATTTTGACACCATAAGCTTTTTCAAACTTGGCACGAGCAAAATCATCGTTAACATGTTGGTAACCTGGTAGGAAGTTTGGTAATGTTCCCATATCACAAGCACCTTGAACATTGTTATGACCACGAAGAGGATAAGCTCCAGCTCCTGGACGACGGTAGTTACCTGTAGCTAAAAGAAGGTTAGAGATGGCAGCCGACGTATCGGAAGCACCAGTGTTTTGTGTAACACCCATTCCCCAAAGGATACATGTACCATCTGCATCGCGAATGGATTCAGCAATTTGGATTAATGTTTCTTTGGAAATTCCTGTGTTTTGCTCAGCGTAATCTAGGGTATATTTTTCTAACAACTCTTTATACTCGCCGAAGAAGTTTACATTTTCATCGATGAAGTCTTGATCATGCCAGCCTTGATCGATCATGTATTTTGTTACGGCCATTATCCACACTTGGTCTGTACCTTGTTTAGGACTGATATGGATATCAGAGCGCTCAGCCATTTCATTTTTACGTACGTCGGCTACAATCAGTTTTTGTCCGTGTAGCTTATGTGCACGTTTTACACGTGTAGCTAGAACCGGATGTCCTTCAGCTGGGTTTGCACCAACGATGATGACAAGGCCTGCTGCAGCGATATCTTTAATCGTACCAGCATCTCCACCCATACCGACTGTACGGAACAATCCGTCTGTTGCAGGTGATTGACAGTAACGAGAGCAGTTATCGACGTTATTCGTTTCGAACATTTGACGTGCTAATTTTTGGATCACATAGTTTTCTTCATTCGTGATTTTAGATGAAGAAATGAATCCTACGGAATTACCACCGTATTGTTGTTTGATTGAACCAAGTCTTGAGGCAACCAAGTCAAGAGCTTCATCCCAGCTTGATTCTACGAATCTACCATTTTTACGGATCAATGGTTTAGTAATACGTTTTTCAGAGTTTACGAAGTCCCAACCGAATTTCCCTTTAACACAAGTGGAAATTGCATTAACAGGTCCTTCATGTGTAGGTTGAACTTTAAGGATTTTGCGCCCTTTTGTCCAAACTTCGAATGAACAGCCAACACCACAGAATGTACATACTGTTTTCGTTTTCTTCGTCCGTGTATCACGCATAGCTGCTTCAATGTCTGAAACAGGGAATATTACGCTCATATCTGGCTCAACATCTTTAACTAGGTTAATCATCGGTTCCATTATGTCATCTTTCAAGGCAGTCATGAAGCCAGCCTCTCCAAGCATGGATTTCTCCATTAATGCATTACATGGACAGATTGTTACACATTGTCCGCAACCCACACATGATGAATTATTGATTTCAGTTCCTTCATCCCAAATAACACGTGGACGTTCTGCTTCCCAATCGATGGATAGCGTTTCATTAACCTGTAGGTTTTGACAAACCTCTACGCATTGTCCGCAAGCGATACATTGGTTCGCATCATAGCGGTAGAAAGGATGGGACATGTCCACAGCCAATTCCGGTGTAGTTTTAGGCGTGAAATCTTGATGTGGAATTTCCATTAATTCTACAGTGTTATGAAGTTTACAGTTCCCATTATTATTGTCACAAACTGTACAATATAATAGGTGATTTTCAAGCAGGCGATCCATCGCTTCATTTTGTGCTGCCTTAGCACTTGTTGAATCCAATGAGATATCCATGCTGCTATCAACTTTTGTCGAGCATGATCTAACAAGTTTTCCATTCACTTCCACGATACACGTATCGCATGTTTGAATTGGATCTACTTCAGGAACATAACAAACCTGTGGATGAGCTATCTTATTTTCATTGATAACTTCCAAGATTGTCGATCCAGTTTTTGCTGTATAATCCAAGCCATTGATTTTAATAGTAATTGAATCGCTCACAATTTTTCCCCCTCTTATTACCAATAAACACGAAAAAGCCACCATGATTACACCTCTGTCTCTGAACAGCGATGTAAGTCATGGTGGAATAGTTTAATAGCAAATCTTGCCAATATACCAATCCAAGCCATTATTTGAATGATGGATAAAAGATAGAAACATAACAAATCATATTATGTAACCAACTTTCACAAAGATATTATACCTTTAATTTCAAAAAGAAACAATCATATGATAAAAGTAGTTATTTTCAATAAACTTTTTTTTTTAATCTTATTGCTTTATGATAAGGAAACACTAGATGAAATATCATATGTTAGGAGGGAAATCAAGATGTCAAAAGTAATCCATGAATTCAATGATATGATTCGAAAGCTCCGAAAAGAATTATTCGGAAAAGGACCAGAGCGTATCCATACGGTTTTCGTAGATAACATGGCTGTTTCTACGCTATATGGGAATTTGACTCCCACGGAAATATTCATTTCAAGTACGGAAGAGGGCAAAGATATGGTCCATTCAGCAAGGACAAAAATGATTCAGGATTTATATTCGGTTGCCCCTCCTGAGGGAATGGAAGAGCTGGTCGGTGCGACTCTGGTTCATTTGTTCTCTGATATTAAAGTGAAGGAAAATATAGCTATTTCCGTGTTTGTATTTGATCAGGATATAGCAGGAAAAATAAAATCGAACTGATATCGTTCCACTGCTTCATATTAAGGGACAGAAAGTTCGCGTAGATAATGAGGAGTGAAGGCATGAAGGAGATAGAGAAAAAACGGGAGATTATCCGTATTAGCAAAGGGGAAGTCCAGCAAACGGAAGACACGGTTGTGACGGAGTTTCCCGTTACGGTGAAGATAAATGGTCAAGAGTTCGTGACGATGGTTTGTACGCCCGAATACATTGAAGATATGGTGATCGGTTATTTAGCTTCGGAAGGGATTATCCGGAAATATGAAGAAATCAAAGAAATCTGGTTTCAGGAAAAAGAAGGATATGTTCATGTCAAAACGGATAAGCTGAATCCTTATTACCAAGAGTTTCAAAATAAACGCTATATTACTTCATGCTGTGGAGGAAGTAGACAAGGTTTCGTTTTTGTAAATGATGCTCTGACTGCCAAGAAGATGGAGAATATGACAATGACGTTAACGCCGGAAGATTGCTTCCGCTTAATGAAAGACCTGCAACAGTCCGCGGTGACGTTCCAACAAACCGGCGGTGTCCATAATGCTGCATTGTGTGATGTAGATGGGCTTGTATTAAGCCGAATGGATATCGGGCGTCATAATGCATTGGATAAGATCTATGGGTATTGTTTGAAGAATGGTATATCTTTAGAAGGAAAAGCAATTGTATTCAGTGGTCGTATTTCTTCGGAGATACTATTGAAAGTGGCCAAGATCGGTTGCGAGTTGATTCTTTCTAAATCAGCGCCAACGGAATTAGCTTTGGAGTTGGCAGAAGGACTAGGAATTACCACTGTCGGCTTTATCCGCAATGATTCGATGAATATTTATACTTGTCCTGATAGGATTAAATTAAATAAGTAATGGCCAAACAACCCGAATGGATATCTAATCCACTCGGGTTGTTTTTTTTGACGTCTTTTAGTGGTAAATGAAAAGTCGGTTGATAATAAAAATGATGTAATTCATTTTTTGATTGAAATGAATCTTGAAAGTTGTAATACCTGTTTGTAATGAATAACGAAGGGGTATATCAATTATCGTTGATACAACAAAACATTAGAGAGTTACTTTTGAAAAAAATACACATAATGAGTGGGGACTATTTTTAAAAGTGGAGATGATCACTTTAAAATATCTCTGCTTTTTCCTTTTTAGAGGCAATCGTACAAAATATTAAAAGATAGGAGGATACTATGTCATTCTTAATCACTTTGCTCGGATTATTAGTTTCCATAATAGTGGCTACAATATTAAACACTAAATGGCCTCGTATTCCGCTCCCAATATATCAAATAGCCATGGGGGCAGTCATTTCATTTTTACCATTTCACTTATCTTTAGACTTTCATTCTGAATTATTTATGATTTGCATTATTGCTCCTCTTCTATTTACAGAAGGGAAAAACACATCTCGAAAAGAAATGCTTGAGCTGCGTAAGCCTATTCTGTTATTGGCTTTTGGGTTAGTATTCGTAACTGTTTTTGCAGGTGGTTTTTTTATCCACTGGTTACTTCCAGATATGCCTTTGGCCGTAGCGTTTGCATTAGCAGCCACCATAACTCCAACGGATGCCGTAGCGGTACAATCCATTACAAAAGGCTTGAAGTTGCCCGGTAATATGATGCCCATCCTTGAAGGAGAATCGCTTTTCAATGATGCAGCCGGAATCGTTGCTTTTAAAGTGGCTTTGGCAGCAGCATTAACTGGCGTATTTTCTATAAAAGATGCTTCGCTCAATTTTTTATTTGTGTCTTTGGGTGGGATTATTATAGGTCTCCTTCTGGGCTATCTAATCGTAAAATTGCGATTGTTCCTACGGGTCCATGGATTAGAAGGAATTTCTATGTCCATTGTCATTGAGTTGATTACACCATTTGTGATTTATATGGTTGCTGAAGAGTTTGATGTATCTGGCATTTTAGCAGTGGTTACCGCTGGTGTCATTCATGGCATTGAGCGGGATCGACTTCAGAGTTCCACAACCAAATTGCAAATCATATCTACGAATACATGGTCTGTATTAGGTTATCTTTTGAATGGTCTGGTATTTACTTTATTAGGATTCATGATACCGAGTGTATATGAGGAAATTGATTCCAATATGAATAGGGGAACTCTTTTTGGAATTAGCGTCTTGATTGTACTTTTATTATTGGTGATCCGTTTCATTTGGGTATACATTCTTCATGAGACTTTCACGAAAGTCAGAGTGAATCCATTGGAGCAATTTATCATGTCCAGGGTTCATCCTGAATATAACAACGCCATGGACGATGTGAATGTGTCGAAATCGCGATATGCCCTTTTGACATCAGTTTGTGGCATTCATGGAACCATCACTTTAGCTACCGCCTTATCCATACCAACTTTAATGCCGGATGACACGAAGTTCCCGATGCGTAATACAGTCTTATTTATCGCGGCAACTGTAATTTTATTAAGCGTCTTTTTGGCTACATTACTTTTACCGATATTAATAAAGAAGCCAACTGAATCTGATGATGAACGACTTACTACTGAAGAAGCTTATAAAATTGTGTTAAATAAGACCATCCAACTGTTGAGTAAAGAGGAAACCTTAGATAATCAGAAAGCGATTCATCAAGTAATGGAAGATTTAAATGAACAATTGATAGATTTGGAACGTGGAATAACGAAAAGGCCGGATCATCGGACCATACAGGATTTGATGAAGCTGGGGACCAACAAGGAAATGGAAGTCGTTTCTGAGCTAGTTCAAAAAGAGGCTATCTCTGAAACAACTTATGAGCTGTATAAGGTGTATATTTCAAGAACGTTAAACTATATGCAAAAATCACCTTTTAAAAGAGCGTGGATTAATTGGAAGACCATCTTTATCAAAAATAAGATTAATGTCAAATGGGATAAAAGATGGGAAACGAAATTAGAGAACTCTATTAATAAAAACGCGGACCTGATCCGGGAGTTCCGTAAAGCACAAAATAAAGCACAAAAAGAAGCGATGCTATTAATCCAACAACAAACTACTCCAGAAAACCGTCATGAAGTCATGCTGGTCATTCAAAGATATAATAATTATTTGAATCCATTTGGCACATTAAGCGAAAAAGAAGTGAATCGTTACGAAGAAATGGTCAGTCGCTTCCAATTGAATGCGATGCAGATCGAACGTGATATCATTCAGCAAATGGTTGAAGAGAATCAAATATCCAATAAAACAGCAACGGAGCTTAGACAAAACTTAGTGTATGATGAAATGCTCATGATCCAAGGTCAGTAAAAATGATTCCCATATGTGTGTCGGTCCTTTGTAGGTTCCTGGTATTTCCTCTATTTATGCGTAAAGCAAGAAGAAAAGGACATAATAGAAGGGCTATATACGAGTGTTAGACGAGTATATGACAGATGTCATATGAGTTCATTGACGTTTATGACTACAGTTGGTTGAAGATTGTAACTATAATTGAAATATAGAAAAGAAACCATTCATCACGACTATATAGAAGTTAATCCATTATATTAAACCAAAGAAATCGATAACTCCATTTTTTCTATATTTCAAGGAGGAAACTATGAGCAAACACAATCAAAAGCAGTTAAGAAAAGAAGTTGCGCCTTTTGAAAAGTCTAATATGACAACTAGTGTGAAACAGATTATCAATACATTTCCACCATTTTTTATACTCTGGTTTTTAGCATATCAGAGTTTAAGCATTTCCTATTGGCTGACACTGGCATTCGCCATTCTTTCCTCAGGGTTCGTCATCAGGATTTTCATCATTTTCCATGATTGCTGTCATTCCTCATTTTTCAAAAGCAAAAAGGCGAATAATATCCTAGGCACGATTAGTGGGATTGTCACTTTATTTCCTTATGAACAATGGAAGCACAGTCACTCGATTCACCATGCAACAAGTAGTAATCTAAACAAACGTGGCACAGGCGACATTTGGGTCATGACCGTTGATGAGTATGTTGCCGCTTCATTCTGGGGACGTCTTGCTTACCGACTATACCGGAATCCGATTGTCATGTTTGGCTTAGGACCGTTTTATCTATTCCTTGTAACCAACCGTTTAAATGTAAAAGGTGCGAGGAAAAAAGAACGTATGAATACGCATCTCACTAATGCGGCTATCGTATTGATTTATGGCCTTTTATGCTGGGCCATTGGATGGCAGGCATTCCTCATGATACAATTGCCTATCCTATTTGTATCGGGTTCGCTGGGCATTTGGTTGTTCTATGTGCAACATCAATTCGAAGATTCTTATTTCGAAGAAGAATCCGAATGGGATTATGTGAAGGCAGCAATAGATGGAAGTTCTTATTATAAACTTCCAAAGGTATTACAATGGGTAACCGGTAACATTGGTTTCCATCACGTGCATCATTTAAGCCCTAGAGTGCCGAATTATAATCTGGAGAAAGTCCATGATTCCACATTGCCTTTACAACAGGCAACGACGATCACGCTTGGCTCAAGCTTAAAATCGCTTCGCTTCCGCTTATATGACGGGGAAAATAAAACATTTGTAAGCTTTAAAGAGATTAAGGACCGTTTGAGTAATGTAAAGTCTAACGTTGAAATGAATGTTAAACGACCAAGCTTACAAGAGAAATAAATATCTGTACAAAACCATTCAATTTCGATTGAATGGTTTTTTGATAAAACTTCGTAGTATATACTAGGGGTAAAAGAAACAGAGGGACGCTATGCAAAGTTGGTATCATATTTTCCCGAAGAATACTGGGCTAAGTCCATATGTCTGGATTATTTTTTGTATTCTTCCTTTTTATTTCATATTTAAATCATCCTCGATGCTGGAAATCATCTTTGGCATCATCATGATTATTTTATTTTTCATCTCCTACGGTTTATCCTTCGCATCAAAGGGATGGCCCGTATATGTTTGGACAGGGATACAGATTGCCATATCCATATCGATGACCATATTCTTCGGTTTCATTTATTTTTCTCTTTTTCTAGCGTTCTTCATTGGGAACGTTCAAAATAAGGTGGGTTTTTTCGTATTATATTCGGTACAGCTATTGGCTACTATCGTTTCTGTTAATATCGGTTTTATTCTGAAAGACCCCATTTTCTTTTCACAGTTTCCGTTCATGCTCATTTGTATAGTGGGCGTGATTCTACTCCCGTTCAATACGTATAATCGAAATAAAAGGGATAAACTTGAAGAACAGCTTGAAGATGCCCATAAACAAATTTCGGAACTCGGAAAGATTGAGGAACGGCAGCGTATTGCTCGGGATTTACACGATACATTGGGGCAGAAGCTTTCACTGATTGGATTGAAAAGTGACCTTGCTGGGAAGTTGATTGATTTGAAACCAGAGTCGGCTAAGAAAGAAATCAAGGATATCCGACAAACAGCGAGGACGGCATTAAAAGAAGTAAGGGAAATGGTATCGGAAATGCGTGGGGCGAAGCTTAGCGACGAAGTCATTCGGGTTAAACAGATTTTGAAAGCCGCAGAGATAGACTTTGAGTTGGATGGTTCTACGGATTTACTAGCTACTCCCTTATTTGTCGAAACGGTTTTGAGCATGTGCATAAAAGAAGCCGTGACTAATATCGTGAAGCATAGTCAGGCTACACTATGTAAGATTTCCATTGAAGAATTGAAGACGGGCGTAACGATTAAAGTCGAAGATAATGGGGTGGGTCTTACTCAAACCTCAGACTTTTATAAAGGAAATGGACTTCAAGGAATGAAAGAAAGATTGGAATTTGTGAATGGGAGCCTGGAAATAGATTCGAGCGATGGCACCATCGTATATATAAGGGTACCGAATGCAATAAAAATTAATGAATAGGTGGGATTAATATGATTCGAGTCGTGATTGCTGAAGACCAGCGAATGTTGCTTGGCGCACTTGGGTCCATCCTCGATTTAGAAGAGGATATGGAGGTAGTCGGAAAAGCAAGCAATGGGGAAGAAGCAATAAATCTCGTAAACCAACTCCACCCTGACATTTGTATAACAGATATAGAAATGCCAGTAAAAACCGGGTTAGATGTGGCGGAGGAGATTAAGAACAAAGGAATCCAATGCAAAGTGATCATTTTAACAACATTTGCACGCCCCGGATATTTTGAAAGAGCCAGGAAGGCCGAAGTAGGTGGGTACCTATTGAAAGATAGTCCGAGTGAGGAATTGGCCAACTCCATTCGCATCATTATGGATGGAAGGCGCATATATGCCCCGGAACTTGTCGATATGGCTTTCGAAGAAGAAAACCCGTTGACGGAAAGAGAAACCCAAGTGCTCGGTTTGATAGCAGATGGTAAAAATACAAAGGAAATTGCCCATCAGCTTTTTCTAACCAATGGAACGGTCCGCAACTATATATCAGTCATTCTCGATAAACTCGATGTCAGCAATCGTGTGGAAGCCATTGTTCGGTTTAAGGAAAAAGGCTGGTCTAAAGATTAAATAGGATAGGCCAGGGGGCTTATCCTATTTTTTATACAATCAGCAACTACTACATAAAACATATGATTATGGTATATTGGTTTTTATTACATTAGATGAGTAAAGGGGGACGATGGGTGTGGAAAAAGCAATATTTGCTGGTGGTTGTTTTTGGTGCATGGTTACACCATTTGATGAACTGCCAGGTATAGAAGGCATCATTTCGGGTTATTCAGGTGGACAGGTTGAAAACCCTACCTATGAGGAGTTGAAAACGGGGACTACGGGGCATTATGAAGTGGTTGAAATTACGTTCGACCCTCAAGTTTTTGCCTATGAGAAATTGCTTGAATTATATTGGCAGCAAATTGATCCAACCGATGATGGAGGACAATTCCATGACAGAGGAAGTCAATATCGGACGGCCATTTTCTACCATAATGAGACACAGCACCAATTGGCTCTTGAATCCAGAGAGCGCCTAAGTGCCAGCGGGATATTCAAGAAGCCGATCGTTACGGAAATCCTCCCGGCCCAAACTTTTTATCCTGCAGAGGAATATCATCAAGACTATCATAAGAAAAACAAAAAACATTATAAAGAGGACCGTGAGAAATCCGGTCGTGATGAATTTATCAGTCAAAATTGGGCGGGTAAATAATCCAGCGTGATTCTCAAACCTCTTGAGTCAATGAAAGCAGCCCTTTTCTAGAATGGCTGTTTTTCTTTTTACTTTTCAATGGGAATCGTCCATTTCTCATGATATTTTCATATTTCTTCAGTACACTAAGATTTAGGTGGTGTTGGATGATGAATAAACGAATTTTGATTATAGAAGATGAAGAGAAAATTGCAAGGGTGCTAACGTTGGAGCTTAACCATGAAGGATATCAAACTGAATCGGCGTTTACCGGAAAAACAGGACTCGAGAGGGCGGAAGCACAAGACTGGGATTTGATTTTACTAGATGTGATGCTCCCTGAGTTAAATGGGATCGAAGTATTAAGGCGGTTCAGGAAAAAGAACAGTCAAACTCCGGTCATCCTTCTGACGGCAAGGGATGCGGTACCAGATAAGGTGAACGGACTTGATCATGGCGCGAATGATTATGTAACCAAGCCATTTGAAATTGAGGAACTGCTGGCGAGGATACGTGCATGCTTTCGGAGCCAAACTGGTGGTGGCATTAAAGCTACGAAAGAGGATGTTCTAACGATTCACGATTTGCAATTGGAACTGGGTACAAGAGATATCCGGCGTGCTGGTATGCGGATTGAGCTGACTTCCCGTGAATTTGATTTGCTGGTTTATCTAATGGAAAATAAAAATCAGGTTTTGTCACGAGACCAGATCATCTCCCATGTATGGGGATATGATTTTTCCGGAGATACGAATGTGGTGGATGTGTATATCCGATATTTACGAAAAAAAATCGACTATCCTTATGATGTGCCTCTCATTCATACGTATCGCGGTGTGGGGTATAGCCTGAAGGAGCCGCAATGAAAATTCGGACAAAAATACAATGGTATTCGAGCTTATTTCTGACCATTATGCTGATCTTGCTAAGTGTATTCGTCCTGAGCGCTTTTCTATGGATTTCGATAGAGCGGGAACAGGATATGCTCGAAAATCAGGCTCAGCTCATAGAAGAAAATGTCCAGGAGAAAGATTTATTAGCTGGGGATTCAAAGGTGATTGAACCCTATACGCCGGATGATGGGATGGTGCGGATATTCCAATCAAATGGTTCTCTGGTCAATCGCTTCGTTGATGAGGATGGACTTGAAGAGCTAGGGGTGAAATCATTTACCGATAAAGGATATACCTTTGCAAAAGTGGATGGAGAGTACGTATTGACCTACCGTGCGCCCTATCCGGAAAAAGGTACCCTGATCGGGATGATAGAGGTCACCCAGACACAGGACGCGCTCTTTGAACAGTTATCCTTGCTGGCACTTGTGCTTATTGGTTCTTCGCTATTTGTCATTCTATTATCGGTTATTGCCGGCAAGTGGCTGGCTAACCTTATTCTTAAACCGATATCCATCATGAGCCGAACCATGTCGGATATCGAAGAAAGTGGGGATTTCAAAGAGATTCCGCTGCCGGAGAAATCAAAGGATGAGCTACAGGTGATGGGTGTTGCCTTTAACAGGATGATCGGTAGGCTCGAACGGAACTTTGATCAGCAGCAGCAATTTCTGTCGGATGCCTCCCATGAATTAAAGACTCCGATAACCGTGATAGAAAGCTATGCTTCCCTTTTAAAACGTTGGGGCTTGAAGGATGAGGCGATTCTAGAAGAGGGGATTGAGGCCATTCACCATGAAGCCCTACGGATGAAACAGTTGACGGGACATCTGTTGAAGGCGGCTTCCCAGGCAGAATCCCCGGCCGACGTGAGCGAAGAATTCGAATTGATTTCATTCTGTGAGCAGATTGCCCAAACGTTTAGACGGACTACGGAACGCGAAGTGAATATCACGTCCGACCGTCCGACCATCCATGTTGAGACGGTTTCAAGCCAGCTTGAACAAGTGCTTGTTATTTTATTGGACAATGCAATGAAATATAGTGACTCTGCCATTCATATTTTCATACATGAGAAGGATAGCAGACTATTGATTGATGTCCAGGACCAGGGCGTTGGCATTTCGGAAGAGCATTTGCCTCACGTGTTTGAGCGTTTTTATCGGGTGGATTCTTCAAGGACAAGGAAAACGGGGGGCAATGGACTCGGGCTCTCGATTGCTCGCTCCCTCGTTGAGTCCCTGGGTGGCCAATTAGATATTCAAAGTGAATTGAAGACGGGAACAACCGTCACGATTAATCTTTCTCATCAAATTCTAATCTAGCATTCATGTGGGCCTCATGGAGACTGGTTATCCTTAAGGTAACAACTTAAAGGAGGAACCCATTCATGAAAAAGACATGGAGCAATTTGAAAGAAAACATCATTAAAAGGAAAAAGTTGATTATTACGGTTTCGGCGGCAGCCGTTTTACTATTCGGGGGTGTGGCCGGAACGGCAGTGTATGCTATCAACCAGGGGACGCTTTCTGAGAAAGAGGCCATTAAATTGATTTCGGGAGAACTTGGTGGAGAGGTTGTCCAAGTCGAAAAGGAGTGGGACGAATATCCAGTCACCTATGACATGACCGTTAAAACCGAAGAAGGATATCACGAAGTAGAAGTCGACGCAAAAGATGGAAAGGTTCTTTCTCAAGAGAGAGACGATGATCAAGATGAAGACGCGTTAATCCAGGAAGCTTTGAAGACGGCAAAAATCAGCATGGAAGAAGCTGAAAAGATTGCATTGAAACAGGTTGAAGGACAAATAACCGACCTAGAAGCGGATATGGAAAACGGTAGCCTTATTTATGAAGTAGAGATTAAACAAGGCCCAAAGGAATATGATGTGGACATTGATGCGAATACGGGTAAAGTACTAAAAATGGAAATGGATGATTAACTGATTCGAAGTTTTTTTCAAACCGTTGTGTGCAGTAGGAGCTTAATCAAGAATGTAGGTTGACTGATATATTTTTACCCCCGTTTACAACGAAACGGGGGTATTTTCATTTTTCTTCAAGGTCTTCGAAGTATTTCCGATTATAGAGAATAGCTGGGTGATTAGGTAAGAATTCAGCGGCTAACTCATTATGCTTGTTAGCTTCACTTCGTTTTCCAAGTCGGTCATAGCATAAGCAAAGTTGTAAATGGGGCAGCCATGTATAGCTGCTACGATCAATAAAGGGACTTTTGGTTTCGGGAAGGTCAACTTGTGTCGCTAATTTGTACCAGAAAGCTGCACGTTCGTAATCATGCCGTTGTAGATAAATAGAACCAAGCCGGCAGCAATTTTCCCCTCTGGGTGTATCATATTCAAATGATTTTAAGCAACTCCGGATTGCCGGCAGCCATTCTTTGGTCTGAATGAGACAATCGGACATCTTACCGCATGCTTGAATATTATCTTCGCTCCAACCCTTTCCCTCATCCAGAAATTTTTGATACCATTCAATGGCTTTTTCATGGAGGCCGTGGTCCTTGCATTCATTTGCAAAATAATACTTATCGCGTGGACTGAAAGGTTGCCCTGATTCCAGTGCCTTTTCGTATATCCTCAGATTTCGATCACTATGGATTTTTCCCTTTTTATGAACAATGGCTATATCGGATTGAAAAATGTTACCCCAAACCTCGAGGTATTCGTGAACGAACCCAATCCACCTGAAATTCTTTTCCCGTTTTACGATCCGGTTTCGACGGGAGCTAAAGCTCGGGTTTCCACGTTCATCAAATGATAGATGATAAGACATCATGACCGAATCAACATCAGTCGGAAGTGTTTTTTTGAGTGTTAAAATTTTTTGCTTATTCTCTAGTGTTACTATGTCATCTGCATCAAGCCAGAGAATATAGTCTTTTGTCGCCTTGGAAAAAGCGAAATTCCTCGCTGCAGCAAAATCATCAATCCATTCAAAATCATACACATAATCTGTGAAAGTAGTGGCAATTTGCTTCGTTTTGTCTGTAGAACCTGTATCGATAATGATGATTTCATCGGCGACTTCACCTACAGAAGTAAGACAGGCAGCCAGCGTATCTTCTTCGTTCTTTACGATCATACAAAGACTAATTGAAATGTTAGCCATTTTTTCACCCCCCTTAACAGCATATTAGCTATTACTCATATGGGTGTTGTAAGGGAAGGAAAAAGGGCGCTAGTTTTATTGATCTGCTATGTCAGGGAAAGTCATCCCCAATCTATCCACAAAACTTACAAGTGACCATGGTTTTATAGAGCAATGTGTATAAAATTCCGTCATAAAATTTTAAAAAGGTAAAAGTGAAAACAGGATTTGTGGATAAGTGCGTTATCTGGTAGACAATTATTGTGGATAAGCAGGAATTGTGGATAACCAAATCGGAATCTGAGAGGTTTTTCCACAAACCATCCACAAATTGTGTTTGGCATGTTTGAAAAGAGTGGATAACAGCTATTAATTTTTCATGAATTTATTTTTGTAATGGCTTAATGTCAATAAGGGGTATAGATATCGATAACTATGATAATGAATGTACAAGAAGTTGGCCATCGCCTGACCAGCAGGATAATCATTGGTCCAGCAATCATTTGGCCCTTCGCGAACGAGATAGGAAATCCCCTTTTTAATCTCAGGAGTGGGTTCCTCTGATGTCGCTATCAGGGCATCCACTGCCCAGGCCGTATGGGTCAGCGTACTGGTGCCAAGTGGAACATACTTTTCCCGAATGTCGCTATAGCAGGACTCGCCCCAACCGCCGTCTTTATTTTGGATTTTTTTTAACCAGCCAATGGATTGTTTAATGGCCGGATGGTCTGAAGAATGCCCAGCTGCCTTTAATCCTGTCAGTGCAGACCAGGTCCCGTAAAGATAGCAAATTCCCCATCGGCCATACCAGGACCCATCCGGTTCTTGATTATCCAAGAGCCAATTGACGGCTTTTTTACTGATTTTTTCAGGTTTCTTCAGATTGGCATAGTTCCCTAAAAATTCGAGTGCTCTCCCTGTCAAATCGGGTGTCGAGGGATCCGTTAAGAGGTATTTGGATCCTTCGAAAGGAACAAAGTGCAACCACTTATGATCGTTATTCCGTTCGAATGAAGGAAATCCTCCATCGTCATTTTGCATGGAAATCATGAAAGCAACCCCACGTTGCCAACTGTCTTGATTCGTCGGATTATGCTTTAGTTCACTTGCTAATGCTCTTAATGAAGCACTCGTATCATCTACATCAGGGTTCATGGTATTCAAATCGGAAAACCCCCAGCCGCCAGGAACGGCCTTTGGATTATGAATCCGCCAATCCCCGAATATGTGATGCTGACGGGTTAGCAAATATTGATTGGCAGCCTTCACCGTTTGATCTTTTGAAGGCAGTCCCGCTTCCTGTAATGCGTAGCTAATTAAAGAGGTATTCCATACATGTGGGGTCGTGAACTGGATATGAGTATGGCCATCGATGGTGCAGGCCATCTCTTTCAACCCAGCAACAGCTTTTAGAATCACAGGGTCTTTTTTCGAGTAGCCGACTGAGAGCAAGGCAAAAATCATGAAAAAAGTGGAGCCAAAATAATTGTAGAGCGTTCCATCTGGTTCAAGCCGGTCAATCATATAGCGTTTTGTAGACTCAAGGGCTAAAGAATGCAGGTAATCAGGAAAACCAATCAAGGATTTGACAGCATTCTGTACGGTAGAAAAGAAGGAGCGGTATTCCTCGTTTCGGTACTCTTCCCATACGTGTTCCTTCGAACGTTCCTCCCGTGTGTGATATAAATCTTTTAGGTTCGGTGTGATAGGGGATTTGATTTGAAATTTTTTATGGCCAAGTAGAAGTAGGGGAATCATGTTGACCCGTCCGAAAACGGAGAGATCATATATATTAATGGGAGAAGTGGGTGGTAATAATATAACTTCGAGAGGCAGCGGGAATATGAGAGGCCACTTGTATTGTCCGGTGACGGTCAGCATCATTTTCGTTAACATTTTTGCCTGCTTGATTCCGCCATGAGCAAGAATGAATTGTTTCGCCTTTTTGATATGTGGATCTTGTTTTTTACAGAGGCCGCTATAGAGAAGTCCATAATAAGCCTCGATGGTGACGGAAAGATTGCCATCTTTTTCGTCTTGGAATAGTTTCCAAGACCCATTTTCCGTTTGTTTGCTTTCGATCCTCTTTACTAAAGCTTCTATAAGCGGTTCGTCTTCTATTTGAAGTACTTTTAGTAATATAATCATATAGGCATCAGCCGTAATCCCTGTATCAAAAGGATAATCCCATGATCCATCTGGTGACTGGTTTTGTTTCAGACGGTGAACTAGACGGTTGATTTCCATATATACTTGCTCGCTCAAAGGCCTTCCCCCTTTCAAATCATCCATTTACATATCTATTCAGCAATCCAAGAAGCATTCCAAAAGAAAATAAAACACGCTTGAGCATTAAGTGCTCAAGCGTGTTAGGAATAGGTTCACGTTATTTAACCGGTAAGGAGGATTGTTTCATATAGCGGTAAACCGGAAGCTCATTCCCTTTGATAGCTGGGATGAAGTTAAAGGTCACGTAACTGTCTATGCCTTCGGGTTCAAGGGCCAGGGAGATGAAGTTGGCATCAGGCTGGGCCATGCTGAATACATAGCTACCTTTTGAAAAGCTTTGTTGTTTCGTCGAAACAGATGTTGTCACTTCTCTTGTAGCATGGCCATTTTCAAGTTCTTCAGAAACTTTCATGTCCGTGACTTGGTAGCTTTCCACCGGTACGGTGACAGATTTCTTTAGTTGGTTCACCTGAACTCCCAATCGTTCCAGTTTTTTTGCTACATCTTTATACTCGGCAGGTAGGATATATGCCGTTGGACGATTTCTAACAAGAGTAGGGTAGGCCTCGGTTGAATCAAGCCAGTCGATGGGGGTATCCACCTTTTTTGCTTTAGCTAGGTCGATGACCGTTAGTTTCCGGTCTTTGAAGTGTTTATTTTCACTTTTGATGACAATTTTATCATGGTCATTGGCCCTTTCCCCTTTTCTTACGACTTCGTTTTCAGATTGCTGCACCACTTTTTTCACTTTGGTTGCCTGATCGGCTGTTGCTTTAATAAAGGCGGCCTGAGCTGTAGCTTGAGCAAAAACGCGTCGTTTGAAATCTGTTCGGCCTATATTGATTCCTCTTGTTTCTATTAAATAGGACATCGTATTTTTTAACCCTAGGGCGTTGCGTCCAATCCGTGCTTCCGTGCTTCCTTCGGTGGCAGTCAGAACCCCGTCTTCAGAGGTGGCGAGCGTATAGTAGTCATGATAGGAGAGATTTTCTTTTTTCAATGTCTTAAAGACCTTCGGCAAGAGCAATTCATCGGAAGCTTTTCGTAATGTCTGCGGTATATTTAAATTCTTGGCTGAAGAGATGAGCAAGTCATAGGAAGCAATTGATCCACTTGTGCCGACATTTTTAAGTGGGGCGGGATTGACCGTGTACTCATGTACATCAAGAATGACCTCTGGTTCGTAATCGTTAATGGCTCGATGGATTGCCTGCACTTCAGGATGTTCCACTTTTAAATAGTCACGGTTGGCGTCCAGATTTTCGGCAGTAGTTCGTTTAAAGTTATAGGATCCATCCGGATTGACGCGTGGGACAATGGCAATATTCACTTTATCGAGGACATTGCCTAGCTTACCTTCAGCAAGCCATTGGGCAATCACCAATGTGGATTCTCCTGCAGCAGGTTCATTGCCATGTATTTGCCCCTGTATCCAAATCAGTGGTTTTTTTGAATGCTTTTGCACTTTTTTTGTATCCTTACTGAACAGAAGCATGGGAATATCGCGACCTTCTGTTGATTGACCAATCGTTTTCAATTGAATGTTTTTATTTTTATGGGACAAGGTATTGATGAATGTTTTCATTTCTTCTTGGCTTGTAAAAGCGAGTCTGTCTTGTTGGAAGGCCGGTGTGTTGAATGAAGTATTCGGGACAGGAAAGAGGTAGGAGAGATTATCAGGCTGAATATAGCTGGGACCAGTCCCATAATAAGGGGTGAATTCTTCTCCCTGGACAACGGAGCTAGGGCTCAACAACCCAGCGGCAAGGCTAAGAGAAACGATAGAAACAATGGCAGGTGTACTTTTTTTCACAGACATCCCTCCTAAAATAAGTTACTTTCCATAAATTATCATAAAGTGTAAAGGAAAAATAGTAATAAATTATAAAATGGTAATAAATAGTAATATTAACCTATTGGTTCAAAAGAACAGCATGATCGGAAGTATGAGCCTGTTATCATGGACATAAAAGTCCTAAACCCATTTTATTCTATTAGTTTGTTTTGCAACTGTTTAAAAAGGTCATGTGGATCCTCTCCGACTAGCACTTGTCCATTTACCTTGGCATAAGGAGATTTCCTGCAAAGTGCACATTCACTTAAACATTCATATTCTTTATAGTGGACGCGGGGATTGGCTAAAAATTGACCATAAATCGCTAAAGTTTGTTCATCAAGGAAACGATCAATATTATTTTGGCAAAATTCAATTTGTAGACTCTCTTTTTTAGTGAAGAGTTTTGAAAGAAAAGTTTTCATTATATCGCTACTTTCGTTAAAAGAGTAAATATATGTTATTTTCATTTTATCATTGGCGAAGTAAGTTGCATAGTTGGAGATATATGTACTTGTTATAGCCGAATAAGAATTTGATTTATGGAGTTGACAGATATCTAGGAACTGATAGAATGAAATGGTAACAATGATAATGAATCTCATTATCAGAAGAAGACAAACAACCAACGGAATTGTTTGTCATGTGTAGGCGAAATAAGGATATATTTATGCGATTTTTATACATATATTTTCAATAATCATATATCGCTGTAATTTTACTGAGATAGGAAGAGTAGGAAACGTAGATGAAGATTAGATATTTAGTTCTTATGTTAATTGTTTTATCCTTCACTTCCTTATTTATCGGTGTTAAGGATATTACACCTTTGGATTTATTGGATTTAAGTGATGATAAAGTACAAATTATGTTGCAAAGTCGGTTACCTAGAATGGTAACCATAATCATTGCTGGTGTCGTAATGAGCATCAGTGGCTTAATCATGCAGCAACTGAGCAGAAATAAGTTTGTGTCACCCACGACTGCCGGTACGATGGATTCAGCAAGGTTAGGTCTTCTTCTTGCTTTGATCATTTTTCCATCTGCAGCCCTTATAGAGAAAATGGTGTTTGCTTTCATATTTGCCTTGGTAGGTACCTTTTTATTCATGAAAATACTTGATCAAGTGAAGTATAAGGATACTATTTTCATTCCATTGGTAGGATTAATGTTCGGTAATATCGTTGGATCCATTTCAACATTCTTTGCCTATAAGTATGATTTAATCCAAAGTCTCAATACTTGGATGAATGGGGATTTCTCGATGATCATGTCGGGAAGGTATGAACTGATTTATGCGAGTATCCCATTAGTCATCCTCGCCTACTTCTTTGCTAATAAATTCACGGTGGCAGGAATGGGGGAGGAGTTCGCAATCAATCTTGGCCTCAATTACAAACTAGTAGTGAATTTTGGGCTGATCATCGTGGCGTTATCCTCCACTGTCGTTTTATTAACTGTGGGAACGATTCCTTTTATAGGATTGATTGTACCTAATATCGTTTCGTTATACCTTGGTGATAACTTGAAGAAGAGTCTTTCTCATACAGCATTGCTAGGGGCTGTGTTCCTATTGATTTGCGATATTTTAGGCCGCATCATCATCTATCCATTTGAAATTCCGATTGGTCTTGTGGTGGGTGTAATAGGAAGCGCCATATTTATCTATTTGATAATGAGGAGAAAGGCATATGAATAATAAAAGGAAGATCATACTATTAGCGGTGCTTGCCGCTGCTTTAACAGCATTTTATATTTTTTGGGATTTAGGACCGAACTGGGATTATTCGCTTCCAAGGCGGGTTCTGAAAATTATTGCCATCATTGTAGTGGGCTGTGCGATTGCCTTCGCTACCGTTATATTCCAGACCGTGACCAATAATAAAATATTAACACCAAGTATCTTAGGGTTAGATTCAATGTATATGCTCATTCAAACCGCGGTTATTTTTTTACTTGGCTCCTCCCATATCTTGATTGTAAATAAAAATCTCAATTTCCTGGTCACTTTGGCCATTATGCTCATATTCGCCAGTTTGCTGTTCAAATTCATGTTCAAGAAGAATAGAAATATCTATTTCCTTCTGCTCATCGGAATCATCTTTGGAACGTTATTCGGGAGCTTGTCATCATTCATGCAGGTGTTGATCGATCCGAATGAGTTTCAAATTATACAGAACAAGATGTTCGCAAGTTTTAATAACGTCAATACGGATCTTTTAATCCTGGCGATTGTGCTCATGTTAGCGGCCATCATTTATTTCTCTAGACTTATGAAATATTTAGATGTCATGTCCCTAGGGAGGGATCAGGCCATCAATTTGGGTGTGGATTATGATTATGTGACCAAACGGGTATTAATCATCGTTACAATTCTAATTTCGATTTCAACGGCCCTTATAGGCCCCATCACGTTCCTTGGGTTGCTGGTGGCCAATGTCGCTTATCAATTCGTCAATTCCTATCAGCATAAGATTATCCTTCCGGCAGCAATGTTGATCAGTGTGATTGCCTTGGTCGGCGGACAATTCATTGTTGAGAGAATCTTCACGTTCTCGACTACTTTAAGTGTCATTATCAACTTTATCGGCGGTGTATATTTCATCTATCTTCTATTAAAGGAGAATAAATCATGGTAGAAGTAAAAAAATTATTCAAAAGATATAATAATAAAACGGTTGTTGAGGATGTCTCCCTTCAAATCGAAAAAGGGAAGATCACTTCTTTCATTGGTCCGAATGGTGCAGGGAAGAGTACTGTCCTTTCCATGATCAGTAGGCTCATTTCAAAAGATTCTGGTGATGTTTTAATTGATGGGCAAGATATGAACAAGTTCAAAAGTAATGAACTTGCAAAAAAAATTGCCATCCTAAAGCAGGCCAACCACATTAACATCCGATTAACCATTCGTGAACTCGTTGCTTTTGGCCGGTTTCCTTATTCACAAGGGAAATTAACAAAAGAAGATTGGAAATATGTCGATGAAGCGATTGAATATATGGAACTTGCCGATATGCAGGATAAGTTTCTAGACCAGCTTAGTGGTGGTCAGCAACAACGGGCCTTCATTGCGATGGTCATTGCACAAAACACCGAGTATGTGCTTCTGGATGAGCCCTTGAACAATTTGGATATGAAGCATTCCGTCCAAATCATGAAGGTCTTAAGAAGATTGGCTGATGAATTAGGCAAAACAGTCATTATCGTTATCCATGATATTAATTTTGCCTCTTGTTATTCCGATTATATTGTTGCACTGAAAGATGGGAAGGTCGTCCATAATGGACCCACCGAACAGGTCATCAATTCTAAAGTCCTAAAGGAAATATACGATATGGATATTGAAATTCAGAATATCAATGACAATAAGATTTGTGTGTACTTTACTTGATTTTAGTCTAGGTTATGTTGGTTTTAAATCATCTAGGATTCTAAGCTGAGCATACTTATTTTCACTATTGTTCAAGCTAATTTAAGTTGGCAGGCGCCCAGGATATGGTCAACTAAAAATAGTGTAGAAGATAAATGTGGCCAAGCTATTGGTTTCTAAGGTGATTTCAAATATAAAAAAAATTCCGAGGTGACTATCTAATGTTGAAAAAATTATCCATCTTGCTTTTACTGGCAATGTTAGCAGTAGTAGCTGTAGCTTGTGGTTCTAATGATGAAAAAGAAGAATCAAGTACAAAGAAACAATCAACTACTAGTGAAGAGTTCACGGTAAAACACCAATTAGGTGAAACAAAAGTTACAAAAAATCCTGAAAAAGTTGTCGTATTCGATATGGGTGCGCTTGATACTCTAGATAAATTAGACGTAAAAGTAGCAGGGGTCCCTCATGAGGGTCTTCCTAAATATCTTGCTGATTACAAAGATAAAACTGAAAATGTCGGTGGTTTGAAAGAACCTGACTTTGAAAAAATTAATGAAATGGACCCAGACTTAATTTTAATCTCTGGACGTCAATCAGAAGCATATGAAGAGTTAAGTAAAATTGCTCCAACCGTATTCGTAGGGGTGGACACTACAAAATATATGAAATCATTTGAAGAAAACGTTACGTTATTAGGTAAAATCTTTGGTAAAGAAGATCAAGCTGCTAAAGAACTTGCGAGCGTTGAAGAAAAGATTGACGCGCTCAAAAAAGAAGTACCTGCTGATAAAAAAGGGTTAATCGTACTTTCTAATGGTGGAAAAGTAAGTGCATATGGTCTTAACTCAAGATTCGGTATCATCCATGATGTATTCGGAGTTCCTGCTGTAGACGATAAATTAGAAGTATCAACGCATGGTCAAAGCATTTCTTTCGAGTATATTGCTGAAAAAAATCCCGATTACCTATTCGTTATCGATAGAGATGCTGTAGTGGGTGATGGTGCTGCTGCAAAAGAAACAGTGGAGAACGACATTGTGAAGAACACAAACGCCTATAAAGATGGCCATATCGTTTATCTGGATCCTAACTACTGGTACTTATCAGGTGGCGGATTAGAGTCTGTTAATGAAATGGTTAAAGAAATTTCTGAAGGTCTTAAATAATATCAATTATGAAAATGCCTATTCCCACTTTATGTGAGGGTAGGCATTTTTTTGTTGAGTAAGTGAAAGGTATAGGAGGAAACCTACAGGTAAGAAATAAATGAGGAACTAATTTTTTTCTTCCTATTATATGTGTATGTGGATTGTGCTGAAATCAGGAGGTTTTTTCCGTGAATCGTAAAGTTACAAAAAAAATTTTTTATCCAAAAATGAATCATTTTTAAGGATTATCCGTATATATTAGGGAATGTCCAGTGGGATTTGAAGAGTGTATGAAAAAGGAGATTCGTGTCGATGATACACGATGAGAGTGTGGCTTTCAAAAGCTGATGAGGGACCACAAGGTATAGTATCTGGGGACGTATAATGAGTTTTTACAAGTTGTCGAATTATAGCACTGAAAAAAAGAAAACATCAAACAACCTTAAAACTTGAAATATTTGGTTTCATAAATTATCTTTTTACATATTTTGTAATGCTATAGCCTTTTCGTGTGGAGTCGTTTATAATGATTAAAGCTTGGAAGAACGGAAAAAAGGGAAGGATATCTCATCCACCATTGCCAGAAATAAAGAGTGATATTAATTGGATAAAGACTGAGGCTTCCTATATATTTAAAGGTATTGGCATTCCAAAATTCTATGGACACGGAAGAATTTGGGTAAGGAATTACGTAGGTTTTATGCATTCTTGACTATTTAAGTAAAAGAGTGCTATCATAGGGTTTGCGAATTTCCGTCTTCTGTAAGAAAGTAAAAGTTTACTATAATACCACTAGTTTAATAGAGGTGAAAGCATGAAAAATTTCTTGAAAAAAGGCCAGCATTTATTTGCAAATAATATACTAGGCTTTTTTGTTATTGCTGTAGTCTTGTTTTGGTTAAAAACCTATATCAGTTACCGAACTGAATTCAATTTAGGGATAGAAAATGGACTACAACAGTTTTTACTTTTCATTAACCCAGTTAGCTCAGCTATCTTAATATTTGGCTTGGCATTATTGGTTAGAGGTAAAAAGTCATTTAAATGGGTTATCAGATTAAATTTACTGATGTCCTTATGGTTATTCATTAATATTGTGTACTATCGTTCATTTACGGATTTCATTACACTGCCAACATTGACACAATTACAGAATAATGCCGGGGATTTAGGACCGAGTGTTTTAGCATTATTTAAATCGTATGACATATTGTATTTCCTGGATACTGCTCTTTTAATCGTTTTATATAAATTTAAAGACTATAAACTTGAAAACGTTAAAATCAAACGTCGTACGATTGCAATGGTTTATCTTACTGGACTTGTTGTTTTCGCTATCAATTTGGGACTGGCTGAAAAGGATCGTCCACAATTATTATCAAGAACATTCGACCGGAACTACATCGTTAAATATCTTGGGATGTATAACTACACGGTTTATGATGCTGTTCAAAACACTAAAACGTACGCTCAGCGTGCAACGGCAAACAGTTCGGATATTGCTGAAGTCGTCAACTATACAAAAGCTACTAGTGCAGAGCCGAATCCGGAATATTTCGGTAAGGCCAAAGGGAAAAATGTTATCTATCTGCATCTTGAATCCATGCAGAATTTCTTGATTGACTATAAGTTGAATGGAGAAGAGGTCACTCCTTTCCTAAATTCACTTGCACATAATAAATCCGATTTCATGTACTTTGATAACTTCTTCCACCAAGTTGGTCAAGGTAAGACTGCGGATGCAGAGTTCATGCTTGAAAATTCATTATTCGGTTTGCCGCAAGGAGCAGCATTCACGACACAATCACAGAATACGTATCAAGCAGCACCGGCAATCCTAGGACAAAATGGTTACACTTCTGCTGTATTCCATGGTAACTATAAGTCCTTCTGGAACCGCGATAAGATGTATAAGTCACTTGGTTTTGATAAGTTCTTTGATGCAGAGCATTACAATATGGAGAATAAAGATGAAGTGTTAAGTTATGGATTAATGGATAAGCCTTTCTTTAAAGAATCGATACCTATGTTAGAAACGCTTAAACAGCCTTTCTATACGAAATTCATAACGGTGTCTCATCATTTCCCATATGCGATGGATCAAGAGAAGACTTCAATCGAAAAACATACAACTGGGGATTCCTCGGTTGATAGCTATTTCCAGACAGCTCGCTATGCCGACGAGGCACTTGAAGAATTCTTCAAATACCTGAAGGAATCAGGTTTATATGATAACTCAGTAATCATCATGTATGGCGATCATTATGGTATTTCGGAAAACCATACAGATGCCATGTCAAAAGTACTTGATAAAGAAGTGGGCACTTTCGAAAATGCGCAGCTACAACGTGTACCATTATTGATTCATGTACCAGGTGTTGAAGGTGGGGAAATGCACCAATACGGAGGTCAAATCGATCTTCTTCCAACCATGCTACACCTACTAGGAATTGAATCAAATGATTATGTACAATTCGGTTCAGATTTATTGTCTAAAGATCATAATGAAATTGTACCTTTCCGTAATGGAGACTTCGTAACGCCTGAAGTTACTTCTATCAAAGGGAAGTATTATGATTCAAAAACTGGAGAAATAGTCGAAGAGAATGAAGACATCCTCAACTCTAAAACTAGAGTGGAGACGATGCTTAATCTATCCGACAAAGTCGTGAATGGCGATTTGCTACGATTCTATACACCGAATGGCTTTGAACCAATTGATCCAGCAGATTATGATTATACCGACAGAGAAGAAGAAACCAACCAGGTGGATTCCGATAAGTAATGACGAACGAAAACAAGGTGGGAAGCAATAGCTTCCCACCTTGTTTTTTTATGGAGAATAGTTAAGGTTTTGATGTCATCATTTCAATGTACTTTCGGATGGCTTCTGGGTTTCCGGCATATTTCTCAGCACGTTGTTCATCTTTCCGTAGTTTATCTTTTGCTTTTTCCAAAATTTCTTCACAGCTTGACTGAGGGACGACCACCACTCCATCGGTATCTCCGATAATCAAGTCACCTGGGTTTACAGTAACTCCACCACAAGAAATAGGCAAATTGATTACTCCATGGCCAGCTTTACCACTTGAGGCAACCGTGGTTCCTCTACTGAATACAGGGAAATCCAATGCTTTAATGGCTTGAAGATCACGTATCACACCATCGACCACAAGTGCGCCAATATTCATCGTCTTCATCATTCCAATAACGAAATCACCTGCGATGGCCCGATAAGTATCTCCTTTGCTATCGACAACCAATATATCCCCTGGTTGTGCAACACCGATAGCTTTTAATACAGCTGTGTTATCTCCAACAGGTAATTGTACGGGTAAAGCACGTCCGGCGAACCTAAATTCCTCCTTTAATGGTTTAATGTCTGAATCTAGGTTATTCAATCCTTCCATTGCATCTGAAATGGCTGTGGTGGGAATCTCTTTGAACTGTTTGATTAAATGGTCCATGCCCTCATCTCCCTGAAATTCTAATGAACATATCTAATTATACATATTAACATAATTTTCGGAAAATTAATTCTCGAGGATGTACGCTAGGTATTTTAGGAGAGGATTCCAATAGTAAAGCCCATCCTTGCAATAAGGATGGGCTTTACTATTAGATGGATACCAGTGATAATTGGCCGTCTTCCATACGGTACACTTTATCGCAATATTGAAGCATGCGTTCATCATGGGTCACCATGATAGCCGCTTTTTTACGTGATTTAACTTCCTTTGCTATAAGTTGAACGACTTCATGTCCGCGTTTTGAATCAAGGCTTGCTGTTGGTTCATCCGCAAGTATGATATTGGGCTGATTCATGAAGGCTCTAGCGATGGCTGTCCGCTGGCGTTCACCGCCTGATAGCTCGTTTGGAAACTTACTCATTTTACTTCCTAGACCTAAATCGGTAAGTAAGCTTTTAGCAAATGCTTTATCTTCTTTGGTAATCTTACCGGCCATTTTTTTTACGACAAGTAATTGGTCAAGTACCGTTAAATACGGTACAAGGTTCGACGTTTGTAAAATAAAACCGATATCCTTCAAACGGACATTGGCCAGTTCTTTTGCATTGAGGCCACTTAGGTCCTTACCATTCAGGCTAACTGTGCCTGCAGAAGCTTGAAGGAGGGCTCCTGCTATGGAAAGGAAGGTACTTTTACCAGAACCGGATGGACCAATGACGGCCACAAATTCCCCCTGTTCGACGGACAAAGAAACATCTTGAAGGGCCGCAATCTTATGGCCACCCTCTTCATAAAATTTCGATACATGTTCAAGTTGTAATCCAGTCATTATTCTGCCCTCCCAATAGCTTGTAATGGATCGATTTTTGTAATTTTACGAACTGAAATCCATGAACTTACAACGGATATGATAAGTAAAATTATGCTGTAGATGATCACTAACTTCGCATCAAGTTCAAATGGCATGCCCTCTGGTAATATTAGAGCTGTACCATATGTTAAGAGGATACCTACGATTATACTGATAAGTGATAATAGGAACACTTGGGAAACAATCGCTTTACCAAGGAACCCGTTGCTTGCGCCAATCGCTTTCATGATGCCGAATTGATTGGATTTTTGCAGCGTTAGTACATAGAAGAATACACCTAGGACGAAAGCTGAAATGGCAAGAAGGAAGACGAGCATCATCATAATTGTCCCGTTTTCTTCAACGTAACCTGGCATCCCTTGAATCGCTTCGGATTTTGTAACGATTTCATTTCCCTTGAATTCTTTATTTATTGCGTCGATGTCGATATCCTTGCCTTGAAGCATAATGGCATTAACAGGTTCATTGACTCCGTTATCGGACCCAGGAGCTGCATAATGAATGCTCCGCCATTTATCGAAAGTTGTAAAAACGGATGTTACATGATTGTATGTTTGATCTTCTGTAAACCCAACGATTGTAACTTTCTCTTTCGTTCCTTCCATTTCCAAGGTATCGCCAAGCTCAAAGCCTGCTTCCTTGAATGAATCATTTACGACAACACCATCGGGATGATCTTTAGATAGAGCATGCCCTTCAATGATTTCAGGCTCCAGGAAGCTACCGGGTTCTATCGCAAGCAAGGCGATATCCGTTTTATCCTCCGTTGCATTTGTATCCCCTTTTAAAATAGTTGCCATTGAATGTCCCATAGGGGTTACAGCTTGGACTTCCGGGAATTCCTTCAGTTCATCTGCAAGATCTCCACTAAACATGGAACGCGTCATCGAATTCCGCGATCCTTCTTCAAATACTACATAATCTGCATCCATATTCTTGAACGATGCGGCACTTAATGTAGAAAGGCCGTTGCCTAGTCCTGAAAGGATGAAGACTAGCCAAGATATGAGCACTAGAATGATACCTATCATCATGAAACGCAATTTTCCGTGCTTGAGTTCCTTTATAGCAAGATACATGGTAACACCTCTTTATTATTATTATGATTAATCAGTTGTGACTAATACCTCTAAAGTATAGTACCGACCAATTTAATAGTCAATTAGAAATTCTGACGTCCATTTAAGGTCGGTAAGTAAAATACAGAAAAAAATCCTCGCCGAGTAGAAAATAGCACGCTACTTGGCGAGGATTGGAATATATCATATTTTATTGCCCAGTTCTTTCAACTGGTTATGGAGGGTGAGTACGGTTTTCTGGATAAATTCAGTTTCTGCTTCAAGCATGGCGATCTTATGAGCAACGGCAAAATCGACGCCGTGACCTGAACCGTGTACGGGAGTCTTTTTTAACATGGTAATTAGCTTCGAATTTTCGGCGAGTTTGTTTTCGAGAGCTGGGATGACCTTTTCCAATGGCAGGTGGTCAATGAACATCAGGCCGATATCTCCATTAAATTTTACACTTTCTGCTGAAGAGAGATTTTGAATGAGCAATTCGTAAAAATATTGTTTTCCCTTTTCATTAATGGAATACACTTTACGAGGTGGCCTGTTGCCTTCTTGTTCTGTATGTACCTCAATGTAGCCTTGCTTACTTAATTTATCTAGTGTCGCATAGGCGGTTGGTTTTTTCATATCTGTAATGGTGCTTAGGTTTCTTTCTATGAACTCATTGATTTGGTAGCCATGTTGACTCTGGGCCATAAGTAATCCAAGTAAAATGAGTGATCGAGTATCCATAATGGGCCCCTTTCCGATGATATCCTACGCTTATAGTAGCATGTTTTACAATAAAACTATAGAGAGAGTGGGTGGATTGAGTTGCGAAGCCTATAGCAAGATGGATTCTATGAGCATCAAACAGGATATATGTCTCCTAGGTGAATGTTCAGACTAGCAATGGGCATTCAGCTTATGGGGAATGGGAAGTCCACTGTTTTCTAACGTGTATAATGGGTATAGTAAAGGAAAGAAGAGAAGAAGGAGGAAACGATACGTGATCATTGTATATATTAGTCTGGCTCTCTTTATTGGATCAATCATTTATTTAGCGATTTTTGCTTTTAAGACATTTAAGGCTTCTAAACCAACCATTGATAATGTAAACGAAACTGTTACGCGCATTCAGGCGAAAACAGATCAGATTAAGTCGGAGACGGATCATCTTGCGGAGACACAGCAGGAAATCACAGAAGATGTTCAATATAAAAAAGAAGCCGTTCAATATACGGTGGACGCTGCTAAGCAAACACCTGAACCATTTAAAAATATCTGGCATACCATTAAAGGGGAAAAAAGAACATTCACAAGTAGACGAAATGGGTAAAGAAGGTTTGACTCCTTTTTATAGGTAATGCTATAGTACAGGTAATAAAAAGTTTCTAGGGTTCCGCGGTTCCTAAGCCGGACTGGTCCGAGAGAGACGCGCAGAAATTTTGCGTACACGGAGGGATAAAAGCCCGGGAGGTTATGTTTGTGACCTTCCGGGCTTTTTCTGTATTTGGAGGGAAAATGATGGCTTGGATCCAACTAGTTATTGCAGGATTATTTGAAGTGGTTTGGGCAACGAGTTTAAAGTATACGGAAGGTTTCACGAAATTAGTTCCTTCTGTCATTACGATTACAGGCATGATCATTAGCTTTTATTTTTTGTCTTCGGCGATAAAGACTCTGCCGATGGGGACAGCTTATGCCATCTGGACAGGAATAGGAGCAGTCGGCGCGGTATTGGTGGGCATCATAGCTTTTAACGAGCCAAAAGATGCGATGCGCCTTGTTTTCGTTGGATGTATTGTAGTGGGGATCCTAGGGTTGAAAATCACCTCCTCTGAATAAATCTTTCACTCTTCGCAAATAGTAAGATGAAACCATTTGTGAGGAGTGAAAAGATGAAAAAATACAAAGCAGTGATATCGAGCGCGATGATTGCTTTATTCATTACAGGCTGTTCTGCGAATGAAAATGAAGGAGCAAATGAAAACCTTGGGCTGAATCGAACCAATCAAGATAGAGATTTAAGTCAAAGTGGCTATAATCCAACGAGAAATGTTAATGACAGATCAGATACAAATCAAATTAATAATCCCAATCAAGATACAAACAATCAGTTCATGGTCCATGAGGATATAGCGAATCGTATTGAAGACTTGAAGGAAGTAAAAAGAGCTAGTGTAATCGTGACTGATCATCACGCATACGTTGGTGCTGTGCTTAAAAAAGGAAAGCTTACTACAGATGTAAAAGATAAAATTGCCAGTGCGGTAAGAAATACGGATGCATCCATTGAAGATGTCCGTGTATCGACGAACCCAGAATTCGTTGACAGAATGGATCATTATGTTAAGGATGTAAAAAATGGAAAACCAATTAAAGGATTCACATCTGAATTTCAGGATCTAGTAAATAGGGTTTTTCCGTCGTCGCACTGATAAAGGCATGAACGCTCAGGAGTTACCCAGTCTAATAAAATAGACTGGGTAATTTTTTTGAATAAAAATTGTTATGGGTAATAATCTGAAGTTTCACTCTTTATAATGGAAAGGTTGTTGTATAATTATGTAAAACCTAAATAAGGGAGTGGCTGACACATGGATAAAACTTGGTGGAAAGAGGCGGTCGTGTATCAAGTGTACCCTAGAAGCTTCATGGATAGTGATGGAGACGGGATAGGAGACTTGAAAGGAATCTTAATGAAGCTTGATTATTTACAGACACTTGGTGTGGATGTAATTTGGCTTTCTCCTATATACCAATCCCCCAATGATGATAATGGATATGACGTCAGTGATTATCAGGCGATCATGAAAGAGTTTGGCACAATGGAAGATTTTGATCGATTATTGAGCGCCATCCATGAACGGGGAATGAAAATCATGATGGATCTGGTTATCAATCATACATCAGATGAACATCCTTGGTTCAAAGCTTCCCGTTCTTCCATTGATGATCCGAAGCGAGATTACTATATTTGGAGAAAAGGGAAGGAAGGCAAGGAACCAAACAACTGGGAATCCGTCTTCAAAGGCCCTGCCTGGAAATATGATGAATTGACGGACGAGTATTATCTTCATCTATTCAGTAAAAAACAACCAGATTTAAATTGGGAAAATCCAAATCTACGAGAAGAAATTTATAGCATGATGAAGTGGTGGCTCGATAAAGGGGTCGATGGTTTCCGGATGGATGTCATAAATTTCATTTCGAAGGACCAAAGATATTTGGATGGTGTTGTTGCGGAGGGAAAACAGTATGGAGATGGAAGCCCGTATTTCATGAATGGGCCCCGTATCCATGAGTTTTTACAAGAAATCAACCAACGTGTCCTTTCACATTATGATCTGATTACGGTAGGTGAAATGCCGGGTGTCACTCCTGAAGAGGCATTATTATACACGGGGAAAGATCGTAATGAACTACATATGGTCTTTCAATTCGAGCATATGGATGTGGGATCAGGACCGGAAGGCAAATGGAATAATTCCAAGTGGGAACTGAGTGATTTAAAGCGGATACTCTCTAAGTGGCAATACGGACTCGAAGAAGGAGGATGGAACAGTCTATATTGGAATAACCATGACCAACCAAGGGTCGTATCCAGGTTCGGAGACGATGGAACGTACCGGGTCGAAAGTGCAAAGATGCTTGCGGCCTGCCTTCATATGCTAAAAGGAACCCCTTATATTTATCAAGGTGAAGAAATCGGAATGACGAATATAACGTTTCAAAGCATTGAAGACTACCAGGATATTGAAACGTTGAATTCCTATGAGGACTTGGTGAATAATTACGGGTGGTCCGAAGAAAGGATGATGGCTGCGATTCATGCCCGCAGCCGAGATAATGCTAGGACTCCCATACAGTGGAACGACAATCGGAATGCAGGCTTTACAACGGGAACCCCATGGATAGGGGTGAATGCTAACTATCCAGAAATCAATGCAGTAAATGCCTATAATGATCGTGAATCCATTTTTCAATTTTATAAAAAGCTCATTGAGCTACGTAAACAACATGATATTATCGTGTATGGTCGTTATGACTTGCTGTGTCCTGATGATGAACAAATTTTTGCCTATACGAGAACGCTTGGTGAGGAAAAGCTCCTTGTGATATGCAACTTCAAGGGGTTTGAAGGGGATTTTAAGTCGCCGATAGAGCTAGATTCACTATCCGCCACTTTATTAATCAGCAATTATGAACAGGAAAAGGACAAGGGAATCTCCTCCGACCCCTTACGTCCATATGAATGCCGAGTCTATCATCTGAAATAAGAAGAAAAGGACCTGATTTCTCTTCCAAAGAGAATGTCAGGTCCTTTTTATACGCTTATTTTACTTTTAAATCGCATTCCTTAAGTGGAATGATTTTGGATTTATGCTTGATTTTATACCCTAACCATACTACAAAGAATAAAAGAAGTCCGATATAGGAAACGAACATGGAGTTCCAATCGATCCCGTCGGTGCTGAAGGCTTGATAGCCTTGTCCTAGGATAATGAAGAGGCAAAGGACAAGGGCGAGAATCGGTCCGAATGGAAAGATTCTTGATCGGTAAGGCAGGTCATTTATATCAAGTCCTTGCGCCACATAAGCTTTCCGGAAACGATAGTGAGCGATGGCAATTCCGACCCATGTAACGAAACCGGCCATTCCTGAAGCGTTCAGTAACCAAATATAAACGACGCCGTCACCGAAAAAGGAAGCCAAGAAGGCAAGACAGCCGACTAGGGAAGTCACGATAAGGGCATTTACAGGGACGCCTCTTTTATCTAGCTTTCCAAGGAACTTCGGTGCTTTTCCATCACGTGCTAAATCCCATAGCATACGGGTTGAGGCATACATACCTGAGTTCCCAGCTGAAAGGACGGAAGTTAAGATGACAGCGTTCATAACAGCTGCGGCAAAAGCAAGGCCTGCACGTTCAAATACAAGCGTAAATGGACTGACGGCAACATCTTCACTTAACAACCGGGCATCCGTGAATGGAATGACCATTCCGATGACAAAGATTGCAAGGATATAGAAAAGGATAATGCGCCAAAAAACAGATTTGATCGCTCTAGGGATGTTCTTTTCCGGATTTTCACTTTCTCCGGCGGTTACTCCAAGCAATTCCGTTCCCTGGAAGGAAAATCCGGCTGCCATAAAGACTCCCAGAATGGTAAAGAATCCTCCATTAAAAGGCCCATCTCCCATGGTGAAATTAGAAAAGCCAATCGGATCTTTTCCACCCATGATGCCAAAAATGATTAAAAACCCAGTGATTAAGAAAATAATAACAGTGACGATTTTAATCATCGCAAACCAGTATTCAGCTTCGCCAAATCCCTTAACAGACATATAGTTAATGAGAAACATGATGATTAACGCAATAGCACTCCAAATAAACGAAGGAGTATCGGGAAACCAGAATTTCATGATTAGGACCACGGCCGCAAGTTCAGCCGCTATTGTAATGGCCCAGTTATACCAATAATTCCATCCAATCGCAAAACCGAAAGAAGGATCGACGAATTTAGATGCATAGACACGGAATGAACCGGCAACCGGCATATACGCAGCCATTTCGGCAAGACTTGTCATTAAAAAGAAAACCATCATGCCGATTACTGCATAAGCTACCAAGGCTCCCCCGGGACCAGCTGTATGAATGGCACCTCCGCTTGCTAAAAAGAGCCCGGTACCTATTGTTCCACCCAGGGAAATCATCATGAGGTGCCTACCTTTCAGGCTCCTTTTCAGTTCACTGGGGTTTGATTTTTTTTGTGGATTTTCCAATTGATGTTACACTCCTTTTTATGGGAAGGGAACGAAATAAAAAAAACAGCAGTCGAAAAAGATCGACGGCTGTTTATAATAAACCCGTTTAATCCTTCCGAAGATAGCTCCCCACGTTTATAAAAAACGTGACAGTGATGTTCCTTTTCGAAAACATCGCCAGCCTAGAAATACAAGGAATATTTCTAAACTTCGGCAACTTATCCTTTCAAACGGAGTCGTCAACTTTCCTGAATCTCGTCCGTTTTACTTTTATAAGCCGCAGCCTCTAACTCATCGGTAAATGAGGAAGTATTCAATTATTTAAAATGCGAATTCATTGAGATGTCTTATAAATGATAGGCATCGAATGAAATTTGCTATATTAAAATTATAAAATATTCCTCTAGAGAGCGCAATGTTTATTTTTCAAGTATCTTTTTCCCTAATTTGACGCCAATCAAACCCTACTTGATATCTCGGTGGATAATATATATATATAATTAAATATCTGATAATTCCGATTATTAAACGCTTTTTCGTTTAACAAGGCTAAAGCCAAGCTTTACATGTTTGATCAATTCCGGTTCTTCAAAAAGGTCAACTGCCATTCGCCCAATCGATTCAAGGGGAAGGGATATGGTCGTGATGTCCAGCATTTCGCTGATGGTATCGTCATTAAAACCGAGGATAGCAACATCTTCAGGTACCTTCAATCCCGACTTTTGGGCGGTAATAATAAATCCAGCTGCCGTATCATCGTTCGTTATGATGATGGCATCCGGCTTATCTTGCATGGCAACCCAATCCTGAAAGATTTTTTCTCCGTCCTTAATGTAGTAACTGCCTTCAAACAGCCATTCATCTTTACTTGTAAGTTGGTATTTTTTCAAAGAATCTTGATATGCCTTTGTCCGGAGAGAACTATTTCTGCTCTTTTTTCGCCCAAGACTGTATCCTATTCTTTTGTACCCTTTGGTTATCAAGTATTCGAGGGCCGAGGAAAAGGCGGCATAATGGTCGATGCTGATTGAAGAAAATTCAGATGGAGTTGTATCTTCACATAAAATGATTGGACCGTATTCCCGATATTCCAGAAGAACTTTCATTTCTGAAATTCTCGAACAAACGATGATGCCGTCGAGTTGCTTCATTTGTAACATTTTTAATGCTTGAATCTCTTTTTCTCTTTCATATTGTGTTTGAAAGATGACAATATGATACCCAAGAACATTCGCTTGTTTGTTTATTCCATGAATGATCGCCCCGTAATAGGGATGGTTGGTGTATGGTACGATGACGCCAATCAAGTGGGTCTTGCCTTTCGCAAGATGGATGGCATTAATATTTCTCGAATAGTTCAATTCTTCAATGGCCTGGAGTACGCTCTTTCTTTTTTCAACACTTACATATGGATGATTATTCAAGACACGGGATACGGTAGTAATTGAAGCGCCTGCATATTCAGCGATTTTTTTTATATTCGTCATTAGATCACCAATTTTCCTTTTTTACAGTGTAATGTATGAAACCCATTTCAGAGCAATAAGAGGGGGAAAGTGGGAAGAAAATTCCCGATTATAGATCCTTGTTCTGATAAGGGTTTCATCCTTTAAGATTAAGAAAAGTCTTAGGGGGAGGGATGACGATGGTAACGACTCTGCTATGTTTGATCATGCTTTGTGGGATTGAGTTGGGATTCGCCTATCTTGCTGTACAATCACAATCAAAAAAATGATTTAAAGCTTTGCTTGATAATAAAAAACCGAAATTGCCCAGGATCCAAGATGAAGAAGTAACAGTATGCCTAGAATAGGGGCAACAGAGAGTTTTACACCAAATAGTAATAAGAAAAAAAAGATATATATCCCCAAAAGGGTGTAAAACCAGCTGGTTGCCCGTGCTTTAGTTCGGATGAGGGTAAATCGTTCATCCAATCCCCGCCGCTTGGCAGCGGCACGGCGACCTCCCCATAATCCAGCCAGTCCTCCGGTAATTCCAAGGATAATACCTAAAAAAGCCCACCAGTTAAAATCCATTACATATCCTCCTCAAAAAGAAATAGATCCTCAATAGCCAAATCGAACACTTTTGCCAGTTTGTAAGCAAGCTTGATGGATGGGTCGAATCTTCCTGTTTCTATCGAAATGATTGTCTGTCGGGACACGCCTGTAAGTTCGGACAGCTTTTCTTGTGTGAGTTGGTGAGATTTGCGCAATTCCCGTAAGTTATTTTTCAAATTTTTTTCTCCTTTCTTAAAAATGTAAAGCTAACTATACGTAAAGTATAATTTACAAAATCTAAAATGTTAATAATTTCCTGTTAAAAAATTTACATTTTTATCTGATACTGAGATTGACAAGACTTTTACTCTGTTTTTCAAGGATTTCACTTTCTATTTCCTGCAGGAATTGTCTTAGTGAATGATTCTGTCGGGGCAAATTGTTTTCGACCTTGACCATGTCTTGTACGTAGAGGTTGCATATTCTCCATGGAAGGCGATATATATATTGGTGGAGGAAGGGCGGGGCGAAAGGCCGTCTAGGTTGCAGGCTGTTGTTTCACGGTTAACCTTCTATTGATTTTCCTTTTTTTCAAACAGTTAAAGCTAGTCTCTTTTAATTCCTCTTTATCAGGCTGGATGTTCAGTGCGTCGTCCGCTTTCTTGTTCGGTTTAGCTTTCTTTTTTGTACCGAGCAACGGTGTGATGAGGCTTTTGAAACGGAGTAGGACATGGGAGAAACACTTATAGCAAGTTTCACATGATTTCACTCCATGCAGCCTCTAAACTATCCTTCGATATAGTTGTGATTTTCTTTGTTTAAAGTATAATGAGTAAGTGTAATTTAAAGATAGCAGGAACCTTGTTAAAGGGAGAGTTAGTTATGGAAGAACAAAATAAATTTTCATCGCGAATAGATTTTTCTTTGGTCACGATATTACTGTTGTTATGTATTGGTAGTTGTTTGGCGATATATAGTGCCCAGACTACTGGACAATACGAAGAAAACTTCCTAATAAAACAAATTTTTTGGTATGTGGTTGGAGTCGGGATTGTTCTCGGGATCATCACACTGGATTCAGATCAGTTGAAAAAGATTTCCTGGTACGCATTTGGATTTGGATTATTCCTATTATTATTGTTGCTAGTTATGCCAGATTCCATTGCACCTGAACGTAATGGGGCTAAAAGTTGGTTTATCATCCCGGGAATTGGTTCCATACAGCCCTCAGAATTCATGAAGGTTTTTCTTATTTTGGCTTTAGCAAATGTTATTTCAAATCATCACCTTAAAAATACGTTAAAAACGATTCAAACGGATCTCTGGCTCCTTGTTAAAATAGGACTTGTTACAGGAGCACCGTTGCTATTAATCATGCAACAGCCGGATTTGGGTACTTCGCTTGTCTTACTGTCAATTATGATCGGTATGATTTTCATTTCGGGGATATCGTGGAAAATCTTGCTTCCAATTGTAACTGCAGGTCTCGTTATCATTTCCACCGTCATGTATTTCGTACTTTGGCAACCAGAATTGCTTGAAAAAATAGGTGTGAAAACATATCAGTTCGGCCGTATTTACTCTTGGTTGGATCCTTATAACTATGCGAGTTCGGAAGGGTATCATTTGACGAAATCCTTGCTGGCCATAGGGTCAGGGCAGACCACGGGCAAGGGCATAGGGTCAAGGGAAGTATATTTACCGGAAAGTCATTCGGATTTCATCTTTAGTATCATCGGGGAAGAATTCGGCTTCATCGGTTCCAGTATCATTATCTCTTTGTTCTTCTTATTGGTTTACCATATTACAAAAACCGGAATGGATACACGAAACAACTTCTATACATATATTTGCGTTGGTATCATCAGCATGTTGACGTTCCATGTTTTCCAAAATATCGGAATGACGGTCGGGATATTACCGATTACGGGGATCCCCCTTCCATTTATCAGTTATGGAGGAAGTTCGCTCATGGGGAATATGATGGCCATGGGCTTAATATTCAGCATACGCTATCACTATAAAAAGTATATGTTTTCGACAGATATATAAAATGAAGCCGGCCCACTCTAGCGTGGCCGGCTATTTTTATCTTTACTGAATATTGGACCCATATGGGAGCTGATTTTTATATCCAGAAAATTGTTGGTAGGATTGACTTAAGCTATCGGTTTGCGCTTTTTCTAAACTATACCAGCCTTTTTCGAACATTAGATTATAAAGTTCCCGTTGCATTTCCTGGTTTTCTTTTGAGACTGAGAAAATGTCTTGAAATAGAGCTTGATTGCTTAATTCATGAAGTGCAACTGAAAAAGAGTTACAGAAATACTTCTCTGTTGCCAGCATATCATTTAAAAAGTCGCGATCATTCATCTCGGGTGTCTTGGCAATTGGTGTTTCAGGATTTTGGACTTTGTTTTGATTGGGCATAAGTAAACCTCCTTTACTGGAATTGTTGTTGTTGATTTTGCTGTTGGTTTGGATCCAAGTGGGACAAAATCTTGTCATAATGGCGTTGATGCATTTGTCCACAGCGGGTTAATGCATTGATAACTTGAGGATCTGTACATTGGGTCGCGAAAA
The DNA here is from genome assembly GCF_050277655.1 of Peribacillus sp. NPDC097675. Taxonomy (NCBI): domain Bacteria; kingdom Bacillati; phylum Bacillota; class Bacilli; order Caryophanales; family Bacillaceae; genus Peribacillus; species Peribacillus sp. NPDC097675. Next base: position 163,385 of record NZ_JBNNSK010000007.1, on the reverse strand, counting down.
AATGTGCTTTTTTAATCGCAATCAAATTCCAGGAAAGCATATCGCTAAGGTATAAACTGTCTTTTACAGATACAATGTCCGGTGGCTGTTTCATGAAACCAGTTGTTTGTTGCTGACTGTTGATTGAATTTTGTTGTTCCATCATTCTACCTCCTCATATGGCCTGATCAAGATTAATTTTCCCATTTTTAATTTTTATATTCGATTAGGATAATCGTCCGAATATACATTAATAGGCATCTGTTTTTCCAAACAACGATTTGGAGGGAGTGCAGTGGAACGAATATTGAGGGACTTGTTTCTATTTCTATCAAAGAATAGACATCTGACAAAGGCTGCGAGGAGATATGGTTTGCGTTTTGGGGCAGCCCGCTTTGTAGCTGGAGAGTCTCTGGAAATGGCTGCAGCAATCATTTCCGAGTTAAACCAAAAAGGACTATCTGTGACCATCGATCATTTAGGGGAATTCATAGATAATCAGCAAGAAGCAGAACAGAGGGTTAGTCAGTGTTTGGAAGCAATCCGCATCATCTCACAAAATCAACTCGACTCACAAGTATCCTTGAAACTGACCTCGATGGGCTTGGATATTTCGGAACAAGTTGTCATGAAGAATATGAGAAGGATTTTAGAGGAAGCCAAGGCAAGCCAAGTGTTCATTACGCTGGATATGGAAGATTTTCCGCGCTGTCAGCCGACATTGGAAGTGTTCAAAAATCTCAAGGCTGAATATAATGATATCGGAACGGTTATACAGGCTTATCTCTATCGTACGGAGAAAGACATCGACGAATTAAATGCATGGCATCCAAACCTACGACTCGTTAAAGGTGCCTATAAAGAACCAAAAGAGATCGCTTTTCCAGAGAAAAGCGATGTGGATGCAAATTTTAAGAAAATCATAAAAACGCATATGCTAAATGGGAATTATACAGCTGTAGCGACCCATGATGATAAAATCATTGACTTTACGAAAAATCTTGTAAAGAAACATGGAATTACTACGGATCGGTTTGAATTTCAAATGTTATATGGCATCCGAAATGAAAAGCAGATGGAATTAGTTGAAGAAGGATATAAAGTTAGGGTGTATGTTCCATATGGGACGGATTGGTATGGATATTTTATGCGCCGCCTAGCAGAGAGGCCTGCCAATGTTGCTTTTGTCCTAAAGGGGCTACTTAAAAAATAGCAATAGTGAGAGCCGCCCCAGATAAGGGACGGCTACTCCAGCTTAGGATTCTATTTTTTAAACTGATTGTTCTGGCTGTTCACCTTATTCTTTCCATTGTTTCGTTCACCGCCAGGACCGGCATTTCCCTTCACACTTGCGGCACTTACGGCTCCTTTAGACGGATTATTTTTATGCTTCATGAGTATACGTCACCTCCTGTTCGTTATTTTCTTCTAAACGATGAAAACTAACCAGGAGTTCATAAGATAAAAAAATATTTTTTTCCTGTTTAATCATTGCAGAATTTCCAAATTTATTCTATATTAGTAATAAGAAAAAATATTCAAAATTTTTTTGGGACAAAAATGAATGAGCATTCATTCAATATACTGCGTAAGGGGGATATGAACTTGGTTCGACAAATACGAAAGGCTGCTGTTCTAGGGTCAGGAGTTATGGGATCAGGGATTGCTGCACACCTTGCTAACATCGGCATTCCGACTTTATTATTGGATATTGTACCTCGTGAACTGACGGAGGACGAGAAGAAAAAAGGTCTTACATTAGAAAATAAACAAGTACGTAACCGCATTAGTCAAACTGCGATTACTAAGCTTTTAAAACAAAAACCAGCTCCGTTATCTGCTAAAGGAAATCTTGCCTTAATCGAAGCGGGGAACCTGGAAGATGATATAAGCCGATTAAATGAAGTCGATTGGGTCATTGAAGTCGTCGTGGAGAGACTTGATGTGAAGCAAAGTGTTTTTGCTCAGGTTGATAAATATCGTAAACCGGGCAGCATCATTTCTTCCAATACATCCGGCATTTCGATTGAAGCGATGGCGGAGGGGCGTTCCGAAGATTTTCAAAAGCATTTCTTGGGGACCCACTTTTTCAATCCTCCACGCTATTTGAAACTACTAGAAGTCATTCCAACTAAAGCCACTGCTCCTGAAGTGCTTGAATACATGAAGCAATTTGGCGAAGACGTCCTGGGTAAAGGCGTTGTTGAAGCCAAGGATACGCCCAACTTTATCGCTAACCGGATTGGTACTTACGGGTTGCTAGTTACCCTTCGTGAAATGCAAAAAGGTGGATACAGCGTGGGTGAAGTGGATTCTGTAACAGGTCCGTTAATCGGAAGAGCGTCGAGTGCCACATTCCGTACGCTTGATGTAGTTGGTCTTGATACTTTTGCACATGTAGCCAAGAACGTATATGACCAGGTTGAAGGAGAAGAAAAAGAAGTTTTCCGCATTCCAGATTTCATGAATAAAATGCTTGAAAACGGATGGCTTGGAAGCAAGTCCGGACAAGGATTTTTCCTGAAAAAAGGCAAGGAAATCCTTGAATTGAATCCTGAAACCCTTGAATACGAGCCACGGAAAAAATTAAAAACACCGTCGATAGAAATGGCTAAACAAGCAAAAGGTCTTTCTAATAAAATGAAAGCGCTTGTTTACAGTGAGGATCGCGCAGGTCATCTGCTTTGGAATGTGTTGAATCCAGCCCTCGTATATTCAGCGCAACTGCTTGGTGACATTGCTGATGATATCGTGGCCATCGATCAAGCGATGAAGTGGGGCTTCGGCTGGTCGACAGGACCTTTTGAAACCTGGGATGCAATTGGTGTTGAAAAATCAGTAGCCCGCTTGGAACAAGAAGGGGTAGCTGTTCCACAATGGGTGAAGGATATGCTGGAAAAAGGCATGACTTCATTCTATAAAGAAGTAAATGGTGTAGTTTCCTACTATCATAATGGTGAATATAAAGAACTTCAAGAGAATCCAAAGGTGATCAACCTTAAAGCAATCAAGAAGCAAAAAGGTGTAATTAAGAAAAATAGCGGTGCAAGTTTGATTGATATTGGCGATGGAGTGGTACTTCTGGAGTTCACGTCACCGAACAATGCAATCGGATTGGATATCATGCAAATGATCAATGCGGCTGTCGACGAAGCCGAAGCGAATTATAAAGGCCTTGTCATCGGAAATCAGGGCAAAAACTTCTGTGTTGGCGCCAATATCGCCATGATGTTGATGGAAGCTCAGGATGACAACATTTTCGAATTGGATATGGTAATTAGCCAATTCCAAAAAGCTATGTTGAAGATTAAGTATAGTGCGGTTCCTGTCGTAGTGGCGCCATTTAATATGACGCTTGGCGGAGGTGCGGAAGTTTCACTTCCTGCTGCTCGTATCCAGGCAACGACAGAAACGTATATGGGCCTAGTAGAAGCTGGAGTTGGCTTGATTCCTGGCGGCGGCGGAACCAAAGAACTTTATGTAAAGACTTTGAAGAGCATGCCAAAAGGTGTTGACTTTGATTTACAGAAGGTAGCGAATCGTGTATTTGAAACGGTTGCGATGGCCAAGGTATCGACGTCTGCTGAAGAAGCACGGGAAAATAATTTCCTTGGTTCTTCCGATCGAATCAGCGTCAATTCAGACCACCAGTTATATGATGCCAAGCAATCCGTCATTTCTATGTATGACCAAGGGTATACAGCACCAACTCGCACGAAAATCCCTGTGGTTGGTGAAACCGGTTATGCCGCCCTTCTTTTAGGAGCTGAATCAATGCGTCTATCAGGCTTCCTATCCGATCATGATCTGGTCATTGCTAAAGAACTTGCATACGTTCTGGCTGGAGGAAAACTTCCATTCGGTACAGAAGTAGATGAACAGTATATCTTGGACCTAGAAAAAAAAGCATTCTTAAAATTGATTTCCACACCGAAATCCCAACAAAGGATGCAACACATGCTTGTTAAGGGAAAACCACTTCGTAACTAACTGACTGTTAAAGATAGAGTCATATAACTATAGTTCAATAGGTTAAAAGCTTAAAAATGAAGTAAGGGGGATCCTCATGAAAGAAGCAGTAATAGTAGCTGGAGCAAGGACTCCGGTAGGAAGAGCAAAAAAAGGTTCTCTTGCTAACGTTCGTCCAGATGATTTAGGGGCTATTGTGGTCAAGGAAACATTAAAGCGCGCTGGTAATTATGAAGGCAATATAGATGATTTGATCATTGGTTGTGCAATGCCTGAGGCAGAGCAAGGCTTGAATATGGCAAGGAATATTGGAGCGTTGGCGGGCTTGCCGTACACCGTACCGGCCATTACAATCAATCGTTACTGTTCGAGTGGATTGCAAAGTATTGCTTATGGAGCAGAAAGAATCATGCTCGGACAAAGTGATACGGTCATCGCAGGTGGAGCAGAATCCATGAGTTTAGTACCGATGATGGGGCACGTTACCCGTCCGAATGCGAATCTTGCTGAAACGGCACCTGAATATTATATGGGTATGGGACACACAGCGGAAGCGGTTGCGAATAAATATGGGATTTCCCGTATTGACCAAGACGAGTTTGCTGTACGCAGCCATCAAAGAGCGGCGAAGGCCATTGCTGAAGGGAAATTCACCGATGAAATCGTGCCGGTCGACGTAACTCTCCGTTCTGTAGGACCGGATTTAAAATTACAGGAAAAAACATTCCAGTTTACTCAAGATGAGGGCGTTCGTGAAGGGACGACGGTCGATGTGCTTAAAAAGCTAAGACCAGCATTCTCTGTGACCGGATCCGTTACAGCGGGAAATTCATCACAAACAAGTGATGGTGCCGCTGCTGTCATGGTCATGGATGGTGAGAAAGCTTCCTCTTTAGGTATGAAGCCACTTGGTAAATTCCGTTCCTTTGCGGTAGCGGGAGTTCCACCGGAAATCATGGGAATCGGGCCGATAGCCGCAATTCCCAAAGCTCTGAAACTTGCAGGTCTTGAGCTATCCGATATTGGTTTGTTCGAATTGAATGAGGCGTTCGCTTCTCAATCGATTCAAATCATTCGCGAGCTTGGCTTGAATGAAGAGATTGTCAACGTCAATGGAGGCGCTATTGCACTAGGTCATCCACTTGGATGTTCGGGAGCCAAATTGACTCTAAGCCTGCTACATGAAATGAAACGCAGAAACCAACAATTCGGGGTCGTTACAATGTGTATCGGCGGCGGTATGGGTGCTGCTGGAGTTTTCGAATTATTAGCATAAGCCTTTTTATCCGGATGCAGGTGCGTTCATCTGTATCCGGTCCTTTATAAAATTAGCCTATATTAGGAGGAATTTTTTATGTCCAATCAAACAACAGAAAACTTGATTAAAGGTGGAGCCTTTTTAGTTGAAGATATAAAGTATGATCAAGTATTTACACCAGAAGATTACTCTGATGAGCATAAAATGATTGCCAAGACTTCTGAAGATTTCGTAGTGAATGAAGTTCTTCCACAAGTAGAACACATAGAGAATCATGAATTTGACCGTTCAGTAAAGTTACTGAAGCATGCTGGGGAACTTGGATTATTAGGTGCTGACGTACCGGAAGAGTATAGCGGACTTGGTCTTGATAAAATTAGTTCAGCGTTAATCACGGAAAAAATGGCACTTGCCGGTGGCTTCGGAATTACCCATGGTGCTCACGTAGGGATCGGATCTTTACCAATCGTGTTATTCGGTAATGAAGAGCAAAAACAAAAATATCTTCCATTACTTGCAACAGGTGAAAAAATTGCTGCTTATGCCTTAACTGAACCAAGCTCGGGGTCTGACGCGTTGGGGGCAAAAACTACGGCAAAATTGAATGCTGAAGGCACTCATTACATTTTGAATGGAGAAAAGCAATGGATCACGAATGCCGGATTTGCAGACGTGTTCTGTGTTTACGCTAAAATCGACGGGGAACAATTCTCCGCCTTCATCGTAGAACGTGAGTATCCAGGTGTCTCTACAGGCGCTGAAGAAAAGAAAATGGGGATTAAGAGTTCTTCTACACGTACATTAATCCTTGAAGACGTAGCGGTTCCGGTTGAAAACCTTCTTGGTGTAGCTGGAAAAGGTCACGTCATCGCTTTCAACATCTTGAACATTGGCCGCTATAAGTTAGGTGTTGGCGCAGTGGGTGGTTCAAAACGCGCCCTTGAACTTACAGCTGCTTACACAAATCAACGTCAACAGTTCAAGACGAAAATTTCCGACTTTAACTTAACGAAAGAAAAATTAGCGACGATGGCTTCTAAGATCTATGCAGCAGAAAGCTCTGTTTACCGTACGGTCGGCCTTTATGACCAACGACAAAGCAAGCTGACTGATGAGCAAATAAAAGATGGCAAGTCCATGGCTGCAGCAGTTGCTGAATACGCAATCGAGTGCTCATTGAACAAATTCTTCGCTTCAGAAGTGTTGGATTATGTAACCGATGAGGGAGTTCAACTTCATGGCGGTTACGGCTTCATGCAAGAATACGAAATTGAAAAAGCATACCGTGATTCTCGTATCAACCGCATCTTTGAAGGAACGAATGAAATCAACCGTTTACTGGTTCCAGGTACATTCCTGAAAAAAGCCCTAAAAGGTGAACTTCCTCTTCTTCAAAAAGCTCAAGGTCTACAAGAGGAATTATTGATGATGATGCCAGAAGAGCCAGGTGACGAGCCATTGGCACAAGAAAAAATGTTAGTTAGAAATGCTAAGAAAATTGGCATTTTGGCTGCCGGCCTTGCTGCACAAAAATTCGGTAAAAAACTTGATCAAGAACAAGAAATCCTATCTAATATTGCGGATATCGTTTCTCTTGCTTATGCAGCTGAGTCAGTGGTATTACGTACAGAAAAAGCAATTGCGACTACAGGTCTAGAAAAGAACCAACAAAAAGTGCTTTACACTGAAATCTTCGTACAAGAAGCTTTCAATGAAATCGAACAACATGCTAAAGAAACCCTGATTGCTGTGGAGACTGGCGATACACTTCGCATCATGCTTGCTTCCCTTCGCAAGTTGACTAGACATAACCCAATCAATGTCATTGCAAAAAAACGCGAAGCTTCCGTAAAAGTAATTGAAAATGAGAAATATGCACTTTAATCATTAGGAAAGTGCACAAGAAAGGGGATGCCGATATCGGGTATTCCCTTTCTTTTATGTGGGATAGTACGAGAGAGTATTTCGTTGTATTGCCCCCAGAAAACGGGTATTCTAATGGTAGGTGGTGAGACAATGGGCTTAACATTATACTGGTACCCAAAATGCGGCACATGCCGTAATGCAAAGAAGTGGTTGGATAGTCATGAATTGCAATACGAGGCGATTCATATCGTGGAAAATCCCCCTTCTCGGGCAGAAATTGAACAACTCTATAAAAGTAGTGGATTAGAATTGAAGAAGTTTTTTAATACTAGCGGGCAAAAATATCGGGAGCTAGGCTTAAAAGATAAGCTAAAAGAAGCCACTGAAGCAGAATTGCTAGATATCTTGGCTACGGATGGTATGCTTTTGAAGAGACCAATTGTTACTGACGGTTCGAAAGTGACAGTAGGCTTTAAGGAAGAGCAATTCGAACAGACTTGGAACTGACACTTTACAAAAGATTTTGGCAATTCCTTATCATAACAAAGAATCTACCTTATAATGTAATAGATAAAAATACTGTAAGATGGGGGAGTTAATGATGACAACACCAAAAGAACTTCGTTATACCAAAGAACATGAATGGGTCAAAACGGAAGACGGTAAAGTACGCATTGGCATTACGGCCTTTGCTCAGTCCGAACTGGGGGACATCGTTTTTGTGGAACTTCCAGAGATTGGGTCAGAACTGAAGGCGAACGAGCCTTTTGGCAGTGTAGAATCTGTTAAAACGGTTTCTGAACTTTATGCTCCTATCAGTGGCAAGGTCATTGAAGTGAATGAAGAGCTTAACGACAATCCTGAATTCGTTAATGAATCTCCATTTGAGAAAGCATGGATGATTGTGCTTGAACCATCAGATACTAATGAGGTTGAACAACTGATGAGTGCCGACGAATATGAAAGCCTGATAAACGGTTAAAGAAAGTGAGGGGAGGCTTTAAAGAGCCTGCTCTTTTTCAATTCGAGTTGAGGCGGGGTGATGAGATGGAATGGGATATTCCTGATAAAGTGATCATTGTTGAAGGCCGTTCCGATAAACGAAAAGTGGCTTCCGTTTTAGACGAAGAAGTGGAAATTAGATGTACGAACGGCACAATCTCATTAACTAAGCTGGATGAAATGGTGGATGAATTGATAGGCCGGGATGTTTACATCCTTTTTGATGCAGATGAGTCAGGGGAAAAACTAAGGAAACAATTTCGTCGTGAATTGCCCGAAGCGAATCATTTGTACATAGATAAGATGTACAAGGAAGTGGAGGATACCCCAGAACATCACATTGCTTCCGTGCTTATGACTGCGAATATGAATGTGAAAGCCAAATTCTTAAGTTAAAGGATGGAAGATTAACTGATGGAGGAATGGAAAGAAAAAGATTTTAAGCAGGCTGTTGACCGAGGGGATACCTTTAGCTTATATCTCTATACGCCTTTATGCGGTACCTGCCAGGTAGCTTCTAGGATGCTTTCCATAACACTTGAGCTATTCCCAGAAATGAAGGCAGGAAAGATGAACATGAATTATGTCCAGCCACTGGCTGAAGAATATGAAATTGAGAGTGTACCTTGCTTATTGCTTTTTAGAAAAGGGAAGCTAATCGAGAAAATATATGCCTTTCAGTCCGTACCCTATTTATATGGATTGATGAAAGAAATAAGCTAAAAGCCGATCCTGTAGGATTGGTTTTTTGTTGTATGCAAAAAGCAATATAGTAATTTTATAAAATAATTGAATATTCTAATAGTTTGTTGACTGGCTACGACTAAAGTGCTATATTTTGTAATAAGTATATGTTGAATCGTTTAGTGGTTCGTAAAAGAGAAGAAAAAAGATAGTTTCACTTCTGCTTTTTAAAGATAATTCCTTCAGCGTGAGTATTCAGAGCGAAGAGGGGTCAAACTTCTTCTTTTTTCATAAGCAATGAGATAGCATCCCTAATAATTCCTACTAAAACCATAGAAAAAGGGGAGAAAATGATGACAGAGAAAAATTTCCGTTTTGAAACTTTAAGTGTGCATGGTGGCCTTCAGCTTGACGAAACGGGCGCCCGTGCTGTGCCTATTTATCAAAGCAATGCTTATTTGTTCAAAGATACAGATCATGCGGCGAATCTGTTCGGACTAAAGGAAAGTGGATACATCTATACACGGCTTCATAATCCAACTGTCAGCGTTTTTGAAGAAAGAATGGCCCTGTTGGAAGGAGGCATTGGTGGATTGGCAGTAGCAAGTGGCATGGCTGCGATAACACTTGCCATTCTAAACATTGCTACTATGGGAGATGAGATTATTGCTGCTTCTACATTATATGGCGGCACATATAATCTATTTGAAAACACTCTTCCTAAGTACGGAATTAAAGTGAAATTCGTCTCTCCCGATGATCCGGAAAATTTCAAAAAAGCCATCACTCCACGAACGAAGGCCATTTTCGCTGAAACGATTGGCAATCCAAGTTTAAGGGTTCTAGATATAGAAGCGGTGGCCGACATAGCCCATGAATCCGGTGTCCCATTGATTATCGATAACACTTTTGCGACACCATATCTGTGCCAGCCGATAGAGTTCGGAGCGGATATCGTCATCCATTCAGCCACAAAGTGGCTATTGGGCAACGGTACCACATTAGGCGGTGTCATTATTGATGGAGGTAAATTCGATTGGAATTCACCTAACTATCCAGGCTTTACCGAACCTGATCCAAGTTATGATGGGCTTGTCTACTCCGAGGCAGTAGGACCTGCTGCCTTTATCACCAAAGCACGTGTCCAATTGCTTCGGGATATGGGGCCAACTTTAAGTGCTCAAAGTGCCTTCCAGTTTACTCTAGGCTTGGAAACACTGCATGTAAGGATGAAAGAGCACCTTTTAAATACGAGGGCAATCATTCAATTCTTGGAAGAACATCCGGCAGTCTCCTGGGTTTCATATCCGGGTAATGATGATCATCCCGATAAAGCCCTTGCAGATAAATACTTGCCTAAGGGACCTGGATCTGTGGTGACATTTGGCATTAAAGGAGGACGTGAAGCGGGGGCGAAACTCATCAATTCAGTGGGGTTATGGTCACATGTTGCCAATGTGGGGGATGCGAAGAGCTTAATTATCCACCCCGCGAGTACAACTCACCAACAATTGAACGAGGTAGGTCTGGTTCAAGCAGGTGTTAGTGCAGATCAGGTACGGTTATCAATCGGAATAGAAAATGTGGAAGATTTAATCGAGGATTTAGAGCAAGCTATTGAAAAAGCGACGAATACCGTTTCGGTGAACTCAAAAACAGTTTAATAGCAATCCAAGTGTCTCAGTAATTATCCATTGCACTCCTTTTTTATCTGTGATAGAATTTCACCATAGTAAAATGAACGTAATGATAAAAGAATAGTCCATATATAGCTCTTATCAAGAGAGGTGGAGGGATGTGCCCGTTGAAACCCGGCAACCGACAAGGATTTTCCTTGGAAAGGTGCCAATTCACACAAAGCGTAATCGCTTTGGGAGATGAGAGGAAGGCCTGCTTTTCCCTGCCTTTCTGCTCATGCAGAAGGGCTTTTTCTATTTCTTTACAGTCATAAATGGTAGGATGTCACAAATATAAATCAACTAAATTCATAGGTTTTATTGGATAAAGAGGTGAGCATAGATGATTACATTGTCAAACGTTAGTAAACTTTTTCGAACAGGAAAAGGGAATAATGAAACGATTCACGCTGTGAATAGTGTGAATTTAAAGATAAATAAAGGTGAGATTTTTGGAATCATAGGGTACAGTGGAGCGGGGAAAAGCACGCTTATCCGGATGCTTAATGGGCTGGAAACGCCTACTGAAGGATCGGTGGTCGTTGCAGAAAATGAAGTGTCCACTATCAAAGGATCTAAGCTTCGAAAAGCCCGTCAAGAGATAAGCATGATTTTTCAACACTTTAACCTCTTGTGGTCAAGGACTGTGCAGGAAAATATAGCCTTTCCTTTGGAAATTGCGGGAATAGGCAAACAAGAGCGTGTCAAACGTGTTAATGAACTGATAAAGTTAGTCGGTCTAGAAGGAAGGGAAAAGGCCTTTCCATCACAACTTAGTGGTGGTCAAAAACAAAGGGTTGGTATAGCGAGGGCCCTTGCCAATAACCCGAAAGTGCTATTGTGTGATGAAGCGACGTCCGCTTTGGATCCCCAAACAACGGATTCAATCTTGGAATTGCTTGTGGACATCAACCAGCGACTGGGATTGACGATTGTCTTGATTACACACGAGATGCATGTCATCCGTAAAATTTGCAACCGGGTTGCGGTGATGGAAAATGGCCGGGTAGTGGAACAAGGAGCTGTTTTGGACGTTTTCAGAAATCCGAAAGAACAAATGACCAAGCGTTTTGTTCAACAGGTGACAGAACCAGAAGAGACAAGAGAAACGATGGAGCATTTGTTTGAACGATATCCAGCTGGAAAAGTGATTCAGCTGACATTTGTCGGAGATCATGCAGAGAGCCCGTTAATCACCAAATTGGTTCGTAATTTCGAGTTGGAAGTCAATATTGTCCAAGGGAAAATTTCTCAAACCAGAAGCGGTTCATATGGAACATTGTTTATTCACCTTGATGGTAATGAAGATGAAATGCTCCGCGCAATCGAATTCATAAAAGCACAGCAAGTTGGCGTGGAGGTGATTACTCATGCTTGAAGAATTATTGCCGAATGTAGATTGGGAAGACATTATCGAAGCGACGAAAGAAACGCTATATATGACAAGTATCTCGGTTGTAGCTACCTTTATTCTGGGCATATTATTGGGTTTGCTTCTCTTTTTAACAGGTAAGGGGAATATGTGGGAGAATCGGGGCATCAATGGGGTATTGAGTGCTTTCGTTAATATTTTCCGCTCCATCCCGTTCCTTATCTTGATTGTGTTATTGATTCCATTCACTAAATCGATTGTCGGTTCCATGATTGGTGAGGATGCGGCATTACCGGCTTTGATCATTGGTGCCGCTCCATTTTATGCACGATTGGTTGAAATTGGCCTGCGTGAAATCGATAAAGGCGTCATAGAAGCAGCTAAATCAATGGGGGCCAAAACAAGTACCATCATTTTTAAAGTCCTGCTTCCAGAGTCGATGCCTGCACTCATCTCAGGGATCACTGTAACATCAATTGCATTGGTCGGGTACACGGCAATGGCCGGTGTCATAGGAGCAGGTGGGTTGGGTAACTTAGCCTATCTGGACGGTTATCAACGGAATCACAACGACGTTACCTTGGTAGCGACGATCGTCATATTAATAATCGTCTTCGTCATTCAGATTATCGGAGATGTGTTTACAACTAAATTGGATAAACGATAAGGGGAGATGTACCGGATGAAAAAGTTTTTAGGATTTGCGTTAGTTTTAGTATTATCAATTGCACTGGCAGCTTGCGGAACGGATAAAGAGAAAGATTCAGGTAGTGGGGATACAGAAAAAGAAACGAAGAAATTAGTGGTTGGGGCATCGAATGTACCGCATGCTGAAATCCTTGAAAAAGCGAAACCTCTTTTAGAAGAGAAAGGCATTGAATTGGAAATCGAGACATTCCAAGACTATATTTTACCAAACAAAGCTTTGGATGAGAAAGAGTTAGACGCTAACTACTTCCAGCACATTCCTTATTTAGAAGCTCAAATCAAGGAAAATGGATATGATTTTGTTAATGCAGGTGGCATTCACATCGAGCCGATTGGTTTATATTCAAAAAAATATAAAAGCATTGATAAGCTTCCGCAAGGGGCAACCATTATTTTAAGCAGTTCTGTTGCAGACCATGGCCGTGCATTATCACTTTTAGAAAAAAATGGCTTGATTAAACTTAAAGAAGGCATAGACAAAACGACAGCAACTGAAAAAGATATCGTTGAGAATAAGAAAAAGCTTAAATTTGATGCAGAATATGAAGCGGCATTGCTTCCGAAGATATTTGAAAGCGGTGAAGGTGATGCTGTATTGATCAACTCTAACTATGCGATCGATGCTGGCTTGAATCCGCTTAAAGATTCTATTGCAATAGAAGATTCTGAATCACCATACGTGAACGTTATCGCTGTGAATAAAGGGGACGAAAACAAAGAAGAAATCAAAACGCTTGTAGAAGTGTTACATTCCAAAGAAATTCAAGATTTCATCCTTGAAGAATACGATGGTGCAGTTGTGCCTGTTAAAGAGTAAAGTAACGAAAAAACGACCTGGAATTTTCTGGTCGTTTTTGTTTTGGGGTTTAAAGTTGAATACCTAGGGTATAGAATAAACAGGGTAACAAAATTGATTTACAAATTTGAAAGGATGGTTCACTATCAATACTTTAGATTTAAACGTAACGAGCGAAATGGAAAAAGCTATGCAGTTATCACATGGGGTTGGGTACAGTGAGTACAGCAGAAATTTAGACCTTCGTATCGAGGTTGAAAAAGTAAGAGATAGGGAACATGAACAATGCAATAAAATGGTACTGGAACTGCAACGTAAAATACACGCATAAGCATATATTATAGACTTTTAAAAATCGGTTTGTAGAGGTAAAATGGGAAGTGATCTATTGTACTAAGTGGATCATTTACATCCTCATGCAAGCCGTTTTTTTATTTCAAGGGCCAATTGTCTTCCATTAAAATGTTTTGGGAATATTTTATAGGAGGGAACCCTCGAATAAATAATTCACATTAACAAAAGCTAAAATAAGGGCATAATCTGCATGGAAAAGCCTTTAGATGGTCTTTTTGCAACAATAGGACAGGTTTCCACTCCGGAGCGAGTAAAAACCCCCGTCTATATTAGTTGATTCTAAATTGGATTTGTTATAAAATTGTAATGAGAATAAAGTGAGAATGATTTTTCAAGAAAACTATATAAGAAAGTGATTTTTACTTTCTGTAATAAAATAGGAATTAAGTTCACGGAGGTATTATTATGTCAGGTTCAACATTAGTGGTTAAAGATCTTCATGTATCAATAGAAGGCAAAGAAATTTTAAAAGGGGTAAACCTTGAAGTAAAAGGCGGAGAAATCCATGCAATCATGGGGCCAAATGGAACAGGTAAATCCACTTTATCTTCAGCAATCATGGGTCACCCTAAATATGAAGTAACAAGCGGAAGCATATCTTTCGATGGTGAAGATGTATTGGAGATGGAAGTTGACGAACGTGCTCGTGTTGGTCTTTTCCTTGCTATGCAATATCCAAGTGAAATCAGTGGGGTTACAAATGCAGACTTCTTGCGTTCAGCCGTCAATGCACGCCGTGAAGAAGGCGACGAGATTTCACTTATGAAATTCATCCGTCAAATGGACAAAAACATGGAGTTCCTTGAAATGGATGAAGATATGGCGCAACGTTATTTGAATGAAGGATTCTCCGGTGGAGAGAAAAAACGTAACGAAATCCTTCAATTAATGATGATTCAACCAAAAATCGCGATTCTGGATGAAATTGACTCAGGTCTTGACATCGATGCACTTAAAGTCGTTTCAAAAGGAATCAATGAAATGCGCGGAGAAGATTTTGGTTGCTTGATCATCACTCACTACCAACGTCTATTGAACTATATTACACCTGATTTTGTACACGTTATGATGCAAGGTCGCGTCGTTAAATCTGGCGGTCCTGAATTAGCTGCACGATTAGAAGCAGAAGGTTATGACTGGATTAAACAAGAATTAGGCATTGAAGACGAAACTGTTGGCGAAGAAGCGTAAGTAGGAGGATTTGCAATGACTACAGAAATGAAATTATCGCTTGAAAAAGAGGACATAAGCTCTTATTCAACAAAAAATAATGAGCCATCTTGGCTATCAGAGCTTCGAATCAAAGCCTTTTCAGGTTTAGAAGAGCTTCCGATGGTTAGACCGGATAAAACTAAAATAGATAAATGGAATTTTTCTTCTTTCCAATCTCATACGGTTGAAAGTGAAGCTTTTGCTTCTTTAGAAGAGCTTCCAAAAGAAATTAAATCCATCATTGAAGAAAATGAAAACTTATATATTCAACGCAACAATACGCCGGCACACATTAATTTGTCAGCCGAAATCAAAGAACAAGGCGTTATTTTCACGGATATTTTCACAGCTGCTCGCGATCATGCTGAGCTAGTTCAGAAATATTTCATGAAAGATGGTGTTAAAGTTAATGAACACCGTTTAACAGCTTTGCATGCTGCACTACTTAACGGAGGGGCATTCCTATATGTTCCAAAAAATGTAGAAATCAAGGATCCAATCCAAGCGGTATTCCTGGTGGATAATCCTGAAACTACACTTTTTAATCACGTATTGATCGTGGCTGAAGATAATAGTTCTGTAACGTACGTAGAGAATTACTTCTCGGCTGTTGAATCTAATGAAGGCATCGCTAATATCGTAACGGAAGTGTTTGCAAATGCAAATGCTAAAGTAGAATACGGTGCTGTTGATACCCTTTCTAAAGGTTTCACAACGTATGTGAACCGCCGTGGGGTAGCTGCACGTGATGCACGTATTGAATGGGCACTTGGCTTGATGAACGATGGAAATACGATTTCTGATAACACAACTTATCTGATGGGTGATGGCTCTTACGGAGATACAAAATCAGTAGTAGTTGGACGTGGAGAGCAGAAACAAAACTTCACGACAGCTGTTGTACATTTCGGAAAACGTTCTGAAGGCTTTATCCTTAAGCATGGTGTGATGAAAGACAGTGCATCCACAATCTTTAATGGTATTGGGAAGATTGAGTATGGGGCGACTAAGGCTAATGCTGAACAGGAATCACGCGTATTGATGTTAAGCGAAAAAGCCCGTGGGGACGCTAACCCAATCCTTCTAATTGATGAAGATGATGTAACTGCAGGACATGCTGCATCAGTTGGGCGTGTTGATCCACTGCAACTTTACTACTTGATGAGCCGTGGTATCTCGAAAACAGAAGCTGAAAGACTTGTCATTCACGGATTCTTGGCCCCTGTTGTTAACCAACTTCCTATTGAAGGAGTTAAAAAGCAACTTGTCGAGGTCATTGAAAGGAAAGTACAGTAATGAACCCATACGAAATTCGTAAGCTTTTTCCGATATTAGATCAAGAAGTCAATGGTCAGCCATTAGTATATTTAGACAGCGCGGCTACTTCTCAAAAACCGGCTGCAGTTATTGAAGCGATTGAAAAATATTACCGCGGTTTCAACTCTAATGTTCACCGTGGTGTGCATACACTAGGAACAAAAGCTACGGATGCGTATGAAGGTGCACGTGAAAAGGTTCGTAAATTCATCAATGCTTCCTCTACTGAAGAAATCATTTTCACTAGAGGAACAACCACATCTTTAAATACCGTAGCGAAAAGTTACGGTGGTGCAAACATTAAAGAAGGTGACGAAATTGTCATCTCTTATATGGAGCATCATAGTAACATCATTCCTTGGCAGCAGCTAGCAAAAGAAAAAGGTGCTGTATTGAAATATATTCCTCTACAAGAGGATGGAACGATTTCGCTTGATGATGTGAGAGCTACCATCACGGACGATACGAAAATCGTTTCTGTCATGCAAGTTTCTAATGTGCTTGGCGTTATTAATCCAGTCAAGGAAATTGCAAAGATCGCACATGAACATCATGCAATCATGGTTGTGGATGGAGCGCAAAGTACACCTCATATGAAAGTGGATGTGCGTGATCTGGATTGTGACTTCTTTGCCCTTTCTGGTCATAAAATGGTCGGTCCTACTGGAATCGGTGTTTTATATGGCAAAAAGGAACTTCTTGAAAAAATGGAGCCAATTGAATTTGGTGGAGAGATGATTGACTTCGTTGGCTTATATGAGTCTACTTGGAAAGAACTTCCTTGGAAATTCGAAGCTGGGACTCCCATCATTGCAGGTGCCATCGGCCTTGGTGCTGCCATTGATTTCTTAGAAGGAATTGGCATGGATCAAATCGAACAGCATGAACACAAACTTGCCGCCTATGCGATCGAAAAATTATCTGAAGTGGAAGGCCTCACGATTTATGGAACAAAAGATCCAGAAAAACGTGCAGGTGTAGTAACCTTTAATATTAATGACGTCCATCCACATGATGTGGCTACCGTCCTAGATGCAGATGGAATCGCTGTCCGTGCCGGTCATCATTGCGCACAGCCTTTAATGAAATGGCTGGACGTATCATCGACAGCAAGAGCAAGTTTCTATCTCTATAACACGGAAGAAGAGATCGATAAGCTAGTGTCCGGGCTTGTCAAAACGAAGGAGTATTTCAGTAATGTCTTTTGATAACTTAGATACACTTTACCGTCAGGTCATCATGGATCACTATAAGAAACCTCGTAACAAAGGTATGCTTGAAGATGGAAGTTTGACCATCGATATGAATAATCCAACATGTGGTGACCGTATTCGTTTAACGATGAAAATCGATGACAATAAGGTCAGTGATGTTAAATTCGATGGCGATGGCTGTTCAATCTCGATGAGTTCAGCGTCTATGATGACACAAGCGATCAAGGGAAAAGATATAGATACGGCTTTGGCGATGTCACAGACTTTTTCTGAAATGATACAAGGAAAAGAGTATAATGATGAAATCGATCTTGGTGATATCGAAGCACTTCAAGGGGTTTCGAAGTTCCCTGCACGAATTAAGTGCGCGACTCTAGCCTGGAAGGCCATGGAAAAAGGTTTAAAGGAATAATTAAATTTAAATGAGCTGTTGTAGATTCAGCCATTTGAAATGGAGGAATACAAGCTATGGCTAAAAAGATGCCTGAGATTGGCGATTATAAATATGGCTTTGCGGATAAAGATATTTCTATCTTCCGTTCAAAGCGCGGCCTAACAAAAGAAATCGTGGAAGAAATTTCACGTATGAAGGATGAACCACAATGGATGCTTGATTTCCGTTTGAAATCATTAGAGCATTTTTACAATATGCCAATGCCTCAGTGGGGCGGAGACTTAAATAGCTTAAACTTTGATGAAATCACATACTATGTGAAGCCATCTGAGAAATCCGAGAAATCATGGGATGAAGTGCCTGATGAAATCAAGCAGACATTTGATAAATTGGGGATTCCTGAAGCAGAGCAAAAGTATTTGGCAGGGGTTTCTGCTCAATATGAATCTGAAGTTGTTTATCACAACATGAAGGTTGAATTAGAAGATATGGGAATCGTATTCAAGGATACGGACTCCGCTCTTCGTGAAAATGAAGATATCTTCCGTGAGCATTTCGGTAAAACAATTCCGCCAACAGATAATAAATTCTCTGCATTGAACTCAGCTGTATGGTCTGGTGGATCATTCATCTACGTTCCAAAAGGCGTGAAAGTGGATACTCCACTTCAAGCATACTTCCGTATTAACTCTGAAAACATGGGTCAATTCGAGCGTACGCTGATCATCGTTGACGAAGGAGCTTCTGTTCACTATGTAGAAGGTTGTACAGCACCAGTTTATACAACTAATTCCCTTCATAGTGCGGTAGTTGAGATTGTCATCAAGAAAGACGCATATTGCCGTTATACAACGATTCAAAACTGGGCTAACAACGTGTTTAACTTAGTTACGAAACGTGCAGTTTGTGATGCTAATGCAACTATGGAATGGATTGATGGCAACATCGGTTCTAAATTGACAATGAAATACCCAGCCGTCATCTTAAAAGGCGAAGGTGCTCGTGGTATGACATTATCCATTGCCATCGCTGGTAAAGGTCAACATCAGGATGCAGGAGCGAAAATGATTCACCTTGCACCTAACACTTCTTCAACAATCGTGTCAAAATCGATTTCTAAACAAGGCGGGAAAGTAACTTACCGTGGTATGGTCCATTTCGGACGTAAAGCCGAGGGAGCCCGCTCGAATATCGAATGTGATACATTAATCATGGATAATCAGTCTACATCTGATACAATCCCTTACAATGAAATTCTAAATGATAACATTTCTCTTGAGCATGAAGCGAAGGTTTCCAAAGTATCAGAAGAGCAACTGTTCTATCTGATGAGCCGCGGAATCTCTGAGCAAGAAGCAACAGAAATGATCGTTATGGGCTTCATCGAACCATTCACAAAAGAACTTCCAATGGAATATGCGGTCGAAATGAACCGTTTAATCAAGTTTGAAATGGAAGGCTCTATCGGTTAATTTCTTTTACGTTGCAATTTAAGCGTTAGAGGGAAGAAATCAAACGTGCAGTCTTTGTACCATTTCAGATTTTCTTTGCAGGAAGGAGACGAACTTAAAAAGTTCGTCTCCTTCTATTTTTTATTTTCAAATAGTTATTTCAAATGAAAGAAAGTGCCATTAAATAGGTGTTTTTTTGCCTGAAACAGTGTAAATAGCAGTAGGGCGTCATGCATACATAATAGTTAGAGGTGGATTTTTGTGGATTGGATCATCCAATATAAAGAGTGGGTTTTTGGCGGAATTTGTTTGACTATCGTTTTGGGTATGACAGGAATATATCTAAAAAAGGGAGAACCTCATTCCCAACCTGTTTCAGGAGGACGTTCTAAGAGTCATGGAAGGGATCATAATGGAGGAGTTAGGCATCATGATGAGTAATTAAGTGACCATTTGGGAGTCGTGGAAAGACCCCCTTTATTGTCTTTTCTTTTACCACTCAAATGAATTAACAGAATTCAGGTAGATGGAACATGATAAAATAAAAGCAATAGCTTGAGTAAGTATGAAAAGAGAGAAGGACCTTCTGACTTTACTTGGATTGAAGTCATACGTGAAAGGGTAAAAAAAGTATGATGTAATGTTGTTAAGGAGGGGTGAAAAGTGATATACATTGGTTTGACAGGATGGGGTGACCATGATTCATTATCTATTGATAAAATTCCTAACCGTGACAAATTGAAGGTATATGGGGCCCATTTTCCAGCTGTTGAAGTGGACGCATCCTTTTATGCAATTCAACCTAAGAGAAATATCGAGAAATGGGTTGCAGAGACGCCTAGTTCCTTTCAATTTGTCGTAAAAGCCTATCAGGGAATGACAGGTCACCAACGTGGGGAGATTCCTTTTGATAGTAAGAAAGAGATGTTCGCAGCATTCCGGGATTCCCTTGAAGGCTTTCAAAAATCCGGTAAGCTTACGATGGCCCTGTTTCAATTCCCGCCATGGTTTGATTGTAAACGGGAGAATGTTAACTATCTCCGTTGGTGTAAAGCTGAGATGGGGGATATACCTGTGGCCATTGAATTTAGGAACCAAAGTTGGTACCGACCGAATATGGTCCAACAAACGCTTGAATTCTTACAGAAGGAAGGATGGATACATACGGTATGTGACGAGCCACAGGCAGGAGAGGGATCTATTCCCCTCGTACTCCACGCTACGCATCCTGACAAAACCTTGGTGCGCTTTCATGGCCGTAATATCCATGGTTGGCAGAAACCAGCTTCTGGAGTTAACTGGCGAGAGGTGCGCTACCTATATAGATACAATAAAGAGGAATTAGCCGACTGGGTGGAGAAAATCCGCATACTAGAAAAACAGAGTAAGGATGTATATGTATTATTCAATAATAACTCTGGTGGAGACGCGGCGGACAATGCCAAACAGTTTATCGATTTGCTAGGTGTTACCTATGAAGGATTAGCTCCTAAGCAGCTTGGTTTGTTTTAATCGGAACGATATAATTATTAAAGACTGTGTGGGCAAACTAGAGGAAGAGCTCGGGCTCACAAATCGATAAAGGCGGATTTCTTTCATGATATGGTTACTATTAATCAGTGTTGGTTTATTAGCGGGAACAATCGGGGCTCTTGTAGGATTAGGTGGGGGAATTATCATCGTCCCTTCACTGTTATTTCTGGGCAGTTCGACAGAAATTATGGATGACTTGACGCCACAAGTGGCTGTCGGTGTATCAACGGTCATCATGATTTTCACCGGTTTGGCATCCACATTAACCTACTTGAAACACAAAGTAGTGGATTATAAAGCCGGTCTGATTTTCTTTGCAGGGAGCGCTCCAGGTGGTATCATGGGTGCTTATGTAAACAAGATCCTAAAGGTGGACGCATTTTCGCTGTATTTCGGTCTTTTCATGGTTTTAATGGCCATCGTTTTATTAGTGAAAGACAAATTGCGGCCAATGGTCTTCAAACCAGGGACGGGGAAGGTCATCAAGACGTATGAAAATAAAAACGGGCAGGCATCCACTTATGGATATCGTCCTTTAGTGGCCATTTCCATCTCTTTTGTGGTTGGAATCAGTTCCGGTTTATTTGGCATTGGCGGAGGATCGTTGATGGTTCCGGTCATGATGCTGGTGTTTTTTTTTCCCCCTCATGTGGCAGTAGCAACGTCAATGTTCATGGTGTTTTTGTCTTCCATTACGAATTCAATTACACATATCTCTCTTGGTAATGTGAATTGGCCATATGCACTTACTTTGATTCCAGGAGCTTGGATTGGTGCTAAACTGGGTGCTTTTATCAATACGCGCCTGAACAGTTCTGCACTTGAAAAGATGCTGAAAATTGTCTTGATCATTATCGGTATACGTCTTATTTATCAAGGTATAACAGGATAACGAGGAGGAAAAATGATGTCAGAAATCATACATTTATATCACACCAATGATTTTCACAGTCATTTTGAAAATTGGCCTCGTATTGATAAGTTTCTTAAAGAAAGAAGACAACTTCATCAAGAAACGGGAGAGGAAGCGGTCATATTAGATATAGGAGACCATGTTGACCGTTGGCACCCATTCTCAGAAGGCACAATGGGAAAGGGGAATATCGATTTACTGAATGAAGCTGGCTATCAATATGTAACGATTGGCAATAACGAAGGCATCACCGTGCCTCATGAAGCGTTGGACACGTTATATAAGGATGCCCATTTCAAGGTTTTGGCAGCTAATATCTATTATCTGAATGATACAAGGCCAGATTGGGCACTACCTTATTGGATACATACTACAGAAAAAGGTACAAAGCTAGCCATGATTGGATTGACTGCCTTTTTTCAAAAGTTTTATCTAGCATTGGACTGGCATATAACCGAACCGTTTGCAGAATTACAAAGACAGTTACAACAGATTAAGGATAAGGCGGATGTAGTAATCATTCTTTCTCACCTTGGCATTCATGATGACGAAAGAATGGCAGAAGACTTTCCGGAAATCGATATCATTCTTGGTGCACATACTCATCATATCCTTCATCAAGGAAAGATGGTCAATCAAGCATTACTTTGTGGTGCAGGGAAATATGGTTATTTCATTGGACAAGTGGAATTGAGCCTCAATGACAAAAAAGAAATCACCAAAAAGACGGCCATGCTCTATGACACCAACGACCTTCCCGAATTGGAGGGCGAGCAAAGCTGGATTGAAGAGATGAACCAACTCGGGAGAAAAGCCCTCAATCAAGTTGTCCTATCCTTACCTAATCCTCTGGAAAATGATTGGTTTAATGGATCACCTCTTACGAAGATTCTGGGAGAAGCATTAAGAGAGTGGAGCGGAGCGGACTGTTCCTTTGTAAATGCTGGGCTATTACTGGAAGGGTTGGCACAAGGTCCTGTCTCCAAAGGGGACATTCACCAGATTTGTCCCCACCCGATTAATCCATGTATCGTGGAAGTGAATGGCCGAGAATTGAAGGAAATCCTCATGCTTTCGCGAAACGAGGAATGGCCACATCTTCAGGTGAAGGGCTTCGGCTTTCGCGGAAAGATCATGGGAGTCATGCACTATGACCAGATAGAATTTAAGGTTACGGAAAAGGGATACGTCAAAGAAATCCTGATCAAGGGGAAGAAGATTCAACCGAAGCAGTCCTATAAATTGGCTCTTCCCGATATGTTTACGTTCGGGCACTTCTTCCCAAGCATCCAGCGCTCCAAACGTAAGAAATACTTAATGCCGGAATTTTTACGGGATATCTTATTATGGAAGTTGAAAAAAATGTATCCCGAAGACTAGGTATATATCACGATTTCTCTCTCTTTTTCATAATGTATGAGAAAGAGGGGGTAGAATCAAATTGATTAACATGATGCCAATAAGTATAGATAATCAAACATTTATGGCCATTTCCGTTCAACTGCCCAAAACGAATCTGCTTGCTGTAGCGTCTGAAAAGGGATATATCATGTGTGGAGCCTTGGATGTCGGACTTTTAAATGATACGTTAAGAGATCGCAGAATTCTTGCAGGAAGGGCTATAGGTGTTAAAACGATAGAAGAGCTATTAAATGCACCTCTCGAAACCGTAACTTGGGAGGCTGAAGAAAAAGGCATCCATCGAGGAATGATTGGCAGGAAAGCCTTGATGAAAATGATATAATGAATGGGGCTTTCCTTTAATTAGAAGGAAGCCTTTATTTTGGGTAAAAAAATATAGGTTTAAGGTTGAATTTTCCAAAATATAGCCGATATTTCTTATAAAGAACTATTTAAAATCTTGAATCTGAAACGGAGTATTAGTATGAGACTATCCATTACAGAGTCGCTTACCCCAGGAGAGCGTCTCGGTATGAACATCTATAATGAGCGGGGCAATGTCCTTTTGAGCGAGGGGTTAACATTAACTCAGAAAATGATCAATCGATTAGTTTCCCTGAATATTCCCTTTGTTTATATTCAAGATCCTAGAACGGATGATATTATACCTAGGCCGCCGATTTCTGGGGAATTAAGGAGAGAGGCCATCCAATCAATAGAATCGACTTTTCTGGAAATAAAAAACGGCGTCAAGGTGGATAGCTCGTTTGCAATTGAGAAGGCTGCAACAAAATTCACTTCTTTAGTTCGTAACATATTGGACGAGTTGAGAGACAGCGAAGAACTATTGACTTTATTAGCTGATGTTTATACATATGATGATTATATTTTCATTCATTCGTTTAATGTGACGTTATACACACTTGCTTTAGGGATGGAACTCAAACTACAAGAAAAACAGTTGGAGATACTCGGGGTAGGTGCCATTTTACATGATGTTGGCAAAATGCTTGTGCCTGTGGAGATTTTGCGTAAGCCCGGTAAGTTATCGGAGGAAGAGTTTGTGCACATTCAAAAGCATGCCGAGTATGGGTTTAAGCTTATTAAAAGTGTTTATACTGTTTCACTCATCGTTGCCAATTGTGCCTATCAGCATCATGAAAGGCTGGATGGATCCGGATATCCCCGTGGGGCCAAAGGGGATGAAATTCATTATTATGGGAAAATCATTGCGGTGGCTGATGTGTTTGATGCGGTTACTTCCAATCGTGTTTACCGTAAGGCGATGCTGCCTCATGAGGGATTGGAAATTCTTTATGCAGGTTCAGGAACGAAGTTTGATACCCAAATAATTGAAGCTTTTAGGCGTTCGGTAGCCATTTATCCGAACGGATTGACCGTAGAACTTAATGATGGGAGAAAGGGTATCGTAGCTTCTCAGAATGCAGGAATAGGTGATCGGCCCATCGTTCGAATCCTTGAGGAAAATAAGGAAAAGTTAATGCAACCATATGAGGTGGATTTAAAAACCAACCTCCATTTACTGATTAAGGAATGCTTGAATATACCAAAAAACAGCTTACCCCTATAGAGGCAAAGCTGTTTTCTACTTTTTATCGTCCTTCATGATGGCTGGTGGGATCGAGCCATTTCCGTTGCTATAATAGCTTGGTACATCTCCTTGCATTAAAAGGCTGCCAACCTTCACTTCCTGACTGACTTTGGTCTCTTTTGTTAACGATGGTATGACAATTTGAATATTGACGTTAAAATCCACGGCCAGCTCATAATAAACATTATTGATGCCGGCATTTGTGAGTTTGGTTTTTAAATCCGACTGGACATTTCCGATGACGGACATTTTCACGGGAATCTTTGGCCCGTAATTGGAAAGAAGGCTATTTCCGGTCACAACGCCGAGGGGTATATAGTACACCACCGTTTTATATTGTTCCTCGTCAAGCTTGGCTGGCCCTTTTTTGTTAAATGGGTTGCCTTTTTTTATTCCGAGGTTATTTTGAATGTCTTTGGTAATGTTGGAACGTAATTCATTATATATCCCAGGGTCAAAACTATAGGAAGGGTTAGACTCATCATTTTTATTTGTGATGATGATCTTTTCCAAGTTGATAGTAGATATATTATTATCGACTGCTTCATGAATCGTCTCTGTTGCAATCCGTTTGATTTCATTTTCTGCCACATTCATGATAACCGGTTCAATCTCTTTATCCACGTATCGAAGCGTCAAGATGCTTGATAGGATGAAGAGGATAAACGAGTAAAGAAATACTTTCCTGGTGGGAAGAGGTCCTTTTTTGCGGAATTTTTTTGGGCGGAATCTTTTTCGAAACACGCTTTAGCCCCCTTTACTAATTCTTATGCGTAAAGTTCAGGGATTTATGTTCGTTTCAAAACAAAAAGCAGCGCAAGAATCCTTACGCTGGTCATTTTTGTTTTTTTGCAAGATCCTTCCGTTCCCACATTTTTAAATAAGGGTAGGGATCAAAGCTCCACTCGGTGATTCCATTGTCTTTGTACATCCCGTAGTGTAGGTGTGGAGGGAACTTTCCGGACGTTCCGGGAGGACCATAGCCTGTACTGCCCACACCCCCGATGACCTGCCCTGGCTCGACGATTTGTCCAACCTTCAATCCTTCAGAAAAACCACTTAAATGGGCGAAATAATGATACGTATTATTCAAGTCCCGAATCCCAATCCGCCATCCGCCATATTTATTCCAGCCCTTCATTTCTATGATTCCATAACACGTTGACCGAACTGGGAGGCCGTAATCCGCAAATACATCCGTTCCTTCATGAATCCTTCGTCCTCCCCATCCCCGTGCGCTTCCCCATGTATTTAAATACGTATAATGAGTCCTTACAGGTACAGGGAAGGCTTTTTCCTGTAAATCCAACCTATCATACTTTTTATAGATATTAGCATGGCCGATGATGATGCTGACTGCCTTATCCCGCTGATAATAATCGAATAATCCAATTCGGATATTATCTTCATCTGTACCGTAGTAGAGAAGATGTTTTGCAAAGGCATATAACCGGTCTGTGTCGTTTTCAAGCTCGGCTTTTCCGTCCCCATTGCCATCTTGTCCTAATCCATCGAAAAAAGCGATGGATAGTGGATTGGTATCGGTTAAGTTGGGGTTCAAGGCCCCTATCCATCTAGAAGGGTCAATATGAATGCCTATCAGACCCTTGGCAGGCTCTAAATCGTTGCGGGAAAGCCGGAGGTTATGTTCATATTGATCAGCTCCTGCAAGGTAATACCAAGGGATTTGCAAGGTCGCCTCCATATTTTTATAAAGCTCCATTCTCCCTGGATAAGGGTCAGGGGTTTCAGCTGCCGAAGCTGCTGGCATTTGGCTATTTAATAAAAGTAAACAGGCCATTAAGAAAAGTAATCCATTTTTCAAAGAGGCAGCTCCTTTCTTAGACAATTCGTATTTGTCATTTTACATAACTGGAGATTTTGACTCTAACGTTTATTATTCTTCTTTAGTTTTACTGATTTAGCTTTAAACATGAAAAATAAATACTGGTAAATCTCCTATAACTTGTCTATATGAGTTATTATTGTTAAAGTAGGGTGTCTTAATTTCTCAGAATGGAGTGACTTTTTTGTCTACTACTAATAAAGAAATTCTTCGTAAGCCAGACTGGTTGAAAATCAAATTGAATACAAATGAAAATTATATTGGTCTAAAAAATATGATGCGTGAGAAAAATCTTCATACTGTTTGTGAAGAGGCGAAATGTCCGAATATTCATGAGTGCTGGTCGGTCAGAAGAACAGCCACGTTTATGATTTTAGGCGAGATTTGTACGAGAGCTTGCCGGTTCTGTGCAGTCCAAACAGGACTGCCTAACGAATTGGATTGGGCGGAACCTGAACGTGTCGCAGATTCCGTTGTTTTGATGAACTTAAAGCATGTCGTGATAACGGCTGTTGCCCGTGATGATTTAAAGGATGGGGGCGCCGCTGTTTTTGCTGAAACGATCAGGGCCATCCGTCGTAAAAACCCTTTTACATCGATTGAGGTTTTACCATCCGATATGGGTGGCGAATACGACAATATAAAAATGTTGATGGAAGCTAAGCCAGATATCCTGAACCATAATATAGAAACCGTAAGAAGCCTTTCCGATAAAGTTCGTGCTAAAGCGAAGTATGAGCGGTCATTGGAGCTTCTGAAGAGAGCGAAAGAATTGCATCCGGAGATACCGACCAAATCAAGCTTGATGGTTGGGCTTGGGGAGACAAGGGAAGAAATCCTTGAAACGATGGATGATCTTAGAGCGAATAATGTGGATATCATGACGATCGGTCAGTATTTACAACCGACCAGAAAACATTTAAAGGTGTTGAAATACTACACTCCGGAAGAATTTGCTGAATTAAAGGATAGGGCGTTGGAAAAGGGATTCAGCCATTGCGAATCGGGCCCGCTCGTCCGTTCTTCTTATCATGCGGATGAACAGGTGAATGCTGCTGCCAAGCATAGACAAACTCAAGGCGAAGAGTTGTTGAAATAGAAGGGGAAAAGGACCGAATCAATTCGGTCCTTTACCTTTTTAAAAACTCATAGGCTTAATCCATGGTTTTTTGGTGGATATTATCGTGGCTATCCTTTTTGTCATTCACCATTTCACCATTCTCATTTTCTACCTCACTCATCTTGTATCCTTGAGGGGATTTAAGCATATTTTTAATGGTTTGCTCAATCGTATAATCCATTCCTCTGCTGTCAGAATCCAAAGTTGCGAAATTCTCAATGTCTTGTGCGTGTGTTTTGTCGTCACTCACGTAAACGTGATAGTAGCGGGGAACAACGCCCATTGCTGTGCGTTTCACTTGGTCAGCTGTTTCCGTACGGTTTTTCGTATCCGTATCGTAAACGACAAGCACTTCTTCATCTGTAACGAGAGTCGCGACATCATTGACATTTGGTAGCTGAACGCTTAGTGTTGAAATCATATCAGCTAGCTGTTCCCGATCGATGGAGGCCGTTTTATTGGCGATGTTTTTTCCATCTACCGTAGCCTTATTCGTGCGGGTAAAGCCAAAATCTTCACTATGGTTGTCTTGATTACGATTATCCTCGTCATAATATTGCGACGGGTTATTTACATTTTGCGGGGTACCAGCACCCCTATCATCATTTTTTAAACCGCTGCTTTGATCTCCATTTGCTGAACAGCCCGTTAATGCAATCATTGAGCTTAGACCTACTGTTAGGATCATTTTTTTCAACGGAAACACCCCCTTACCTAATAGGGTGAACATATTTCTTGATTTTTCGCTTAGTAATTAATGGGGAATCAGTTATAATTTAAAGAAGGAATGTATTTTTAAAGAGGTGAAACGTATGATCAACATCAATAACCTGGCGTATGAAATCATTGAAGACGAAAGAGAAGGCTATAATGAAGAAGCCTTTAAAGCGAGATACAGTGAAATTTTAACGAAGTATGATTATATTGTCGGGGATTGGGGTTACGGTCAATTAAGACTCCGGGGCTTTTTCGACGACAATAATCAGAAAGCCACTTTTGACACTAAAATAAGCACGCTCAGCGAATATCTGTATGAATACTGTAATTTTGGCTGTCCGTATTTCGTCGTTAAGAAAATTAAAAAGTAAAAAGCCAGAATGGATTCTGGCCTTTTTTATTTCTCGATCAGGAACTCCCATAACCTTTGTAAGGTGGTTGATCATGCTTTTCCGGGTCATCATGTGTAGGATGCGCACCGGGATATTTTCGTGGTAAGTCCTCGTGTAGCGATTTATTTTCATAATTAAAAGCACTTTGATAGCGTTGTCCTTCTTGCCACGGTGTCGTTTTATTCTCAACGGGAGCATCTTGATTGATGGGCGAACCGAAAGGTCCTTCTGGAAACTCTTCAGGAATCAAAAAGTCCCGTTGCTTTTGCACGTTTGAAAAATCGTGGTATGTTTCTTCTTTTTTATCCATGTCAAACCCCTCCTCATGTACTCATACATTCAGTAGGTTAACCTGATAAAGAAAAAAACATCGTATTTAGATGATTTCCATTAAAAAGTGGGAAAGTTCTTCCGCTTCTGCCTCTGTGAGAGCAAAGGCATGCTCAAGGTAGCCTTCTTCTTCTAAATCATCCGGTCCAATAATGGCAAAGCGATTGCTCTGCATGTTTAACACAAGTTTCTTTCCATAAAAGCGGTCGGTCATCGTAATGGCTAAATCGTATCTTGATTCATCCCCCATAAAACTAATGAACCGAGTCTTCGTATCGACTAAATCATTGTATAGATAAAAACGGTCTTCCACGGTACCACACCTTTCCCTTTGACTCCATTTTGGTAGTTCCATCATAACAAACTGACCCCCATACGGATACAGACATTTTAAGACATCCACCAAGTTAACTGATTATCCTGAAATGAGTATTTAGTATGAAATTTCTGTTAAAAAGACAAAAAAATTCTGTTTTAAGTCTTAAAAATCCCTTTTTATGTTAGAATATAGGAAAAACAACCCGGAATAGGGGACGAGTCTATGGCATCATTGCAGGGTAAAAGATCTATGTCACTAGGAAAATGGTTCAGGTTATTTTCCCCATCAGCTAAACTTCGCTTCTACCCGCCACAGTTCACCATAAGAAAACCTATGGTTCGCGCGGTGGCAGCTTCTCTTTCTGAAGGATATGAAGTGGCAGTCATAGTTTTTCACGTGAAAGAGTTGTTCGAACTTAAAGAAAGTGGGCAGCAGGAGCAGTTCCACCATTTAAATACCCATTTGAAAAGAATATTTAAAGAAGTCGTAATAGATAAAGTCCATGAGGGCAACTTATTGACGATACACGACTATTATGCGGATGGCATTACCATTTTAATGAACATGGAGGAGTCTGCAAAGCAACTGATCTATATGGAGGAATTAATCAGATCCATTTCTGATGAAGTGAGGCAAGGATTAGTCAGTGTTCACGCTACCCCGATTACTTTGAGTACAGGCTATATGTTTGTTGAGCATGAGTATTATTCAACGGAAGGAGCCATCGATACAGCACAGCGGCATGCTGTATCGATGGCAGAAGCCGCTTCACCCATGAATGAAATGCAAGAGACGATTAATCGAATAATCGATAATGGGGATATCAATTTACTGGCCCAACCTATCTTTGATGTGGCAACCAATAAAATTAAGGCATATGAAGTGCTGACCCGGGGACCACGTGATACGGACCTTGAGAGTCCATTGTCCCTTTTTGCTGTAGCCAGGCAGACGGGGAGATTATATGATTTAGAAAAAGTCGTTCTTGAAAAATCTTTTAAACAGATTTCAGAGAATGAATCCTCACAAAACGTGTTCATTAATTTTACCCCGGTAACGCTCAGCGATCCGCGATTCGTGCCGGATGTCAAGGATATGCTACATAAATACAAGGGTGTGTATGCTAATCAAATCGTCATGGAAATTACGGAAAGAGATCCAATCCTGAATATTGAAGAATTTATCGAGAGTATTAAAGGTTTGCGTAAAATGGGCTTTCGTCTGGCGATAGATGATACGGGAGTCGGTTATTCAAGTCTCTATGCCATTATAGAAATCATGCCGGAAATCATAAAGATCGATCGATCGGTCATTGAGAATATCGATCATGATTCTGTGAAAGAGACGATGTTAAAGGGACTTTTACTGATTGCTAAGGAGACCGGATCTGTTGTTGTAGCTGAAGGAATTGAGAGTATAGGAGAAGCTATGGTATTATCAAGGAATAGTGTTGATTTGGCGCAGGGATATTACTACGCTAGACCTTCAACTGTAGATAAAATCTCTATATCATCTTAAGAATCAGAAAGGATCTGGGAGTATGTACTTTGTAGATCGACAAAAGATTGGACAGATCTTAGAATATCTTGAAAAACAATTAGAGCTTTTCGAAGGACAGGAGAAGTGGAACGGTGAACTTTTAGAGCATAGCGTCGAGAGGATCATACAAACCTCTATTGATTCCGTGCTGGATGTGGGGAATGCAGTGATTGATGGATTTATTATGCGTGATCCAGGCAGTTACGAAGATATTGTCGATATTTTGCTTGATGAAAAAGTCATAAGCGAACCGATTTCCTTACAATTTAAAAAGGCGTTGCCGCTAAGAAAAATGCTCGTTCAAGACTTCATTGAAGTGAATCATACGGAACTTCTGGCCATTTTCAAGGAGAACATTGAGGCATTCAAGCTTTTCCCTGAATTAGTACGAAACTATTTAATTAACGAATTGGGCCCAGTTTCAGCTTTTAAAAACTAATTTGATTAAATAGGGGGACTAATACATGAAGGCGTACAAAGGATATTTAATAGACTTAGATGGCACGATGTACCGCGGCTCCGAGCAAATCGTGGAAGCGGCGGGCTTTATTAATGAATTGAGAAAAAGAGACATCCCTTATCTATTCGTGACGAATAATTCATCTCGGACACCAGGGCAAGTCGCTGAAAAGTTACGCAATATGGGGATTCCGACTGAAGATGCCCAGGTTTTCACGACAAGTATGGCTACAGCCAACTACATTGCTGAACAAAAGGAACATGCGTCCGTTTATGTGGTGGGTGAAGAAGGCATCACCGAGGCGTTGAAAGAAAAGGGTATGACACTTATTGATGAACGTCCTGATTTCCTAGTCATGGGTATTGATCGTGGCGTGAATTATGAAAAGTTATCCAAAGCTTGCCTTGCTGTCAGAAATGGAGCCGTATTCATTTCGACGAATGGCGACATCGCCATTCCTGCTGAACAGGGTCTTTTACCAGGAAACGGGGCGTTAACTTCCGTGGTTTCCGTTTCTACGCAGGTTCAGCCAATTTTCATCGGTAAACCGGAATCGGTCATCGTGGAGCAGGCCCTTAGGGTATTGGGCATTCCTAAAGAACAGACCATCATGGTCGGCGATAATTACGACACGGATATTTTGGCAGGGATTAATGCTGGAATCGATACTTTACTTGTACATACGGGCGTCACGACAAAGGAACGGTTAGAGGAATACGATAAACAACCGACTTATGTGGTGGATACCCTTGATTTATGGCAGTTTGAATAAAAAAGGATCCAGGGTTGCAGATGCAGACCTGGATCTTTTTGTTTTTCCTACGAACTCTCCGCTTTCCATTATGTTGTCATTCCACGTTTTCGACCCGGTGTGCGAGACGGCTGGAGGCAGCGGCTGCTATGGCACCTACGATATCATCCAAGAAGGTATGGACCTTGCCGGTACTTTTGTCGTTTAAATATTTTAGGATGCCAGGTTTTTGTTTGTCGATAAATCCATAATTGGTAAAGCCAATCGACCCGTATACATTGACTATGGATAAAGCTAATATTTCATCCACGCCATATAGTCCTTCATCAACCTCAATGATGCTTTGAAGGGGTTCTTCCAGCATTTTTTTTTCGGCTAGCATATCCAGTTGGATACCAGTAAGAATGGCATTTTGGACTTCGCGTTTCGAAATGACCCGCTCCACATTGTGGAGACAGTCGGACATTTGCAAATTTTCATGATAACTTGATTGTAGATACATGACTAACTCTGCGATATCTTCCAGTTTCACTCCTCGTTCACTAAGCCATCTTCGTGCCGTTTGTTCTGACATTGATTGATTTATATTAGTCATGTCATCATCCATTCTCCATATTTGGATTAAATTTTTCATACGAAAAAAATATTAGGTTTCGATAGTTATTCAGAAAAAGAGTGATTCCTCATATATATAAGTATATGATATACATTTTTTTTGTATCCATCTAATGGGGGAGGAAAACAATATGATAGAAGAAATCATTTTTAATAACTATGGAATACAGGTAGAGCGGGAGGAAGCAAATAGTCGCTTTCCTAGCTTTCGTTCCGGGCATTTCATTTACAGCATTGTTCCCTTAGAAGGTAGGGAACAGGAGGAATTAGCTGAACGTCATAAAATGGCTCAACATATGATTGCCCAAGGAGATCGGTATGTTTCAGCCTTCGTCCTCGCCAATCACGGGAGTTTTGTGTCGGAAGCGGAAGATCAATTATTCATCCTCCTTGCTAATGAGGATTTGGAAGGGCCTAAAAATTTCAACCCTGGCCGTCGCATCGCAAGATTCCATCAACGTGGAAGAGATATAATGGAAACGATTAAGTCATGTTCAAGAATAGGTAAGTGGAAAGAGCTGTGGGAGCAAAGAATTGACCAACTAGAGAATATTTGGAGAGATAAATTGAGAGCCCATCCGGATAACCCCTTTGAAAAAATGTTTGTAGAAACCTTTCCCTATTATATGGTGTTAGGGGAAAATGCGATTCAATATTTAGTCGACACGGAAATCGATGATACCCCACAAATCATCGATGGTGGCACGGTATGTTATGAGCGCTTCTTAGATGATACATGGAGAAGTAATAAGTGGATGAAAAATCCGTTCGATTGGGTATTTGACCATGGGACGCGGGATGCAGCTGAATGGGTGAGGGAGCATTACTTTCAAAATGTGCATACACACCAACGTGGCATATCCACTTTCCTTCATGACTACCAGAGTATTGAACCATTCTCCAGTTTTTCTGCACGCTTACTGTTTTCAAGAATGTTGTTTCCCATTCACTACTTTGAAGCGGTTGAAGAATATTTTTCAAAGGTATCAGAAGCAAGGTCGAATGAACTCGAAGACAAAATTTCCACCTTTACGAAAACATCTGAACAATATGAGGCCTTCCTGAAACACTTTTACGAATTGGCCGAGATTCCGGCTAAACATTTTAACCTTCCGAAGATTGATTGGATATAGAAAAAAACTGGAAGAAATATGATTCCACCTCTTTTACTATGTTATGATAATGATATGATTTTTTAGAATAGTTTGAAATTATATGTACTTCTGGTTCAGGGAATGAAAGGATGTATGTAATGAAAAAAACGATACTGGCTATATGGATTGTACTACTTGTTTTTCCAGCGGTGGCTTCTGCCAAGGCACTAGCTAAAACGAGCTGTGATGCAGACCAATTCAAAATTGTACTTAAGTCCACGACGGACGTGAAGGCGGAGGCATCGAAAGACAGCAAGACATTAAAGACCTATCAGAAAAATAAAGAACTATCGGTCAGTGGCAGAACGGGAAATTGGTATAAGGTTTGCTTTTCAGAAAAGACGGCCTATATTGACATGAAAGATGCCTGGGAAGTCTTCAGCTCGAGTGAGAAGGCGACCTTCAAGAAATTCGATAAAAGGAAGGAAGTCAGTCAAATTGTAGCAGTCACAGGAAAAACGATGAAAGGGACGAAGGTGACGATCCGAACGTACGAGAAGAAGAAAGGCGAGTGGCGGCGAGCCTTGGGAGATATGAAGGGGGCTATTGGAAAGAATGGCTTTTCAAAGAATAAGAAAGAGGGCGACGGGAAATCGCCTGTTGGCATCTATTCCTTTGGCACGGCATTTGGTAGTGAATCCAAGCCGGCTAAAGTGAGGATGGAGTATAGGAGAACAACCCAATATGATTATTGGATTGATGATCAGGCGTCCAAGGATTATAACAAGTGGATCATCTATAAGGGAAAAGATCCTTATAAGAAATGGAAGTCATTCGAAAGGATGGACCATGAATTATATAAATATGGAGCGGTTATCAATTACAATACGAATCCAATCGTCAGGGGAAAGGGCAGTGCAATCTTTCTTCACATATGGAGGGGTGAAAATAAGCCA
This sequence comes from Peribacillus sp. NPDC097675, assembly GCF_050277655.1. Classification (NCBI taxonomy): domain Bacteria; kingdom Bacillati; phylum Bacillota; class Bacilli; order Caryophanales; family Bacillaceae; genus Peribacillus; species Peribacillus sp. NPDC097675. The sequence continues at coordinate 128,535 of NZ_JBNNSK010000007.1, read as the reverse complement.
ACAGCGGGTTGCACCGCAACTTCCGAGAAGAATGTCCTGAGATTGCTGAAGTGGATGGATCCCGATAAACATCCACATGTCATCATGGGAACGAACGAATCCTTAAAGTCTGTTAAATAAATAGGATGAAGGCTTACCCTTCATAAAGTTAGCTCCATGCAGTCTTATTCTAATAGGAGCTGCAGAAAAATAAAAAACTGTATATTCTAACTATTGATAATTAAGTGAATAAAACATATAATGTCTACTATACAAATACAAATGTTTTCTCTGGGAAAACAGTTGTTTTAAGGGGGAACCAGGATGAAAGCCATCTCGATCGGATTATTAGGGTTAGGTACTGTCGGATCTGGAGTCGTACAGATTATTGAAAGTCATCAAGACAAGCTCATGCACCAAGTGGGTTGTTCCATTAATATTAAAAAGATACTCGTCAAAGATATGACAAAGGATCGGCTCGTAGACGTTGATCAGAGCATGCTGACGGCCAATCCAGAGGATATTCTTTCAAACCCGGAAATCGATCTAATCATTGAAGTGATGGGCGGGATTGAAGAAACGCGTGAATATCTTATCGAAGCTTTGAAGAATAAAAAACATATCGTAACGGCCAATAAGGATCTGATGGCACTGTATGGTCCAGAATTGTTAGAGTTAGCCACGGAGAATCAATGCGATTTATTTTATGAAGCAAGTGTTGCGGGGGGAATCCCGATATTACGTGGTTTAGTCGATGGCCTGTCTTCGGATCGCATCACAAAAATGATGGGGATTGTGAATGGAACGACAAACTTCATTCTAACGAAGATGAGCAAAGAAGGCAGAGCTTATGAGAACGTATTGAAGGAAGCACAGGAGCTAGGATTTGCGGAATCCGACCCGACTGCGGATGTAGGTGGATTGGATGCAGCGCGGAAAATGGCAATCCTATCCACTCTCGGTTTCTCCATGAATATTGGCCTGCATGATGTTGAAGTGCAGGGGATTACTGAAATATCCGAAGAGGATTTGAGATACAGTAAAAAGCTTGGCTATACAATGAAGTTGATCGGCGTAGCGACAAGGACCGGTAATAGGGTAGAAGTCAGCGTGCAGCCGACTTTACTTCCGGAGGAACATCCACTAGCTTCTGTTAACAATGAATACAATGCCGTGTATGTCTATGGGGAAGCGGTAGGGGAAACGATGTTCTATGGCCCAGGAGCGGGTAGTCTACCCACAGCGACCGCCGTTGTTTCGGATATGGTGACGGTCATTAAGAATATGAGATTAGGTGTGAATGGACGAAGCGCTGTTTCACCGCAATACCCAAAACAATTAAAAGATCCTACTGAGATTTTGGCTAAGTATTTTATTCGCCTGCATGTACAGGATGAAGTGGGTGTTCTAGCCAAGATTACGAATTTATTTGCAGAGCATGGGGTCGGTTTCGATAAAATCCTTCAGCTTCCGCTGGATGTAAAAGAATCTTCCGAAATTGTATTGGTCACACATAAAGCCCCAATGGCTGCCTTTGATCAAATCAAGGCCAAATTACACGATTATAATATGGTAAGAGAAGTGAAAAGTACTTACCGAGTCGAAGGAGAGGACAACAAATGAGCTGGCAAGGATTAATTAGCGAATATAAAGAATTTTTACCTGTAAATGAAAACACACCGGCATTATCCCTACTAGAGGGAAACACGCCTTTGATTAGATTGAACCGCTTATCAGAGGAATGGGGGATTGACCTTCATGTAAAATATGAAGGAGCCAATCCAACCGGCTCATTCAAAGATCGTGGAATGGTTATGGCTGTCGCGAAAGCAATTGAGGCTGGTAGCGATACCATTATCTGCGCGTCCACAGGGAATACATCAGCGGCGGCTGCAGCTTATGCAGCACGTGCCAATATTCGGTGTATCGTTGTCATTCCAGAGGGAAAAATCGCTATGGGTAAGCTTGCTCAAGCGGTCATGTATGGTGCGGAGATTATTTCGATTGAAGGGAATTTTGACCAAGCCTTAAAAATTGTCCGTTCCCTTAGTGAACATTCACCTATCACTCTTGTAAACTCGGTTAATCCATATCGAATCGAAGGTCAAAAGACGGCTGCATTCGAAATTTGTGATGCGCTTGGATCAGCACCTGATATTTTAGCATTACCAGTTGGGAATGCGGGAAATATCACTGCTTACTGGAAAGGTTTCAAGGAATATAATGAAGGCAAACAAACGGGATTGCCTCAAATGAGAGGGTTTGAAGCGGAAGGTGCAGCAGCGATTGTCCGTGATGTGGTCATTGAAGATCCGGAAACGATTGCGACAGCGATACGCATTGGGAACCCAGCCAGCTGGAAATTCGCTGTGGAAGCGGCAAGTGAATCTAACGGAAAAATAGACGAAGTGACGGATTCGGAGATTCTTGAAGCCTATCATTTCCTTGCTAAAAAGGAAGGCGTATTTGCTGAACCGGCATCGTGTGCCTCCATCGCCGGAGTGTATAAACAACTAAAAAGTGGTGAAATCAGCAAAGGAAGCAAAATTGTAGCTGTACTAACAGGAAATGGATTGAAGGATCCAAATGTTGCTGTCGATACAAGTTCGATTCACCCTACTTTGTTGCCGATGGATGAAAAAATCATATTAGAACATCTGCAAGGTGTGAAACAGGCATGAGTGCAGAATCCGAGATGTTTCTGATCCGTGTGCCAGCAAGTACGGCTAACCTCGGGCCAGGTTTCGATTCCATTGGTCTTGCGCTAGGATTGTACTTGGAGATACGCGGTTCCTTATCGAACCGTTGGGAGGTCATTCCACTTTCGGAGGAAATGTCTATATTCCCTAAAGATGACACTAATTACATCGTTCAAATAGCGAAGAAAACAGCGGCATACTATGGAAAAGACCTTTCTCCATGTCGTATTCATGTATCAAGTGAAATTCCGCTTGCCAGGGGACTGGGAAGCAGTGCTTCAGCGATTGTAGCGGGCATAGAACTAGCGAATCTTGTTGCTCAACTGAACCTATCCGATCAAGAAAAAAGTAGACATGCCTCTTCTTTTGAAGGACATCCAGATAATGCGGGGGCCTCTGTGTACGGGGGGTTAGTCGTTGGTTTCCATACGGATGAAAAAACGGATGTTCTTTCATTTCCAATCGAAGGAGTGAATGTGATTGCGATAATTCCTGATTTTGAATTGCTTACAGAGGATTCAAGGAATGTCCTTCCAAAGCTCCTTCCTTATAAGGAAGCGATAAGCGGAAGTGCAGCAGCTAATGTTCTACTTGCCGGAATCTTGACGAATAAATGGGACCTAGTCGGTCAAATGATGCAGAATGATCGCTTCCATCAACCATATCGTGCAAGCTTAGTGCCACATTTAGCAGAAATAGAAAAAATTGTCCGTCATGAAGGCGGATATGGTGCAGCATTAAGTGGAGCTGGCCCGACGGTGCTCTGTCTGGTATCTGCAGAAGAAACAGAACAATTGTTAAGGCGTTTAAAAGAAGCGTTTCCTGAATTCCAGGTGAAGCAGTTGAAGGTCGATAATGATGGGAGTCAGACGGCTATCTTATCAGAGGAAGAAAAGAAGGAATGGAGCTTTTATATATCATAACTTGTACAACAGTAAAAAAGCTGATTCCCTTTAAGCCGTATCAATGAATTGATAGGACTGATAAAGTGGAGTCAGCTTTATTTTCTATAACAGTCTACATTTCTCTAGACTGCAAGTGTTGTATCTAATATGGTTGAAATCGTAATTCTCTTTAAAGAGAATATTCAACACATTATATAAGGCTAATTAGAAAACTTGCTCAACTTCAACTACCCCGGGAACTTCTTCAAGAAGTGCGCGCTCAATCCCAGCTTTTAGCGTAATGGTTGAACTTGGACAGCTTCCGCATGCTCCCAGTAATCGTAATTTTACAATTCCATCTTCTACGTCAACTAGTTCACAGTCACCGCCATCACGAAGAAGAAACGGACGAAGTTTATCTAGGACATCTTGAACTTGTGTTTCCATTTGTTGTTCAGACATTGCAATCGACTCCTTTCCTAATCATATTATAATGCGAACATAGTAAAAAATCCAACTGTAACTTTGCGGAAATTAAATCTATTTTTTTCATGTCTGTCGGAAATAGGTGAATGATTCCAAAAGTACAGTGGAAAATTCCTGATGGAGGTAGCGCATGATAAAGAAAAAAATTCAAATAGAAGTATATGGGGCGGAACAAGTATGTGCCTCTTGTGTTAATCTCCCCTCATCGAAGGATACATATGAATGGCTTGAAGCGGCTTTGACAAGAAAGTTTCCCAACCAGCCGTTTTCCATTGCTTATATTGATATGTTCAACCCTCCAGAAATGGATAAGCAAAAAAACTTTGCAGCGAGGATGATTGAAGAAGATTTATTTTATCCACTTGTCATCATCGAGGACGAAATCGTGGCAGAAGGGAGTGTTTCTCTTAAAAAAATAGTGGATATTATGAAAAATAACGGGTATGAGAGCAACTAAAAAAAACTGACCCAGTAGGAAGCTTAACGCAGCTCTTTGAGTCAGTTCATGAAAACAGGATTTATGAAATTTTAGATTAACCGTTATGATATTTATACATCCACAGAATTCCTGATTTCATTAGGCGTGCTACTCTTCCCGTAATCGGGCGATTAGCCACAAGACCGAAACCTTGTTTCTTTCCAAGCGAACCTAGAGTTCCTTTTAATTTCACGGCAGGGAAGCTTTCGGGAAGTGGTTCGTTTGCCCACTTTTTCACAAGGACTTGTACAATTTGTTCCGCTTGAGATTCTGCTAATTGAGCACTAGGTGCATGCGGCAAACTCGCACAGTCGCCCACTACAAAAATACTGTCGTTAGTAGGAAGGAAATGCTGAGGCGTAAGTACGGCTCTTCCTTGACGATCTTTTTCAATATCCATGTCGCGGATAATTTTGCTTGGTTGAATGCCTGCTGTCCAGACGATAACGTCACTTTGAACAGCTTCTTCTCCATTATAAAGGAGATTTGGTTCAACTTTGGTGATATTAGAATGGTGAACGATTTCAATGGTATGTTTATCGAACCATGATTCGACAAAAGTACTTAATCTTTCTGGAAAAGCAGATAAAATATGTGGTCCACGGTCGAATAACTTAACATTTAAATCTGAACGGCTTTCGATCAATTCGCTGGCTAACTCGACACCACTAAGGCCTCCACCAACGATTGACACAGTTCCACCGGCTCCCAAATTATTCAAAGCTGAATAGGTGCGACGTGATTTATCGATTGTTTGGATGCTATAAGTGTGTGTGTCGGCTCCTGGTATATTGTGATATTTATCCTCACACCCAAGACCGATGACTAAATCATCGTAAGCAACAGGTTCTTGATTTTCGATAATGACTTGTTTGTTCTCCATATCGATGGAAAGTACTTCTCCGTATACGTTCTTTAAGCGAGGATGTTCTGGAAATGCAACACGAATGTGTTGATCGGGAATAGTACCTGCAGCTAAAGCATAATATTCCGTTTTTAAGCAGTGATAAGGATTGCGGTCAATAAGTGTAATGCTCACGTTTTCAGGAAGCTGATTAGGCAGCAATCTTTGCAGCATGCGCATACCACCATACCCACCACCAAGTATGACTAAATTCTTCATATGTTTTTTCCCCTTTGTTTAATCTTTAGAAATAATTGTTAAATGTTTCACTTGTGAAATAAATATCCTACTATACTATAGGATTCCCCATTTGTATCCTATGGAATTAAGTGAATAAATATATGCCTGATTTGTAGAATAAATATTATATTAGATGATTTTCTTGTTTTACATACCCCGACAAAAGTATAACGAATATAACTGTAAATCACAACCGATATCTGAAAATCGGCGTATTTTTGTGCGTATTTATTGACTGTAAGTTTGAAAAGGTTTAGGATAAACTGTTAATGATAGCGAGGTGGAACGATGTATCCAATCATTGAATTTTGCGTAAGTAATCTGGCCAGTGGGTCTCAGGAGGCTTACGAAAGATTAGAAAAAGATCCTAATTTAGATATTATCGAATATGGTTGTCTAGGATATTGTGGTAAATGCTCCAGTTCCTTGTATGCCCTTGTTAATGGCGAAGTGGTTTCTGGAGATACAACGGATGAACTGGTAAAGAATATATATACATTCATTGATGAATATCAAAATCAAATGTTTTAATCATCATTAAATGAAAGAAGGCTGCTCAATCATGAGCAGCCTTCTTTGTAGGTAAGATGGAGAGGATATTAGGCATGTGCGGCGAGATTACTTGTGACAGACTCTTCCTTGATTTCATGCCAGCGGTCTCTCGCCATTTTGATAATGGACGCTTCCATGGCATTTTTTTGCCTCTCGAGTACCATGGAAAAATACTTGACCGCTGCCTGCGTATTCCCGATTCTCTTGGATATATCTCCAGCAAGGTATAGAATTCTGACTTCTGATACTTGTGTACCGCTGAAGTCCCCGGTTGAATAGGATGCTTCATATTCCAGAAGGGCAAGCTTTAGAAATCTTTTTTCCTGTTCTTGTTTTTTTTGAAATCTATATAGCCAGGCAATCCGTAAAAGAATCCCCGCCTGGATAATATGCTTTTCTTTTTTTAATGCACCGCAATAGCTGGCAAGCTTGTAGGTCTTGATTGCATCTTCGATGGAACGCTCATCGCTGAAATGATGGGGATTCCATTTGGAGCAGACTTTTTCCTCGATGTCTTCCTGCGTGGTAGGTGGAAAATAGCGAGAGAAATCTTCGGAAAAGGAAAAACCACAGTGAGGACAGACATGAATATAATAGTAAAGAGTGTTGGCGGTCGGGTCCTTATATATGGGACAAAAATCAGTATCATAGCGAGCCACTTTAATAAAGCGAGAGCGTATTTTCTTTGTTGTTGATGGTTCTTTACAATGAAGACATTCTATACTTTTGTCATATAGAGGCTGTAATTCTTCGATAGAGATTACCCCCTTAAGTAAAATCTTTATTGTGTCTAATTACACAGGTAATTATACCTATTATTCGGAATTTAATCCAGTTTTTTAATAAACTGTGGGGGAATGGGCATCTGGAAAAAATAATTTTTCAAGCTGGAAAATTGAGCGGGGTAATTTCTTTGGTATATACTATAAATAAGGAAGATTCTATCTCACATCTTTAGGAGAGGGAGCGATTTAATATGAGTGAAGTTGTACAGATAACGGAAGCTGCTGCTTTTCAGATAAAAGAAATGATGAAGCAAAATGAAGAAGAGGGATCCTTTTTACGAGTGGCTGTCAAAGGCGGGGGCTGTAGTGGATTATCCTACGGGATGGGATTGGAACAAGAGCCTGGCGAGAAAGATGATAAGCTGGAGCAATTTGGGATCAAGATCCTTGTGGATAATGAAGATGCTGCCATCTTGAATGGTACGGTAATCGATTATAAACAAACCATGATGGGTGGAGGATTCACAATCGAAAACCCAAATGCGATTGCGTCTTGCGGTTGCGGATCTTCTTTCAGGACGGCTACTGAAAAAGGTACGCCAGAGAATTGTTAAGTAATAGGTATGAACCATTGAAAAAAGGGGAGTACATTCGTGTAACGGGTTCGGTTGATTGAGAGAAAAATACTAAAAGTGTTGCAATTAACAGCTCAATTTATAAATGTTTTAACAGTAAATTGACAATGTGAATGGCAAGCAAAAACGCTCAGTGGTTTCTTAATCTGAGCGTTTTTTGGTATTATTTACTGTACTTATTTAACTAAAAAAAACTGCACTTTAATTACAAATTGAACAACCTTGAAATGATTTCATCGCTTCCTGGAGAAAACATAAATAATGAGAACGATATACATAATAATCCCATGAGTATCAAAACAAATCTTTTTTTCCTGAATATCCCTTTAATCACTAAAAATAAACCTAAAAATAATATCAAGAAATACCAAAATCCCATCATTTTCCTCCTAAATTAACTTAATATTATGACGTTACTATTAACTAAAAATTTCCGTTTCTTTTACTACATTAACATTTTAGCATAAATACCCAATTATCCTTTCGCTTATCCTTTTTAAAAAATTCGCTTGATTTCAAGCGAGCTACCTTAGATAAATTATGACTTTTAAATCAAATATTTTATTTGCTGTGCAGGTCTTTCCATTATCCACTTCACAATGGTATTAGCACAGGTTTCAACAACACCGCATAAATTTATGTGATTCCTCCAATTGGTATGAGGATTAATGTGCGAATTAGTGTGCTAAATCTGCAAAAACATAGATATAACTACAAAAATAGGGACACCAATTCATATATGAATTATGTCCCCAATAACGTTGCTATTTAATGTTTTCTCCCCAGTAACCGAACCCGTTAACATTTGTGCCCCCCTTTTTTAGTGTTGGATTAAATGTGGTTCAAGGCTTCCTGGATGGTGTCATTACCACTATGGATCTCGAATATTTTATTGAAGGTATTTTTTTCAGAAATGGCTTGGGCTAGAACCGAAGCGACATCCGCTCTTGGAATGGAAGTATCAGCATGGTCGACTTTTTTATCTGCCTTAATGGTCCCTTTCGCTTGTTCATTGGTTAAGGCGACTGGACGAACAATGGTGTAAGTGAGCCCGCTTGCTTTCAAATGTTCATCCGCATCATGCTTGGCTTCGAGATAGTGCTGCATTCCCTCAGGACCTTGTTGCGGTTGATCAGAACCTACTGAGCTTAACATGACAAAGCGCTCGACACCTTTTTTCTTAGCAGCGTCTATCAGTTTAATTGCCCCATTCTTATCCACAGCTGTGGTCTTATCAGGTCCGGTCTTTGGTCCTGAACCAGCAGCAAAGACAATGGCATCCATGTTATCCACCGCTTTATCCACATTTTCCTCCAAATCTGCGAGTACAGGGTGTCCGCCCAGATCTTTGATCCCTTGTGCTTGTTCCTCTTTACGAATCATCCCATATACTGTATTCTTCTGATCTTTTGATAATTCTTCGATAATTTTCTTACCGGTCGTTCCATTTGCACCTGCTATTAAGATATTCATGAATGTAAGCTCCTTTCTCTTTCTTCTCTTATTTCTATTACCCTTTATAAAACGGGAAGAAAACATTTCAAGCACATTGTGGATAACTATCAATTCAAGTTATCCACAATATAAAATTGTGGATAAATAAAAAAACCGGCTATATGAAGAGCCGGTTTTGACGTTCTATGGAGTGTATGCATATTAAAACATGGATGAGCTGTGCATGGGTTGCACTTTTGCTTTTGGATCAATATATTGCTTCGCATGATTGACTGCCGTGGGTGCTTCACCGAAGCCACTTGCAATTAGCTTCACTTTGCCATCATATGTTGCGATGTCACCAGCCGCATAGATTCCGGGGATGTTTGTTTCCATTCTGGAGTTAACTAAGATGCTGTTCTTCTGTATATCGAATCCCCATTCTTTAATGGGACCAAGAGAGGATATAAAGCCATAGTTGACGATGACTGCATCGACGTCCAATGTTTCGGTTTCTTCTCCATTTGTATTCTTTAGCACGACCGTATGGATTTGATCTTCCAAACCAATTAAATCTGCAGGTATGTAAGGAGTTTTCACTTCTACTGTAGAATTTCTGAGATTATCGACACTATGTTCATGGGCACGGAATTTATCTCTTCTATGGACAATCGTTACCTTTTCGGCGATAGGCTCGAGCATGAGTGCCCAGTCCACTGCGGAGTCGCCTCCCCCGAAGACCACCACTTTTTTACCTGCGAAATGATTAAGGTCATCAATGAAATAGTGAAGGTTTTTGCCTTCGTATTGTTGTGCCTTCTCCAGTTCGATGCGTTTAGGTTGGAAAGCTCCGTTTCCAGCTGTGATAATGATGGTTTTGGAATAATGGATTTCCTTATCGGTGGTTAACTTGAAGACTCCATCTGCCTGCTTCTCTACTTCTTGAACGGCTTGTTCCAAGACGACGGTTTGATCGAATTTCGCCATCTGCTCTTTTAAATTATTGACCAAATCCTGTGCCAGGACTTTAGGAAAGCCTGCGATATCATAGATGTATTTTTCTGGATAAAGTGCTGATAATTGTCCACCCAATTGGGGAAGACTTTCAATGATTTTGACTGAAGCTTGTCTCATGCCGCCATAGAAAGCGGTAAATAAGCCTACTGGTCCACCGCCAATAATGGTAATATCATATACTTTTTCATTTACATCCAACGCTATCCCTCCGATAAACTAGGTTTGTTGAAATTCTTTCTTTATTTTAACATAGTTGAAGTTAAAGAAAACGAATAAGTTTTTTGAAAAATGAGAAATTTAAGCCGGCAAATAAAGCATACTATGTAAAGAAGAAATTTAACGATGATGAAAGAAACTGATTTCTTGAAAAAATGTGAATGAAGTATAGTTCGTTTAATGGCACTATATAATTTTTTTAGGAGCGGCAATTAGTGAAAAAAATCACATATGAATAGAATTGCCTTTTTTAATGGAAATTAAGCTTATCGAATGATTTTGTTAAGAAGATATCGCAAGGGAGGAAGATTACTTGAAAAAACCATCGATCGTTATTCTGGGGGCAGGCTATGGAGGCTTAATGACCGTAACCCGATTGCAAAAGGCATTAGGACACAATGAAGCAGAAATTATTTTAGTTAATAAAAATGATTACCATTATGAAACAACTTGGTTGCATGAAGCATCTGCTGGAACGCTTCATCACGACCGTGTGCGCTATCCAATCAAGAATGTCATCAATAAGAGCAAAGTGAACTTCATTCAGGATTCCGTTCTAGAAATCAAGACGGAAGAGAAAAAAGTGATTCTTGAAAATGGTGAAGTCTCGTACGACATCTTAGTGGTAGGACTGGGTCCAGAATCAGAAACATTCGGTATTCAAGGATTGAAGGAATATGCCTTCTCGATTTCCAATTTGAACTCGGCCCGGGAAATCCGGGACCATATACAATTGCAATTTGCTACCTATAGCTCTGAGCTTGAAAAAAATGAGGATCGCTTGACGATCGTTGTCGGAGGGGCCGGTTTTACGGGTATAGAATTCCTTGGGGAGTTAGCCAACCGTGTTCCAAAGTTGTGTAAGGAATATGATATCGATCCCAAAAAAGTCCGAATGTACTGTGTAGAAGCCGCACCCGCGGTCCTTCCGGGATTTGACCCTGAATTAGTGGATTATGCCGTTTCCTACCTGGAGAGAAAAGGTGTAGAATTCAAAATCGGCACCCCAATCAAGGGAGCTACGCCGGATGGGATCATCGTAGCCAAAGGAGAAGAGGAAGTCGAGGAAATCAAAGCAGGAACTGTAGTTTGGGCAGCAGGAGTACGTGGCAATTCTGTCATTGAAGCTTCAGGATTTGAAGCAAGCCGTGGACGTATAAAAGTGAACCTTGATATGCGTGCTCCAGGTCATGAAGATATCTTCATCGTGGGCGATTGCTCATTGATCATCAACGAAGAAATTAACCGTCCATATCCTCCAACTGCTCAGATTGCGATGCAGCAAGGTGAAGTCATTGCAAAAAATATTACCAAATTGGTGCGTAACCAAAGCGACCTGGAAACCTTCACCTTCGAAAACAAAGGTACAGTATGTTCACTTGGTGAGCATGATGCGATCGGGGTTGTGTTTGGTAAGAAGGTGACGGGCAAAACCGCTTCATTCATGAAGAAAATGGTGGATAACCGAGCGTTATTGTTGATTGGCGGTGCGTCATTGGTGGCCAAAAAGGGTAAATTCAACATCTTGTGATCTTTATAATAAAAGTTTGGAGCCATTCAGGGATTTTTCCCGGGAGGGCTTTTTTCTATTGCGTATGACTGAAAAAAAAGGTTTATAATACAAATAATGATAAATAAGGAAGTGGGAGAATTGGAACGCTGTAAAAATGTCTGGCTGGCCGTATCAGGACTCGTGATATCCGAAAAAGGCGAATGGCTAGTCGTTAATAAACGGTATGGAGGATTAGAAGGCCAATGGTCTCTTCCTGCGGGTTTCGTTCGACATGATGAAACGGTAGATGAGGCGGTGGTCAGAGAAGTACTGGAGGAGACAGGCATTCATACGGAAATCGAAGGTATGGTAGGAGTCAGGAGCGGAGTCATCAAAGGGGAGATAAGTGATAATATGTTGGTGTTTTTACTCAAGCCACTTAGTTTTGAAGTGATCCCGCAAATGAATGAATTATATGAAGCCAGGTTTTATGATCCTGAAGCCCTTGTCGCCGAAGGGAAGCAGTCTGTTTTATTGGAACAGCTTTTATCCTTTAAGAAGGAGAGAATGCAGACGATGCTTGACGGGGTTAATCCCGGCAATCAGTTTGGATATACGTCATATAAATTATTTATGTGACGTCATGCTGTTTTGTTAGTTATTATTTGGTATTATGACATTGACGCACCAATTATGTATTCTGTAAACTAAAAGTGGTTCTTTCAAGGAGGTCTAGCATAATATGCCATTACCAGTTTTGATTATCTCCATACTCTTATTTTTTGTATTGTTTTTCGGGATAGGCTTTTTACTTAACATGCTTTTTCGATCGTCATGGATCATGGTCATCCTTTTTCCAATCGTCTTCATTGTCATAGTCAATAAAGCTAAGTTGATTGAGTATTTCAGACAACCAGGAGACTCATTTTCAGAACTAGGAACAAGATTAGCAGCTCTTCATGCGGCAGATTTGATGATTCTATCAAGTGGTCTAATCGGTGCAATCGGAGCAGGAATTACGATTAAGATATTGAGAAACAAAGGGTATCAAATGTTTTAAATATGAAGGGCTGTCATTTACTGACGGTCTTTTTTCTATTTTTATAGTGATATGTGGTCATTTTTTGGTCTAAATGAATACTTTCTCTCAGGATAGGGAAGAAATATCCTTGTGAGAGGAGTGGAACAACATACATATGAGAATCATACGGACATTATTTTTGCGAATTGCTATTATCCTTTTGTTTATCTTAGCTATTGAATCTACCGTAAATCATGTTTTCGGTGCCATGCCTGGAGTTCATCCATTGGAAGAAACGGTCAGGTATAACAAAGTGTTCGGGCTTGAATACAAAGCCTTTCATAAAGGGAGCCATAGAGCGACAATCGTAGCGTCGGCCACCAAAAAAAGTGAGGGACCTGCCACGATAGAAGAGGCAATTGAACTTTCAAAGTATCCCAAACATAAAGTATTGGCGACAGGGTATACAGCCGGCTATGAATCAACCGGAAAAAATCCGGAGAGCCCTTCTTATGGTGTTACCTATTCAGGGGTAAAGGTAAAAAGGGATATGTTTTCAACGATTGCTGCCGATTTATCCGTGTTTCCGATAGGTACGATCCTTTGGATTCCTGATTACGGATTTGGGGTGGTGGCAGACAAAGGCGGGGCGATCAAAGGGAATCACCTTGATCTATATTACGAAACGGTTCAAGAAGTGTATGAGAAATGGGGAAAGAAAACCCTTGAGGTGTATCTGGTGCAAAAAGGGAATGGGCGCTTTTCTGAAGAACAGTTACAAAAGTTGAATGAAATGAAGGCGAGGCAGGTTTTCACCATTGCTGAAAAAGCATCCGATAAAAAACTGTCTTCATATGCCTTCTAAGCTAATGAATTTTCAAAAAGCTGACTCAATGACTGAGTCAGCTTTTTGGCGTCAAACATTAAAGGATATGAAGGTAGGCTTCCGGATGAAGCGTACGGGCAAGTTTGGACAACCCTTCTAGCAATCTGGGAGAGGGACGGCAGAATAAGGGTTCTTCCATGATATGAATCCGATTGGCTTGGACGGCCTGCATTTCGGACCAGCCCTTCCGTTTCTTGATTACTTCAGCATTGACCTTGTGTAAAGGGACGCCGACCCATGCTAAGCAAATATGGTCGGGGTTCTTCATTCGCACTTCTTCGGAAGGGACCTGGATGCTGGCCATGTCCACCTCTTCAAAAAGGTTATACCCTCCGGCCAAACGGCTGATTTCCGTTAACCAGTTGACCCCGCCTGGACTGAATAGGGGATTGGGCCACCATTCCCAGTATAGGGAGGGGATGGTGGCGATGCTGTCGGCTACGGTTTTATATCCCTGGATGGTTGAACGGAATTTGGCAGCCTGTATCGAGGCCATTTCCTGTACATGAACGGCTTCGCCTAAGGTCAGTAAATCCTGGGCAATGTCTTCAAGTGATTGCGGGTTGAAAATGATATGGGGGATACGACGCTTTTTGAGTGCTTCGATATTTTTCTCCATACCAGGAACGCTAAGTGACGCAAGGACAAGATCAGGACGTAATGATTCTACTAAATCAATATTGATGGATAGATCTGGGCCGACTTTAGGCAGATGTTGAAGGGAGGCAGGCCAATCAGAATAGTCATCGATGGCGATTAAATGGTCTTCGATTCCGAGATATGTACAGAGTTCGGTATTGCTTGGGCATAGAGAAATTATTTTCATTAATTAGTCACCTACCCTTGAAAGATAAAAAAATGAAGAACAAGTGCAATGAATACTCCAGTCAAAGCTCCGAAAAAGACTTCAATCGGCTTATGGCCCAGTAATTCCTTTAATTGCTGCTGTTTTTGTTTTTCCTCTTTTTTCTGCCAATTTTTCGCTTGTTGTACAAAAAGATTAAAATCTGTGACAAGCTGATTCAAAACGGCAGCCTGTTCTCCTGCCTGCCGCCTTACACCTGTTGCATCAAACATCGTGATGATGGCAAAAACAGTGGCAACAGCAAAGACGGGGGAATCCATGCCCATTTCGATTCCCACGGCTACCGTAAGTGCAGTCACGGCCGCAGAATGGGAACTGGGCATACCGCCGGTAGAGTTAATCAGCGACCAATTCCATTTATGAAAGGCAATAAAGTGGATCGGTACTTTAATGAATTGAGCAAAGAAAATGGCAATTAAAGCGGCTATTAAGGGGAAGTTCATGAAAAATTCCAAAAGTTTCAGCCTTCTTTCCATTTATAAAGTAACGTTGAGACTTAATTAGAGGAAGCGGATACTGTTTAATCTTTATATCTTTATAATACTTCCATCATATCCAGTCAATTCCCTGCCAATTAGGGAAAATATGTACTTTCTTATACTATTTCTCTAAAGGGAGGCTTTCTAAACTACTTCTTTGTGTGCCTGCGAAATAAAGCGGGGGTCTATGAAAAATCAAGACGTTTATAAAAGTGCCCCGGTAAAGCTCTGACAAGGATTCTTTAGCGGGACACCGAATATGTATAGTAATAGTATGTTTTATAAGGGGAGATATTATTGTCCAATTCAAAAGATAGTGTTAGTTCCATTGTACGTACTGGAAAAATAGAAGATTCTGATTCGATTTTAGACATACAGAAATCCGTTGTTTCAGAAGGAGAGTTTCTTATTCCGTTAGCTCCCGAGTTCAACAACACATATTCTCAACAGAGAGAATGGGTTCAGAGCATATTGGAAAATGAAAAAGAAACATTAATAGTAGCTGAAAAAGAAGGTGAAATCATTGGCTGGATCGTATTCCAAATGACCAAAAATAGAATGCGATTGTCTCATACAGGCACTTTTGGAATGATGATAAGTAAACGGTACAGAGGATTAGGTATTGGAAGCATGCTGCTAAAAGCATTATTGGATTGGGCAGAGAACCATCCTTCCATCGAAAAAGTGAGTTTAGGTGTTTTCTCATCGAATCATGGGGCTCTTTCTTTGTATAAGAAAATGGGCTTTCTTGAAGAAGGTCGTAAGGTTAAAGAATTTAAGATGGGTGAAAATGAATATGTCGATGATATTCTCATGTATAAATGGGTTCAGTAATTGTTCCTATCATGTTTTTTTGGTGAATGAGGACGAGGGGATATTGTTGCAATCATGCTTTTTCAAATCTACGTTGTGCATTGAATTCGGAAATTTCGGGGAATTCCGTTATAATAGAAATAATTGAATGGAGGAATAGAAGAATGTTTACAGTGAAAAATACCTTGAACTTAGATATGACAGATGAATGCTTGTTGATGGGTGTGTTTGATCGACCTATTAAATTTACGGGCATTGGGCAAGAAGCGGATGAAAAGTTAGATGGACACCTTACACAATTGGTGAAAGATGGTGAAATCTCTTCCAAGAAAAAATCAGTCGCGAAAATACATACATTAGGTAAACTAGGCGTGAAGAAGCTGATTTTTGTCGGTTTGGGAAAAGAAAAGGATCTTTCTTTCGAGACATTAAGGGAAGCTTTAGGGAAGGCACGTAAAATGTTGGCTGATTCTAGGCTTACGACTATGAGCATCGCTTTGGATACCTTCACGACTGAACAATTGGGTGCCCTGGATGTAGCGCATGCTTTTTCCGAAGCATTTGAACTAGCTGGCTATAAATTTGCCGGCTACAAACAGAAATCGAACCAGGTGGAAAAAAATATAGAATCAATCACGGTTTATAGTGAGTGTGATATGGAAGAAGTAGGAGCGGCCCTGCATGTCGGGCGGGTATTTGGAAAAGCGACGAATTCAGCGAGGACGTTAGTTAATACACCTGGAAATTTACTGACTTCAACGGATTTAGCGAACTATTCCAAGGACTTGGGTGACCGGTATGGATTCGAGGTTGAAATCCTCAAGAAGGAAGATATGCTCAAGCTTGGTATGGGAGCCCTTCTTGCAGTGAATCAAGGGTCGGTTGAACCACCGAAAATGATCGTCCTCAAATATCAAGGTAAAGAAGAATGGACAGATGTAATCGGGTTGGTCGGAAAAGGGATTACCTTCGATACAGGCGGTTACTCGTTAAAAACGAAGACCGGAATCGTTGGAATGAAAACGGACATGGGTGGAGCAGCAGCTGTTTTGGGCGCTATGGAAATCATAGGGGAACTTGGTCCGGATCAAAATGTCGTAGCCGTCATTCCTTCTACCGATAACATGATCAGCGGAAATGCCTTTAAACCAGATGACGTGATTACAGCCATGAGCGGTAAAACCATTGAGGTGTTGAATACAGATGCCGAGGGAAGGCTTGTATTGGCGGATGCCGTGACGTATGCGAAGCATCATGGTGCAGAATACCTTATTGATGTGGCAACCTTAACGGGTGGCGTCATAACGGCCTTAGGCAATGATATGACAGGTGCCATGACCAATAACGTAGATTTCTATGAGCAGGTCCAAAAAGCCTCTGAGGAAGCCGGAGAGCCGATGTGGCGTCTGCCAATTACCGAAAAAGATAAAGAGCGTGTGCGCAACAGCAAGATTGCGGATTTGAATAATTCACCAGGTGGAGCGGGACATGCCATAATGGGCGGTGCCTTTGTCGGTGAATTTGCCGAATCTACACCATGGGTTCATCTCGATATTGCCGGAACCTCCACGTCAGTGAGTGCGAATGAACTGGGAACTGCCGGTGCGACTGGAGTCATGACCAGGACGCTTGCCCTTCTGGTGGAGACTTTCAATTCGGAGAAGAACTAGCATCATTGACCGAAGCCGGAACGTGGCTTCGGTTTTTTTATGCTACAGATTACTAATTACTCCACTTTAAATTGATGATGATATGGCAGTTTACTTCTCCCGACTTTGGATAAAAATCGAAGCGGATCCCATCAGGATTGTACTTGATATCGGGTACCGTTTTAACTCCCGTTTTTTTTATCATGTCTGTGACGGCAGCCGTTTTTGATTCTTGTGCCGCGGCCATGAGCCTAGTGGAAAATGGTTTGGATGTGGCAATCATATCCACGACTTTTTTTGCATCGTCCATTAATGATTGTGAAGACTTCGCCGATTGAATGAGGAGGTCAGGGTTCCTCATGGAGAAAGCACGAGTTAACTCACCTTCTGTTTTATAATCATTCTTATCCCCATCGTCGTTCGTGCGAAATCCATCCGGGTCATTAAAAAAATAAGGGATCTCACCCAATAGATAGCCTCCCTTTCCCAAGTCTTGCTATAGACAGGGTAATTATATAGGTTAAAATATGAATGAATGTTGAAGATTATGATAGCGGTTTTAGAAAGTCCATTTCTTGTTTGTGAATAGAAACAAATACACACTATTATTTGTAAATGCTTGCATCCAATGGTATACTTACTTACCTTAAGTAAGTGGGTAGAACCTCACTAATAAAACTAAAAAAATAGGTGATTATACTATGAAAATAACGAATCAAATCAAAAACCTTTTAATAGATAAAATGAAAATCTTGAAAACCCCTGGTAAGGATGATCTATGCCTAGTGGGCCCTGTTAATCTACCTGTTAAGCAAGGGGAATTCTCTGCTGTCTTTCAATGGTATACGTGGCTTCAGCTCGAAGGTGAAGACAATGGGAAGGAAGATGTACTCGAGTCTCTTTCACATGCTAACTTAGCTTTTGGCCAGCAATCATCGGTGTTGGTATATGGTGACTTCGAGAAGGCAGAGAATGCGCTCGTCCGTATGCATAGCATCTGTCATACGGGAGATATTTTCGGCAGCCAGCGGTGCGATTGCGGGTACCAACTTCACCAGTCGATGGAGATGATCGTTGAGGCCGGAAATGGCGCCATTTTTTACCTTGCGGACCATGAGGGAAGAGGGATTGGACTATTTTCGAAATCCCTTGCTTATTTGCTTCAGCAAGAAGGATATGACACCGTTGAAGCGAACAATGCCTTGGGGTTTGAAGATGATACAAGATCTTATGAAGGAGCAATCACTGTATTGAAAGCCCTGCGTGATCAACCGGTGACGTTGATTACGAATAATCCTAAAAAGCTATCTGCGCTTAAAGAACATGGACTTACTGCAAATAATCATATCCCGCTTTGGGGCGGTTTGACAGATACGAATAGTTTCTATCTGGATACGAAGATCAAGAAATCCGGACATATCCCGCAAGAGGATCCTACTTTAATTGTGTGAAGGGGAGCTGTATTGATGAATAATGATGAATATTACATGAAGATGGCCTTGGAAATAGCCGCTAGTGCTAAAGGCAAGACCAATCCAAACCCTATCGTCGGGGCTGTTATCGTGAAAGACGGTGTGATTGCCGGTACGGGAATTCATCGTAAAGCGGGCGAACCACATGCGGAGGTTCATGCCTTTAAGATGGCTGGAGACTATGCCAAAGGTGCCACCCTATTTGTGACCCTTGAACCTTGTTCCCATTATGGAAAAACACCACCATGTGCAAACTTGGTGAAGGATTCGGGGATTAAGCGGGTCGTAGTGGCGATGGAAGATCCAAATCCAGAAGTGGCAGGGAGAGGGATTGCCCTCCTTAGAAATGCGGGCATCGAAGTGGAAGTAGGCATTTTGGAAAAAGAAGCACGAAGGTTGAATGAACGATTTATCCACAATATGACAACTGGGCGTCCTTTTGTTCTGTCCAAATATGCGATGACGCTCGATGGCAAGCTTGCGACGCATACTGGTCACTCGAAATGGATTACCGGGGAACAATCCCGCCACTCGGTCCATTTGCTGCGTAATGAAGTCGATGCGATACTAGTTGGCATCGGAACGGTACTGGCTGATAATCCATCCTTGACGACCCGGCTTCCTGAAGGCGGGGGCAAAAATCCAATCCGCATCATTTTGGATAGTGAACTCCGTGTGCCCTTAGAGGCCAATGTCGTCCAAGTCGAGGAAGCAAAAACAATCATAGTTACGCATGAAGATGCCTCATTAGAAAAAATTTCGTCCCTAAGCGAAATGGGGATTGAAATCATGATGGTCCCGAGAACTGATGCGGGATTGGACTTAGAAATCATGATGGACGAACTGTACAAAAAAGGGATAACGGATATCTTGCTTGAAGGCGGAAGCGAGGTAAATGCCTCCTTCTTAAGAGCGGGCCTCATCAATAAATACTTCATCTATGTAGCTCCTAAACTATTAGGAGGAAGAAATTCGCTTACTCCATTTACAGGGGACGATGTGGATACAATGGATGAAGCCTTGGATGTTTCCATCTCTCATGTAGACACGTTTGGGGAAGATATCCGCATTACGGCTTATCCTAAATCAAAATAGACAACAGGTGAGAAGCATGGTGATCAAAACGGATGTATGCATTGTAGGTTCAGGTCCTGGTGGGGCGCTTTTAGCCTATCTTTTGGCCAAACAGAACATTTCAGTCATCTTACTTGAACGGAACAGAGAAGTCGCACGAGAGTTCCGGGGTGAATTCTTGAACGAAGAAGGAGAGGGCATCCTTAAAAAGCTTGGCTTATTTCCGAAAGTGGAAGACTTGGGTTTACTTAGAATAGAACAGATCGAATATTGGCAGGATGGCCAACTTCTAAAAGAAATTTTTCCTGACGTGTACCAAGATAATCTTGGTATCCATGTGCCTCAAAATCATCTGCTGAAGGTGATTGTCGATGAAGCCCAAAAGTTAGATTCCTTTCAATTGATGTTGAATACGAGAGTGACTGATCTCATTCAGGATGAAGCAGGGCAGTTTTGTGGTGTGAAAGCCTTGAAGGATGGGAGCGAGCTCATCATTCAAAGCCCATTGATCATCGGTGCGGACGGAAGGTTTTCAACGGTTAGAAAAAAAGCGAAAATCCCTGTGGCAGTGAAAAACCACGGGTACGATTTACTCTGGGCTAAAATACCGGCTCCTTACGGTTGGAAGCCTTCCATCAAGAATGCATTGGTCAATGGTTCACAGCTAACCCTGTTCACTCAGGCAAAAGGTTTCATCCAGATTGGATGGAATATTGAACATGGTTCGTACCCACAGCTTCGGAAACAGCCTTTTGAACCTTTCATTGAAAAATTGATCAGGAATTTCCCTGAGTTAGGGAACGTGGTCCGAGAACATATCCAATCCTGGCAGGACTTCATTTTATTGGACGTTCATAGCTGCCAGTGTGAAACGTGGGCAAAAGACGGCGTTTTGCTATTGGGGGATGCCGCCCATACAATGACGCCTACTGGTGCTTTCGGTCTCAACTGTGCCCTGGGGGACGCTGATTTATTGGCCCAGCAAATTCACCATTGCATCACAGAGGGAGATACCAAATTCATCGGATTGGTAAGGGCGGAGCCCAAAAGAAGAGCCTACATTGAAAAGGTGCAGGCCTTGCAGGTGGATATGGAGAAATCTTATGAATCCTTGTTTACCGCATATGTCTAAATGGAGAGTGAAGAAGATGAGATTTGGTTTTGATATAGATGATACACTGATTAACTTAAGGGAATATGCATTCCAGTTATATAATGAAAAGCTCAATAAAAATGTGGAGCTAACGCAATTCAAGGCTCTGAAAACATTGGAAATCCATGAATTGTTTGATATGAGCAAAGAAGAAGGCGGAAAGATGTGGAACAGTCTTGCCGAAGAAATCTATTATTCATCTTGTCCAGCATTCGAGGGTGCAGTGGAAACATTACAAGAGCTTGCAAGCGAAGGACATGACATTTTTTATATCACAGCAAGGAAATCCGAGCATGGTGAACGAACGAAACAATGGATGATTGAAAAGGGATTTCCTGTGAAGGATGACCACTTTTATTGCGGCATGAAGGATCATGAAAAAATCGAAACGATTAAGAAATTGGAATTGGATTATTATTTCGATGATAAACCGGCCGTTCTTGAAACATTAGTCGGGATTCCTACGAAGGTATACGCCATCGATAATTCCTATAATCGGGAAATGACCATTCCGAGACTGATGAACTGGTCAGAACTGAAACAGATCTTTTCCAAGTGAATGAAATGAAGGGTGACTTGAATGAACTCAGGTCCCCCTTTTTTATTGATAAAAAATGAATGGTTATTCATTTTCTTCTGTTATAACTCAGGAATACGAGGTAGAATGGTATTAAAGGTAGATTTTATTATGAAAGGGAGGACGACAATGGATATGAATGTAGAAAATTCGTTGATTGGTACGCTTGGGATAGAGATGAAGGAATTGAGTAATGGAAAAGTCATTGCGACAATGCCTGTTGATGAGCGTACCAAACAGCCTTTTGGTTTACTGCATGGAGGCGCATCGGTCGCCTTGGCTGAATCTGTGGCAAGCATCGGTGGTTTCCAGCTGGTCGATGGCACAAAACAAGCGGTCGTCGGGCTTGAAATCAATGCAAATCATGTTAGAAGTGTACGCTCAGGGATTGTTACGGCAGAAGGTAACATCCTTCACCGTGGGAAAACCACAATGATATGGGACGTAAAGATTCGGGATGAAGATGGAAACCTGGTCTGCGTTTCGCGATGTACTTTGGCAGTCATAGACTTGCCGAAGTGAGGAACTAAAAGCGGAATGATAAAAGGGGCTGTCCCAAAAAGGGTAGTTAAGCCTAAATTGAATAAATAGAGAGAGGCAGAAATGTTGATTTAACAACATTTCTGCCTCTTCAATTTTGTGTTATTCTACTCAAAAAAGGTCCTATGAGACAGGCTCTTTTATGGGTTTCATCGTCTTTTCTTCAAGTCATCCTGGACGCTTTGGTCCCACATTTTGACGCCGGAATGATAGGCGGATCGGTTGATCAAATGTCCAGCTACGGGGCTGGTCATGAAAATGAAGAAGATGGCCAGTAAGACGCGAAAATCGAAATGGCTGTGCTTGTAATAAAAATAAAGAAGGGTACCAAGCAAGATGAACATGATACCAAGGGTTGAACTTTTGGATACAGCATGATTCCTTGTATACACATCAGGCAGCCGGATGATACCGAAAGCTGAAACTAAAAATAGAAAGACGCCGATCAAAATAAAACCGGCCGATAGGATTTCAACGATTTCGGTCATCTTCGATTATCTCCCCTTTCTCCAGGAATTTAGCGAAAGCGACCGTTCCGATAAACGACAAGATACCGAGCAACAGGATGGCTTCAAGATATGCTTTCGTATCCATGACTACAGAAGCGAGAGCGACCAGTGCGATAAGGTTGATTCCCATTGCATCAAGGGCGATGACGCGATCAGGCACGGATGGCCCTTTAATTAACCGGTACAAGAATCCAAGCATGGATAATGAAACACCAAGCAATGCGATTTTAAGTAAAAGTGCAAACATTATTTGCTCACCTCCATGATCGCTTTTTCAAATGTATATTTGATGCTGTCGACGGCTTCCTCTTTATCAGCGATATCCATCGCATGGATATAAAGGACGCGATTGTCTTCCGAAACCTCAACTACCAGTGTACCCGGGGTCAGGGTGATTAAATTTGATAGGATGGTAATCTCCCAATCCTTCGTGAGTACCGTTTCGTATGCGAATATACCTGGCTTCATATCGAGCCTTGGCTTCAATACGACTTTAAGTACGCTAATATTGGATAATAATAGTTCCCGGGCAAAAATCAAGATCAGCCGGATGACGGCATACACTCGGTTGAGATAAAAACGTCTGGTGAAAAAATGGCGGAAGAAAAACATGATGCCAAGCCCTAAAGCATAGCCAATGATAAAGGTGCTTCCGTTAAATTCATTTTTTAGAAACATCCAGATGATCGCCAGGAACACATTCAGTAAAATTTGAAAGGACATCAGGCACTACTCCTTTAAAACCGCATCGATATAAATATCGGGATTGATTAGTGTGTCAACAGCATGTGAGATGAAAGGGTAAACCGCTTCTGTCCCGACACCGTATAAAACGGATAGGGCAACAAGAAGGACCGCCGGAAAAAGCATTTTATTAACGGTTGATTTATCAAGGGTATAATCTGCTTTTGGAGTTCCCCAGAAGCCGTGTATGAAAATTTTCATCACCGAATATAAGACCATCAAGCTTGATAGTAAGACCATCGCCAACCCAATATAGGCTCCTTTTTCGGCTGCACCTTGAAGAATCATTAGTTTGCCGGCAAACCCACTGAAGGGAGGGATACCCGCCAATGATATGGCTGCGATAAAGAAGGTCCAGGCAAGCCCCGGATATTGCTTGATCAGGCCACCCATATTCCGTAAATCATCGGATCCACTGATTTTAATCATGATGCCGACCAATAAGAAGAGTGCCGCTTTGATCAACATATCATGAATGATATACAAGATTGAACCGGATAAGGCTGGCTCGTTCATCAAAGAGATTCCGAAGATGATGACACCGACGGCGATGATGATATTATAGATGATGATTTTTTTAACATCCCAATAGGCGATTGCGCCGATAACCCCCACGATAATCGTCAAGATTGCAAGGATTTCAAGGAACAGATGCGTAAAGCTTTGATCATGGTGGAACATGAGTGTATAGGTCCGGAAAATGGAATAAATCCCAACCTTGGTCAATAAAGCTCCAAATAAAGCCATCACAGGGATGGGCGGAGCGTAATAAGAACCAGGAAGCCATTGGAATAACGGGAAAATGGCTCCCTTTAGGCCAAAGACAATTAAGAAACCGATGGCGATGACCGATAGGATTGCTGGCTGTCCGGCCTCTGCGATCCGTTGACTCAGGTGAGCCATGTTCAACGTGCCAAGGACGGAATACAGATAGGCGACCATGATGACGAAAAAGGATGAGGAAAGCACATTGACGATAATGTACTTCAGTGATTCCCTCAGCTGGATTTTCGTCCCTCCCAATACAAGGAGTACGTAGGAAGCCATGAGCATCACTTCAAAAAAGACGAACAAGTTGAAAAGGTCACCGGTAAGGAATGCCCCGTTAACACCAATCAACAAAAACTGAAAGATCGGGTAATAATAATAGGTCTCGCGTTCTTTACCTATGGAATAAAACGAATAAATCAATATCGCAAAACCGATGATATTGGTTGTTAATACGAGTAAGGATGAAAGCATGTCAGCGACGATCACAATTCCAAACGGCGCTTTCCAGCTGCCGACTCCCAGTGATAAAATGCCTTGATTATACACGGATATGACTAAATAAACGGCTAAAGCAATTCCGATAAGGGACGAAATTAGCGAAATCCCTCTTTGAAGCTTAATATGTTTGGCGAATAAAATAAGAATGATCCCTGTAAATAGCGGTAATAAAACAGGCATGAATGGTAGATTAATCATTAGTGTCCGTACCTCTCATTTCTTCCATATCATCCGTCCCCAGTTCCTGATAGGTCCGGTATGCGAGCACCAGTAAGAAGGAAGTGACGCCGAAACTGATGACAATCGCCGTTAAGATGAGTGCTTGGGGAAGCGGATCAACATAAGATGTCACTTCATCACCAAGCAATGGAACAGATCCACCTTTTAAACCACCCATCGTTAAAATCAAAAGATGGGCTCCGTGACTTAGCAACCCTGTACCGATAATGATTCGCAAGATGCTTTTGGAAAGCATCAAATAGGTTGCACACATAAATAGAATTCCTATGACAATGGCCATTAAAAGTTCCATTATTCACTCTCCCCTATCGTTTGAATAATGGTCATCGTGACACCAACAACCACAAGGTAAACCCCTAAATCAAAAAGTACCGCTGTATGAAGCGAAATATGACCAAGGATAGGCAGGTCGATATATCGATACACATGGGTCATGAGCGGAACCCCGAAAAGAAGCGAACCTGCTACAGTCAGGGCCGAAATGAGTAAGCCCGTCCCTATCATCATTTTATAGTCGATCGGCAAGATTTCGGTGACTGTAGTAATATCATAAGCAAGCAACAGCAAGACGATGGCCGCTGATGTCATCAGGCCGCCGACAAATCCGCCCCCCGGCGAGTAGTGGCCACCCAAAAAGATGGAAACGGAAAAAAGCAGGATAACAAAAGCTGCTACCTTTGTTACGGTTTGAAGAATCAAGTCATTTTGTTTCATGATTTATCTTTCCTCCCCGTCAACCGCAATTTAATCATTGCGAAGATTCCAAGCGCTGCAATGGAGAGAACACTTATCTCGAACATCGTATCAAGTCCACGGAAGTCTACGAGAATGACATTGACGACGTTTTTACCTCCTGCTTCCTTATAGGCATTATCAAGGTAATAACTTGAAATGGAATCAAATAGCTTATTGCTATGGGCCGATAAAGCGATTAAGGTGACGATTACTCCGACCCCAATCGATATCAAGGCATTATTCAGCCTGAATGCAATTCGCTCTTCCTTCCGGCTTGCAAGTAACGGCAAATGGTAGAAACAGAGCAAGAAAAGCGCGACGGAGATGGTTTCTATGACCAGTTGCGTTAATGCCAAATCGGGTGCACGGAGTAAGACGAAAAATAGGGAAATCGTATAACCGACCGCTCCTAAGATGATGATGGATGTTAACCGCGATTTGGCAAACAGAATGGCAATCGACCCAATCACGATGATTGCCGCCAAAACGACTTCATATATCCCGAATGGGGCAAAGTTTCCAGTTTCGAATCTAAATGCATCCTTCCAATAAAGGGAAAAGCCCAAGGAAAGGATGAAGAATAGGAAAATTGACAGTAAATAGTTCCGAATCGAGCCGGTCATTAAAAATTTCATGATGGAAGAAGCGGAACGTTCCATCGATTTTAACCCGTGATCATAAAGGGCGTTTAACGAGAAACGTTCTGGAACCCAATGATAGACTTTGCTCCATTTGGATAACGTTTTGTATAAAATGATGCCGATCACAATGATGCCGATGGTCATCCATAATTCTGGTGTGAATCCGTGCCAGAAACCAATATGTACATGAAATGCTGAATCTACTAGGCTTGGCTGGATGCTAGCCACAGCCGGTTGAATAATTGTAGAAGACAGTAGGTTAGGGAAAATCCCGAATACTAGGACCAAAGAAGCAAGGATCATCGGAGATATCAACATGCCAATCGGTGCTTCATGTGGTTTCTTATCCAAATGTTGAAGTTTACCTGTAAAAGGCTTAAGAACAACAATCATGCTGTAGATGAAGGTGAAAACACTCGCGACCCAAGCCACTACCGGGAACAATACTCCCCATGTCTCCATATTGAATACATCCAGTTCTAACACATTCACCATGGCAGCAAGAAACATTTCCTTACTTAAGAATCCATTGAAAGGAGGCAACCCTGCCATCGAAAAGGCACCAATGACGGCTACCGTAAAGGTAATCGGCATCAGCTGCATCAATCCGCCAAGCTTGCGGATGTCCCTTGTCCCGGTCTCATGATCGATAATACCGGCCACCATGAATAAGCTTCCTTTAAAGGTTGCATGGTTAATCAAGTGGAAGACGGCGGCGACAGTCGCAGCCAGGTATATATTGTCTCCTAGTGTGTCATAGTGAAGAGCCGCGGCTCCAAGTCCCAGTAACGACATGATCAATCCAAGCTGACTGATTGTTGAAAATGCGAGAACTCCCTTTAAATCCGTCTGTTTCACTGCAGAGAATGAACCCCAGAATAAGGTGATCAAACCGGCCATCGAAACGAGCCAGAACCAGGTACCGGATTCCGCAAATACCGGGCTTAGACGGGCAACCAGGTAAATACCGGCTTTAACCATCGTTGCAGAATGGAGGTAAGCACTGACAGGTGTCGGTGCTTCCATCGCATCAGGAAGCCAGATATGGAATGGGAACTGAGCCGATTTCGTGAAGGCTCCAAGCAAAATGAGCAAAAGGGCCGGAGTGAATAATGGATGATGTAACAGTTCTCCACTTTGCGCTATCAGTTCCCTTATGCTGAATGTGTTTCCCATAATGGAAAGGAGTACGATCCCCCCGAGCATGCTCAAGCCGCCAAAAACGGTAATCAGTAGCGATTTTTGGGCTCCGTATCGAGACCGCTCCCTCTCGTTCCAATATCCAATGAGTAAAAAGGATGACAAACTCGTGAATTCCCAGAACGAATAGAGGACGATCAGGTTGTCGGAAAGGACCACACCAAGCATGGCTCCCATGAATAGTAAGAGAAAGACGTAAAACTGGTTTAGTTTTTCTTTCTCTTTTGATAAGTAAAAGATGGAATACAAGATAACGAGTGAGCCAATCCCCGTAATGAGTAGGGCAAACAATAGTCCCAGCCCGTCCACATAAAAGTCAATATGAATTCCGAGAGAAGGAATCCATGAAGCCCGTTCCGTTAAGGTTTCTCCCTGTTTGGTCAGAGAAATAAAACGGGAAAAATAACTAAAGAGAAGAACGGGTAAAATCAATACGAACCAGCCAGTATGTATTTGACGCAAGTACTTGTATAAAACCGGTATTAAAATGGCCAATAGAAAAGGTGATAATACCGCCCAATGAAGCAAAGACATAAACTCCCCCCTTATAAACGAAGTCATCGCCTTATTATGCTTTTTTTTACACAATCTTAGACGGTGATGAATCTTCGTTGATTGTTTTTTTATTTATATTGCATGTCATTCTTAAAAGTATAACTCACTTTTTGAGGGTTTGCATGGCTTAAGGAGCCAGGGATACTTGTTAAAATAGAGTTTTATATATAGGTAGAAAGGGAGAGAAAAAGGGTTTCAATTTTTTTTGTAAGGCATCAAAAAAGAGGGGGATACCTGTAAAATCGTTGAGAAATCCTAGTGTATCTTGCATAATATAGGATAAAAGATACGTGGATGGAGAAAACATGAAAAATACTTATTTACTTAGTTATTTCCCGATCATTGCGATTCTGCTGTTTAGTCTGTCCTTTGCGATTTATGGAGAGATGCAGGTGCTTGTATTATTCGGGAATTTGGGAATCTACCAGGGCATGCTGGAGTTTTTTTCTGAGACAGGGATTAAGCTTGCCTTGATGATTGTGCTGTTGCTAGTCATGTTCATGGTGTTTGCGGCGTTGAAATTAATATCGGACACGGTCATTGAGCTTTCGTTATTATTCTTTTCCAAAGATTCGGATGGAAAAGCATTGACGAGCATCAGGATGGGTTCGGTTATTTACGTAATGGGTGGTGCTTGTTCACTGTTTAGTGTTCAATTTCTCTTAGGCCTCATTTCTATCTTCCTTGTCACGAATGTGGTGGCCTTGATTTACTTCGTTTATAAATTGAGCTCAAGTGTAAATGTATCAGGACTTGTCGGATTGATTTTCTTTCCCATCTTTATTTGGACTGCATTAGTGGCCATTGTCGCCTATTCAGCATTGAAACTGTATAACAGCGTGATTGCCAGTTTGCCAATCTAGTATAAACAGAAAGAGCTGTCGATAAAAAATCGACAGCTCTTTCTGTTAGTGCACGCCCTTACTTCTATCTATCAAAGAGGTAATCTTGTTTTCTATGGCAGCTACATTTGTGGTGAACAAGATATACGTATCGGATTTCGTCTTGAGTACGATTCGATCCGTTGTGGCATAAGGTGTACCAATCCTTATGGCATGGGTACCTTCCCCCGCATATGTTTCATCTCGAGTTACTTTTACAATGTCTGAAATGGGTATTTCTATCCTGGATAGTTGCCATTTAATGATTAAGTGGTCATTTGATAATTGAATGGAAATGCCTATCATCATAATCCCTCCGATTGTTCACTGCTCATCATGCTCCGTTTTTAATATTCAGCGGCTTGGCTGATCGTCTTCCAAATCGATATTTGGGGCTGGCGTGAATAGACGGATTGAAGACTGGCTGGCTTATCCTTTCCAACCCAGACGCCGGTTGTGTAGTTTCCTGTCAGGCCGACGAACCAAATGTCTTTGGCATCATTGGTTGTACCTGTTTTCCCACCAATATACTCCGTTGGGAAATAGGCACTCCGTGCTGTCCCGGTTACGGTGACTTCGTGAAGCAGCTGGCGAATTTTGTTCACAGTGTCTTTGTTCCAGACATTTTTCGATTGGTTTTTCCACTTGTAAAGAATATTTCCTTCCTGGTCAGTTATTTTTGTAATCGCCCGCGCCGGTTGGTAGCTTCCATCATTGAATGATGTAAAGGCATTTGTAAGCTCGAGTGGGCTCATCCCATATTCGAATCCCCCAATGGCGGAACTGATGTGTTGATCATGGATGGACACTTTTTTAAATTGAAAGGCATTGAGGTACTTGAAGCTCTTTTCAATGCCGGTCTTTTCGAAGAGCCTGATTGCCGGCGTATTATAGGACTGTGCAAATGCCTTTTTTATAGAAACAAGCCCATAGGTGGCACCGTTATAATTTCTTGGACAGTAGCTGTTGCTGCAATAACTTGCCCCGCTAACGAGCTGATTGATGTCCGCCCCGGTTTCTTCTATATAGGGTGCATAATCCAGAAGCGGTTTTATCGTTGAACCAGGTTGCCTGTAACTTTGGTAAGCACGATTGAAAGAATTTTTTTTATAATCCTTTCCCCCAATCAAAGAGACAAGCTGGTGCGTATGATGCTGTATAACCACTGAAGCTCCCTCGATATCATTGAAACCGATTTGCGATTGTATGGCCGACTTAGCCTGGGTCTGTAGATTTATATCGAGTGCAGTGTGAATGGTTACGCCAGATTTCAGTAGCTTTTGGACTTGCTTGTTCAATTCGGCTTCCGCATGATTACGCGCTCCTTCATCCAGGCCATTCAGTGATTTCGTCAAGCCGTTAGCTGAGGCAACGAGGTCTTTCAACTCTTGGTGGACATAGGTCACATAATCAGGGTATAAATCGATATTGGTGGACAAGTCTAACCTGATTTTCTTTTTAATGAGTTTATCACATTCTTCTTGCTTTAATTTACCTTGGACAACCATCTGCTTTAAAACTCGCTCCTGACGCCTTTTCGTGTTATCAAAGTGTTTAAGAGGATTATAGAGTTCTGGATTATTGGGAATGGCAGCAAGAAAGGCGATTTCTGCCTTCGATAAATCCCTGGTTGATTTACTGAAATAAAATTGGGATGCCGCTTCGATTCCATAGGCTCCGTTATTGAAATAGATGGCGTTCATATAGAGCTCGATGATTTCCGACTTGGATCGTTTACGTTCGAGCTGATAGGCATATAAGAGTTCACTTAGCTTCCGATTATATGTTCTGTCATGGGTAAGAAAAACATTTCTGGCCAGCTGCTGGGTGATGGTACTACCACCCTGTGCAACGGCACTTTTTTTGGAATTGACAAGCAGCGCCCTACTGATGGCAGTTACATCAATTCCCCGGTGCTCATAAAATTTCTGATCTTCCGTCACGATGAATAGGTCTTCAAGGAATACTGGTATATCATCAAGTTCCAAATAAATCCGCTTTTCTCCATTGGAAATTTCACTGATCACTTTACCATTTCCAGCCGTCATATAACTGGTCTGAGCCAAGTCAACCGTATCGAGCGGGATCCTTTTATCCAAAACTTGATGGGGAGTTTCAGCTAGGGACCACTCTTGATAGGAAAGAAAGATAAAAATGGACAAGACCGGAATTGAGAAGAAAATCGTGATATAGCCAAGATACGCGCGCATAGTCCAACTTCCTAACTAATATATTTTTAGTAACTTAATGGAAAATAAGTGGGTAATAAAGAATGGTTCTTTCGCTTTGTTTATCCATCATAATCCAATTAAGGAAGACAATAAAGAGTTTCTTCTGAAGTTGTTAAAAATGAAAATGGAAAAAGATGTGGTAGTTCATAAACAGTGACTTAATGAAATCAAATAAAT
This sequence comes from Peribacillus sp. NPDC097675, assembly GCF_050277655.1. Classification (NCBI taxonomy): domain Bacteria; kingdom Bacillati; phylum Bacillota; class Bacilli; order Caryophanales; family Bacillaceae; genus Peribacillus; species Peribacillus sp. NPDC097675. Next base: position 97,083 of record NZ_JBNNSK010000007.1, on the reverse strand, counting down.
AATTGACTAAATCTTCTGTTATAATATTCTCATGGAAAATAATAACCAAAATTTAGTCGGTGAAAGATGTCATGAATAAGAAGGGGGTTTGGAAAATGGATGGACAACAGCAGTATGTATTCATAGATTTTGAATTTACGATGCCTGAAGGGAAGGCAAATCCAGTCGGTTTTTATCCGGAAATCATTGAAGTAGGTTTAGTTGCAGTCGTGAATGATACAGTACAGGAACAGTTTTCTTCCTATGTTACCCCGTCGAGATTTCCTGTTTTGACCAATCGCTGTAAGAAGTTCTTGAATATCAGCCAAGACCAGGTGGACCGAGGAATTTCATTTGAAGAATTGGTTTCCTTTTTACAGAAGCTTGATCAGAAGCATCCAACGACAATCGTCACCTGGGGGAACATGGATATGAAGGTGTTGCGCCAGAACTGTCAGAAAGCAGGTCTGAAGTTTCCTTTCACGGGTAAACAGAGCGACCTTTGCTTGGAATATAAGCGCTTCTTCGGGGATCAAAACCAAACGGGGTTATGGAAGGCCGTACAGGCCTACGGAAAAGAAGGCACAGGTAAGCACCACAGGGCCCTTGATGATGCCATTACCACGTATAATATCTTTAAATTGGTGGAGAAAGATAAGAGTTATATGAAAAACCATGAACCTACGACAATCGGCGACCGTATAGACTTATCAAAAGTATTGAATAATTTAGCGTTATAAAAGCCAAATCAATTTCCATTGATTTGGCTTTTATTATGTTTTATTTAAAATAATCTTTTGCTAGGTCATCGAGCATCTGTAAGCTTTTGCTATTCCATTCTGTTTGGCTTTCGTTTAAAGTGTTTGTCATTTTCTCGACAGCTTGGCGTAAGGATTCCTTATAATCGGGAATGTCGCCATCATGGACCCTGACCATATTCATCGGGACATTGGTTTGTTCCCGGAACGCAAGGGCACGTCGCTGATGAAACATGGACACTTCCGTTTGCTTCGGATTATGAAGATCTCCCTGCATAGGGTGCTTCATGACGGCCAATACTTTTACAAGATATGCAGAAGGACGGATATCGGTGACTTCACCAATATATTTCCCCGTTTTATAGATGGCGGTTACCTTGTCGCCAACCTTGAATTCATGCTCTGACATTGCTTCATCCACCTTTCTTTTCAACTCCCTCCATGATACATAAGTCCAAGGACTTTTCACAGTGAAACTGTTTACTGGATCAAAGGTGCTTTTTTTTCTGAAATCGTGTAAAGTGTACAAATGAAGGTTAGAGAATGGAGATATGAGCTATTTATTTAAAAAAGAAAGAGGTTATGACAATGACACAATTTCCACAATTAACAACTGAAGTACTGGAAAATGAAAAAGCGGTCATCATGCAAACGACGTTAGGCGATATTAAAATCAAACTGTTTCCGGAGCATGCTCCTAAAACAGTAGAAAACTTCTTAACACATGCGGAAAATGGATATTACGATGGAATCATCTTCCACCGTGTCATAAAGGATTTCATGCTGCAAGGCGGAGATCCGACAGGAACGGGAATGGGTGGAGAAAGCATTTGGGGTTCTAACTTTGAAGACGAGTTCTCTATGCAATTATTCAACCTGCGCGGAGCTCTTTCGATGGCGAATGCAGGCCCGGGAACGAACGGAAGCCAATTCTTCATCGTTCAAGCACAGCATGTAGATAGCAGAATGGGTGAACAAATGAAACAAGCCGGTTATCCGGAAGAAATCATCAGCGCCTATATGGAAAATGGCGGAACTCCATGGCTTGACCATAAACATTCTGTCTTCGGACAAGTTATCGAGGGCATGGACGTTGTCGATACGATTGCCAATGTTGAGACAGTTGCCGGAGATAAACCAGCCGTTGACGTAGTCATTAAAGGCATTACCATCTTATAATTGATTGATCCTAAAGCGAGGGGCATGAGGCCTCTCGCTTTTTTTAGATTTCTGTGAATGGGGGTTGACTAGTGGATTGATTCAATAATTGTTATAATGAGGTAAATTAGCTATTTATTTCAGGAAGGATGGAACGAATGAACTTTCTTAATCTTTCAGTATTAGGTATGTTTCTATATTTTCCAGAAGACAAGAGTGAATACATTCCGGCTGGCATTACCTGTGTCATCTTTTTGATTGCAGCTATTTTTACAATGAGGGCCATCATTAAGTATTCAAAAAAAGAAGAATTGAAAACGAAAAAATTCGAAGATGAAGTGACTAATAGGAATCGACGTCTAAAAGACGACTCTCTTTCATGATCAATATTTAGTAAACCTTACCGAAGGACGCATATGTCTCCTAATCCGTTTCAAGAAAATAATTGAATGGTATGGTACGGAAAAAACAAACTAGTTCCCATATTGGCATAAGCATTTTATACTAAAGGCTATAGAGATCGTTTTGGGGGCGGGAAGTGTTATGCAAATCATAGCAAAGAGAATGATAGCGGCAGATACGGTCAAGAGTTTCTTTGTGGAACATTGGGAGACAACACAGGTTGTCTTTTCAATCGGCAAGTTTCATTATGCGGAACTCGAGGGATTTGCAGTATTGGATGAGAATGACGAGATAACGGGGATGGTCACATATAAGATAGAGGACCATCAATGTGAAATCATTTCCCTGAACAGCGAACATGAGAAACATGGCGTGGGTTCGTCTTTGCTTTATGTGATAGAAAATATCGCCAAGGAAAAGAACTGCCACTCGATTAAAGCCATTACTACAAATGATAATCTGCAAGCCTTGAAATTCTTTCAAAAAAGGGGTTATGTGATTTCGGAAATTGTGAGGAATGCAGTGGAAGAATCAAGAAAAGCCAAACCGGAAATCCCATTTTACAGCAGAGATGGCATCCCCATACGTGATGAAATCATTCTGGAAAAATTATTGTAATAGGAGGAATGTATATGTTTAAAAAAATGGCGGCAGATGCTCTGGGTCTAAGTGATATTGGAAGTGTGATCAAGCCGGTTGATTATGATAAGGTGGATGCGGATGATTACATCATGCATGAAGATGATGAAAAAATCTATTTCCTGATCAAATCGAAAACGGATGAATACTGTTTCACCAATCAAGCATTCGTCCATTTGGACGGAACAAGTGCCATTAGCAAAAAAAGGATGCTGACCAGATATAGCTATAGCCAGTATGAGTTTTCGAATGTTACCCTTGAAACGGCTGGCACTGTAGATTTAGATGCCGAAATTAAATTCTCGATTGGTGCTAAAACCTTCTCGATAGATGTTCATAAGAAGTTCATTGAGGAATTGAAAGATTTATTTAAATCACTTGTGAAGATTTCAGAAATTTGCCATGAAAATGCCTATGCGCTTCAATATGCCCAACAGAGCGTGAACTTGGCTTCATCGACCTTGAATCAAGTCCGGACAGATGGCACTCAGATGGTGTCCAGCTTCAAGGATATCAATGCCGCTGCATTCGACTGGCTGATGGATAGCCGCAAAAAGTATCATGTTAAAGATTTCGGGTATGTATTCGAGAAATACATCAATAACTAAAAAGTGGAGCGGACACATTGCTGTGTGCGCTCCATTTTTTAGTTATTTAGATCATCTGTGCCAGGAGCATGTTCACTCGGCATATCTGGCCTTTCCGGAACTGGATATCCCTTCGGTGGTTCCGTTACGAAAAGCTCGCCGCCATCACGGCTTGGTGTTTTCCCTTGGAATATATCACCTATTTGGGTTTGGTCAAGCCTGAAGTTGAACTGGGCATTATGGAAGCCTAGATCTACATATTTTCGGCATTCCGGATATTTATTCAGGTCATAGTTCGGTACAGGGAAGATTTTTCCCCAATCCACTCCAAGCGTTTCCAATGCCTTGGCAAATGCATTCTGATGGGCGTTATCACGTACCATAAGAAAGGCGATGGTTTCACGGAGTGTTTTATTGGAGCTCATCTCATAAATCCTTGATTTTTGGAGGACGCCTGTCGATTCAAGCACCACATTGTTAAGAAGGTTGGCAATTAAGTTTCCATGGTCGTACACCCATGAGCCGTTCCATGGATTTCCACCTGCATCTACAGGAAGTGAAGATTTTGCCCCCATAATAAAATGGTGAGGGTTCGCTCCAGATTTGATTACATCTTCAAGTGGTGCGCCATTTGGACCGGAATTACCAGGTTGATCGCCACCGGCCTCATTGAGCAGCTGATTGATCGTTGTTTGAACAAGCTCCACATGGCTCAGTTCCTCCAGAAATACCCCACGGATCAAATCCCGGTATTGCTTATCCTTGCCACGAAAGTTCGCACTTTGAAACGAGAACTGCATCAAGGTCCGCATTTCTCCGAATTGTCCGCCGAGTGCTTCTTGAAGTACTTTGGCTGCATTCGGATCCGGTTTGTCAGGAACAATCATGTTAATTAAATCTTCTTTGTAAAAATACAAGGAAATGCCCCCTTTATTAATGATGTGCCTAGTTAGCTTTTGTATAATCGTTCAATTTATTCTTTAGGAAAAAATACCTTTATGGAATGCCGGAAAGAGAGAAATACTAGGGAAAGGTTGATTATGAAAGGGTGTTGAATATGCTATCCAATCAGCAACTAAATAGTTTTAAACAGCAACTGCAGCAAACAAAGCAGCGGTTGGAAGGGCAAATACTTGACTCCGGAGATCTCGGCTTAAGTAGGAATATCAAGGATTCGACAGGTGAATTGTCCTCCTATGATAACCATCCGGCTGATCAAGGCACGGAATTGTTCGAACGGGAAAAGGATCTGGCACTTGGAGAACATTATCGTGATGAAGTCAGGGATATTGATCGAGCACTTCAGGCCCTTGATGAAGGTAAATATGGGAAATGCGAGGTATGTTCTGCAGAAATCCCACTCGAACGATTGAACATCATTCCAACCACGACTTTTTGTGTGGAGCATAGTCTATCTCAAGAGACCTCCCATAATCGGCCGGTCGAAGAAGAGGTGCTAGGTCCAAGCTTCAGCACGTACGATTGTGATGGCACGAGTTCTGTTGGGTACGATGGGGAAGATAGCTGGCAGGACGTGGCCAGATTCGGCACATCCGAATCACCTTCAGACTTCGCTTATCCGCCAAGTGATTACGAACATACGTATATCGATTCGTACGAAAATGTAGGATTCGTCGAGAATTATGAAAATATTGCCGGCGTTGATTTATATGGAAAAAATTTAACGGTTTATCATAATGTAGAATACCAGGAAATAGAAGATACGCTAATCGAAGAGGATAGTCAGACTCCTTTTGGCGATTTACCACGTTATGAAAAAGATCCATATGTGGAAGAAGAAAATCAATAAGCAAAAGAAAAGAACCAGGCTAAGTCCTGGTTCTTTGTCTGTTTTTATGAAAAAGCCAATTTGAGGCGATTTAGTCCATCTGTTAGCAGGCTACGTGAACAACCGATATTCATCCGGACAAAGCCTTCTCCACCAGGCCCATATTTAGTACCCGGTTCTAAAGCTAGTTTGCCTTTGTGGATCAATCGTTCTTGAATTTCCTTATCGGAGATGCCAAGATTGCGACAGTCGATCCATAAGAGATAAGATGCATCAGGATGCATGACGCGAAGATTTGGAATCTCTGCTGTGATGAACTCTTCGGCCACTTTTACATTTCCTTCAATATATTCGGTCAATTCCGTGAGCCAGCTAAGACCGTCACGGTAAGCAGCTTCCATGGCCGTTAAGGCTAGAATGTTCAGTCCATGGAAGGCTTGTCTTGTTTGGGCATTCTGCAGTTTGACTTGTAGCTCTTTATTGCTCGTAATCAAGAATGAAGCTTGCATGCCAGCAATGTTGAAGGTTTTGCTTGGTGCCATTAGCGTGACGGTGATATCCGCCAATTTATCCGTTAATGAAGCGATAGGGTAATGTATCGCGGTTGAGTGGAAGAGGTCTGCATGGATCTCATCACTGACAATGATGACATTATAGGCTAGGCAAAGTTCACCTATCCGCAATAATTCATCTTTCGTCCAAATTCGGCCACCTGGATTATGGGGGCTGCAAAGAAGAAATACCTTCACGCCGGTCTTCAGTTTTTCTTCGAAATCTTCGAAGTCTATGGCAAACCGGTCCTTTTCCAAACGAAGTGGACTATTGACCACTTCCCGTCCATTGTTCTTAATCATGTCAAAGAAAGGTGTATAGACAGGGGATTGAACAAGGATCTTATCTCCTGGTTCCGTAAAAGCCTGGATTGTAGAACCGATGGCTGATACGACACCAGCGCTAAATGAAATCATGTCTCTCGTAATCGACCATTGATGTCGGTTGTTCACCCACTTTTGAATCTCGCTATAAATGGATTCAGAAGGAACGGTATAACCGAAAACAGGATGATTCAATCGTGCGATCAATGCTTTTTGAATGGGTTCTGGAGATGGGAAATCCATGTCGGCGACCCACATAGGTAGGACGTCTTCGCTGCCATATATGGATTGTAGGGCCGGTTTGTCCCATTTTACCGAACCAGTATTTTCCCTGTTGATATGTTCATCAAAAATAGATTTGTTCAAGATATTCACCGCCAATTAATTTTTTGCCATGCTTTGATTCTGTCTTAACGAAAAGATATTTGATATGATACTATGATAACATGTTCTTTCCGAAATTATGGAGCAGGTGATTATAATCGATACACAACAAATGAATATAGCGTTTGTGACTACTTTACAAGAATGGGATCCGTTTGGGATTGGCGGGGAGCTGTATGAACCAGAGATTGCCGACACGGTCGTGGCAATTCGCGATATAGATGACCTCCAGGAACTAGCGGAGAAAATAAAATCCATCTACGAATATGCATTCGATGAACCCGTTCAGCTGGAACGCTGTATACAGGTTGCGCAAAAACTGCTGATCATAAAAAACGATGCCAGCTGTTCAATTTAGATAAAAGGGATGACTCCCGAGTAGAGTCATCCCTTTTTATATATGTTCAATCTTCTAAAAACCTCTTGATTAAATGATACACTTCTTCAGGTTTCTCCTCTGGAAGGAGGTGGCCGGTGTCTTCCAGTACGATGAGCTTTGAATTGGGTAGGTCTTCGTGGAGTCTTATTCCAATCTCGAGCGGTACGACCTTATCGTACCTTCCCCAAACAAGCAGGCAGGGGGTATGGATCGAATGGAGCTCTTCTGATGATAAATCGCCTTCCTTATCACGCAACATCTTTCCTAGGGCACGGAATATGTCATGGTTCTTCATGAAAGGGTCTAGATATCCCTGACGCATTTCATCATCGATCATTGCTTGGTTATGGACGACATTGCTTAAGTTCTTATCAATCCCTGACCTTTGCAGATACCCTTTTACCCCAAATGAAAAGAATGGAAGGTAGCTGAGCATTTTCATTTTCTTAGGAAAACTTGGACAATAACAATTAGCGATTTTTTATGTATTATTTATTGTTTAGTAATTTATACAATAGAGGATATTTTACAAAAAAATACAATAATTTATTTTTATAACAGTTCATATTATACTTAAAATGAATACATACAAAGGAGAATGAAGAAACTATTTAGTATTATGGGAGTGCTAGTATGCTTCATCTTTGTTCTAACACCTCTAGCTTCTGCAAGTGAATTAGAAGGGCCTGAATCACAAGATGTAAGCACACTTTTTATCAAATTTATTGACGATGCATACAAAAATGTTAATTTACTAAATGTAGAGGATGCATACGGTAAGGATGAAAAAAGATCAGTTTGTTAACGAAACAAGCCAGTATTATGCAAACAAGAATTACAAAGAAATTCAAAATGTCATCAAAGATCAGGATTTACAAGTTTCATATAATAGAAGTGAAGATGTAATCCCTCAAACAAGAGGTACTATAAGAGGTATGAGTGTTTCAAATCACTTTTATCATTTAGCAAAATCTACAAAAGGAGCTTTTCAAAAAGAATGGGTTACACTTCTAAGTGGTAATTTTTCTTATGATAGTAGTACCATGCAAGTGACGTCGGTTAGCGGTCCAAGAATCACACTTGATTCAGCAAATTTTGGTGCGGCATTTTCACCTTATATGGACGGTATACTTACAAGTAACAGTAAATCCGGTGCTGGAGCAACTTTTTCTGCTAATTACACGATGAAAGCTACACTTGGTGCATCTATCGGTGACTTCCCTATAGGGTTTAATTTCAACTTTGGAAATCATACGGACAAGTGGACTGCTAGTTCAATGCAACCTTAATCATTGAATAACACATTCTATGATACCAGGGGCCTCAGGTTGAGAATTTCCCTGGTATCATTCAGAAAAGAGGGTGAACTATTTGGGCATCATCAAATGGCCTCAAGGTAAAAAATCATGGAGTGTCTATTTCGTTTTCATGCTACTCTCTTATATTGGCTATGTTGCAACGGATATTATTAGGTATTCGAGCATTCACCACGACGCTAATGGTTATATAACGCAAGAGAATTTAGATATGAAAAACCAATTGGCAACCTGGTCAGACACATTTGAATTTATATTCTTAGCTTTGTTTGCTGTCACATTTCTAGTTGCCTGTTTCAAAAGAAAAAGTCCGTTCCTGAAACATTTCTTTGTTGTAAACATCGCTTTAGTTATTGGAATTGTGATAATCGGAGTTGTTTTGCTGTTTACAATAGCCTCTCCTATTGGAAATTTGTTGCAGCCTCTATTATTGCCTTCGTATCTATTACTCGGAATGTTCATATATCTCATTTTTTCATGCCTTAAAAATAAAGTTATTAGCAACAAAGAAACCGGGTTCAATTCGAAAAGGTAAACTCGGTTTCTTCGTCTTGACTATAGTATTAAGCGATAATAAAGTTGTTTTATTTTTAATTGTGCTAACAATATAGCATTCCTGTATCAAATGCATCAATTACTTATGTGTAAAACTATATACCTTGTGAAGTAATACACTTAAACTAAAGGGTGCGTTAGTTGCACAAGCCAAATTTAAAAAGTCGGATTCCTTTACGTAATGGAACCGACTTTTTTTAGATTGAAATTCCCTTAGCGTTTTACGCGTTTTGTTGGTAGGACCCCTTATAGATAAAAAATGCTCTTTTGTATCTTTTTAAAAAAAACGAATACGTTGTATTGATACGGTTAATACTACGTATTACAATATAGGTATAGAAAAGGGGGTGCAAAAAATGGCACAAACAACTATTAGTGTTCGTATGGATGAACAGCTAAAGAAGGAAATGGAGTATGTTTGTAACGAACTTGGAATGAACTTAACAACTGCAATTACTATTTTTGCTAAAACAGTGGCACGTGAGAAAAGGATCCCTTTTGAACTATCTTTGGTAGATCCTTTTTATAGCGAAGAAAACATGGCTCGACTACAAAAATCAATTGCACAATTTGATGAAGGGAAAGGCACAGAACATAACCTTATTGAGGTAGACTAATGCAAAAAAATTGGTCAGATGAAGCGTGGGAAGATTATGTATATTGGCAAGGACAAGACAGAAAAACGCTTAAAAAGATAAACAAACTTATCCAAGATATTGACCGAAATGGCTATAAAGGTATAGGAGAACCTGAACCTCTTTGACATGGTCTCTCAGGTTGGTGGAGTCGTAAGATTAATGACAAAGACCGTCTTGTATATCGTATCAAGGATGAGAAAATTGAAATTGCTCAGTGCCGAACTCATTATGGTGATAAATGATATTGAAACAAATTTAAAGGTTTCTCTGGCTATCGCCCTTATATTAAGGGCGTAGCTTGATTGCATTTTTATTATTTGAACCTTTCAAATCTACAACGTGTCTCTTTTTATAGTGCTTATATGAAGCAATGAAAGTTTGATACATTAGTATTGTGAGCTTAAAATTAAAGGGAAGTATATGAGCTTTATTTAAGCCTAATATTCGTACCCTGATCCGGCAAGGAGGACGGCCCGATCGACTAGCTCCGGATAGGCATTCATGAGTTGCAGCGAAACTTGTCCGCCCATTGAATGAGCAATGATGCTAAATTTCTTGATACCTTTTCCTTCTAATAGTTGGACGAGGGAATTGGCAAAGTTACGAAAGGAGTAGATATAGCGGTTCGTTTTTCCACTTTGGCCAAATGGAGGAAGGTCCACCGAAATGACATTGAATTCCTTAATTAAATGCGGCACCAGTTTCCGAAAGCTAAAGCTTGATGATAGGAAACCATGTACCAACAAAAGTGTGGGCAGGGAATCATCAATAAAGTTGTGTTCGTAATACCAATCCATGTTCCCGACGTGCTCGATTTCCTTTTTTACATAACCCTGCATGACTACACTCCTTCAACTAAACATATGAGATGTTCCTTACTTTCAAGATAATTCCTGAATATACTGTTACATAACAACAATAGAAATTATACCCATAAAAACCACAATTACTATAACAGATAATCATTTAACTTTGGTATAATAGTGTAAGTTTATCCTGACAGAATAGGACTTATTAATTTAATAGTGTCATACATGCCTTTATAAAGAAATTGATTGACTTTCTGCCAGCCTAACCATCATGTCTGAAATTTGTGAATTCTACTAGGGAGGTTTTCCAATGCATTTGAATGAAGGAGAATTGGAAGTCTTAAGAATCATTGAAAATAACAGTCGGATCGATCAAAAAGATTTGGCCAAAATGACCGATTTATCAGAAGCGGACATTGAATCAACGTTAAAAAAATTGGAAGACATGCGCGTGATTGTCCGTTATTTGACAGTCATTAACTGGGCGAAAGTGGATGAATATCATGGTGTGACCGCGATGATCGATGTCAAAGTGACCCCGAAACGTGGAGTGGGCTTTGATGAGGTAGCCAAACGAATTTACCGATTTAAAGAAGTGGAGTCCGTCTATTTGATGTCCGGCGCGTATGACCTTTCCGTCATCGTAGAAGGACGATCAATGAATGAAGTGGCAAGGTTCGTATCGGAAAAACTTTCGACGCTAGATTCTGTCATTTCGACGACAACTCACTTTATTATGAAAAAATATAAGCATGACGGTACGATTTTTGAACAAACAGAAGAAGACAGAAGGATAGTGGTATCACCATGATTAAAACGAGTTACGTATCAAGAACGGTTTCAGAGCTAAAACCATCGGGCATCCGTCGATTTTTCGACTTGGCTGCTAATCTGGAAGGGGTCGTCTCTCTTGGAGTGGGGGAACCGGACTTCGTTACATCCTGGGGGGTCCGTGAAGCGGCGATCAACTCATTGGAAGAAGGGTATACTTCTTATACAGCTAACGCGGGATTGATGGAATTAAGGCAGGAAATCAGTGGGTATATGAAGAAGCAGTTTGCGGTTTCGTATAATCCTCAGAATCAAATCATCGTTACGGTGGGAGCTAGCCAGGCTCTTGATATTGCTCTGAGAACCGTCTTGAACCCAGGCGATGAGGTCATCGTCGTCGAACCTTGTTTCGTTGCCTATGCACCGTTGGTAACCATGGCAGGCGGAGTGCCGGTCACCGTCCAAACGTCGAAGGAACACGATTTCAAGTTAACGCCAGAACAGCTCGAAGCCGCCATTACACCTAGGACGAAGGCGGTTTTAATTTGTTCGCCAAATAACCCGACTGGAACACAGTTAGGGAAATCAGAGTTAGCTGCACTCGCTGAAATCGTTCAAAAGCATGATCTATTGGTCATTTCAGATGAAATTTATGCGGAGCTTGCTTATGATGAGAAATATACATCTTTTGCAGCTATCGATGGGATGCTGGAGCGGACGATCGTCATCAACGGGTTTTCTAAAGCTTTTGCCATGACTGGATGGCGCCTTGGGTTCGTCTGTGCCCCTAGGGAAATTTCCGAAGCAATGCTCAAGGTTCACCAATATGCGATGATGTGCGCGCCAACCATGGCACAGTATGCGGCATTGGAAGCTTTGAAAAACGGGATGCAAGAAGTGGAAGATATGCGTCGCAGCTATAGAGGAAGACGCAATTATATTGTGAAGTCACTTAACGAGATCGGTTTGGACTGCCATAATCCAGGCGGGGCCTTTTACGCTTTTCCATCGATTAAGAAAACAGGCATGACGTCCATGGAATTCGCAGAAAAATTGCTGACAGAAGAACTGGTCGCCGTTGTTCCGGGAGATGTATTTGGAGAAAGTGGCGAGGGGCATATCCGTTGTTCTTATGCTTCCTCCATGGAACAGCTCCAGGAAGCTATAAAAAGAATGGAACGGTTCATGAAGAAATATAGTAAGTACTAAAAACTCCATGCAAAAAAATAGGGATTCAATCGTAATATACGACGAATCCCTATTCCATAGGGGGAATTAGAAAAAAGAGTTAATCTTAATGGATTAACATAGAAAGTGTTAGTCATAGTATATCCACACGATTGGGAAAAAATACTACCTGTATGAAAATTTTTAGCTATTCGTTTGTGTATTATATAGCTGATTCATGACTTTCACTATTTGTTCTTCACTGAAATCTTTCGCGGTACGTAGGATGAGTTTAGCCTGCTTGATTCCAATTTCCCGGATGAGTTCTGCCATTTCCTCGTCCACTCCTGAAGTATCAATGATGGGGGTGCTTTGAATAAGATCTGATGCAGGAATATCAAGAACAGTGGAAAGTCGTAGAATGGTTTGGGTATCAGGGATCACTTCACCTGATTCATACATTTCGATTTTCTTTGTGCCCATACGTAATTTCAAAGCCAATTCTTGTTGAGTGAGTTTATGATCTTCTCGGTATTGCCGAATATTCTTTGCGATATTTGACATGGTCAAGCACTCCTCTTTTTAGGAAATATTAGTTATATGGTTATTTTACCATATTTTAACTTATATACAGTGTATTGATTTGGATATTCTGTGAAAGAAAACGCCGCAACGGTAACCGTTGCGGCGTTTTGTAAAGAATGCTATTTGTCAAAAAGACCAATCGAACTGAAAAATACGAGGATGATAGCTACCGGAACAATGTAGCGAATCAGGAAATACCAAATTTTAAAGAAAGAAAAGCCTGGACTGGAACCCAGTTGAAACTCTTTTTGCACTGAGATCCGTTTCATTTGATACCCAATGAAAAGAGAAATGAATAGGGCTCCGATAGGCAAGGCAATATTGCTCGTTACATAATCGGCAAGATCAAAAAAGGTTAAGTTGAAAATCTTCACATCGGCCAGTACTCCGAATGATAGAGCGCTCGGAATCCCTATCAAGAAAACCAGTATCCCAGCAATCCATGAGGAATTCCGGCGCTTTGTTACATCACCTTTGATCATGGAGGCTACGATGATTTCCAGGATGGAGAACGCAGAAGTCAGTGTAGCGAATAATAATAATATGAAGAAAACCGTCATGAAGATGCCGCCTAAGGCAATTTCGTTAAAGACTGCAGGCAACACGACAAAGACCAGTCCTGGACCACTAGAAGGGTCGAAGCCAAGGGCGAATACCGCCGGAAAAATGACTAAGCCTGCTAACAGGGAAATGAAAATATTCAATCCGACAACTGATAATGCCGATTTAGTGATATCTTCCTTCTTGCTTAAGTACGAAGCATAGGTGACCATTACTGAGATGCCCACACTCAGTGCAAAGAAGGATTGACCGAGTGCTAATAAGATCGTTTGCTTTGTCAAAGAGGAGAAATCCGGTTTCAAGAAGAATGTAACACCTTCCATTGCGCCGTCCAGTGTCATCGACCGAACGAGAAGGACGAGAAAAAGCACGAACAGGGAGGGCATCATATATTTATTCGCTTTTTCGATTCCTTTTGATACGCCTCCTTGCACGACCCAAATCGTCAAGATCATGAAAAGAAACTGAGCGATAACCGTTTCATAGGGGCTGCTTATAATGGTATTGAAGAGATCGCTGTATTCCGTTTGGGTTAAATTTGAGAGGGATCCGGTAAAGCTTCTCCATAAATAGGAAAGAATCCATCCACCGACCACACTATAGAAGGAAAGTAAGATGATGGACGCAAGAACTCCTCCATAGCCCAATAACACCCATGGTTTTCCCGGGGCAATGTGTTTATAGGCACGAATGGCATCCTTTTGTGCATTCCTGCCGATGGTAAATTCAGCGATGAGTATAGGTGTACCGATTAATAGGGTGAAAATCACAAAAAAGAGGAAAAACGCGCCTCCTCCATTTGTCCCTGTCATATATGGGAACTTCCAAATGGCACCCAATCCAATAGCGGAACCGGCCGCTGCTAGGATGAATCCAATTTTAGAAGACCATTGCTCTTGTTTGGCCATGATGAAAAACTCCTTTTGAAGTATAGAAACATGAGTAGGTAGAGATAAACATTTTTTCATCTTACTACGATTAATTTGAAATGGGTAGTATTTTGTTATTATAATTTTTTGAAAAATATGTGATTGGAAAAGTAAAGCATAGGTTTAAATGAAAACTTTTAGGATAAGTTATAAATAATAGTCATATATCGAAATGAACGCTTAATTACAAAATTTTTAAGATATAACGGAAAAAGTATGGTATACTTAACTTTGATTATTTCCAGTTCTGTGATATAATTTTGTATTGCGTGAAAAGCCGAAAAAATATATATAAAATAGGAGTGTTACCATGTCTGAAAAATTCGAAATTGGTGCAGTAGTTACTGGTAAAGTAACTGGTATTCAACCATACGGTGCATTTGTTGCTTTAGATGATTCAACTCAAGGTTTAGTTCATATTTCTGAAATTACTCACGGGTTCGTAAAAGATATTAACGAACATTTAAAAGTGGGCGATGAAGTGAAAGTTAAAGTACTTTCTATTGATTCAAAAGCTGGAAAAATCGGCTTATCAATCCGCGCAACAGAAGAAGCTCCTGAGCGTACTGAAGCTCCTAAGAAAGCTCCAAAAAAACGCCAAGCATCTGTTAAAGCGACTTCACACATCGAGTCTACTGAAGGATTCAACTCTTTAAAAGACAAACTTCAAGCGTGGATCGACCAATCTGAACGCGAAGACTTAATCAAAAAATAATTTTTTTACCGGAAGGTCCTTGGACCTTCCGGTTTTTTTTTATTATAAAATTAGATAAAGCCGGGACATGAGTCTGTCATGAACCGGCTTTATTATTTTGCTTTTGAAAAATCATCGAGTTGTTTTAGTTTCTGGTTCACGGGACAGTTCGGGACTTGGCTTGAAGAGAAGACCAAGGTTGACAAGACCGGCAATCCCTACTAAGCCATATACGATACGGGCCAACGCAGCATCTTGTCCGCCGAAAATCGCTGCGACTAAGTCAAATTGGAAAAACCCAATCAGACCCCAGTTGATGGCTCCGATAATTGTCAAAACAAGTGCGGTTCTTTGTATCCCACTCATTATATTGCCTCCTTTTTTTAAGCATCTTTCTTTACTTATCATGCATTTTGAAGATAATAATATACACACCCACAAAAAAACTAAACGGATTTTTTGTATTTATATGGAACATTGGTCATAATGAAGAAGTAAAACATCCATTGCTATGAGGTCTTGGAGCCTTTTGAATAGTGGCAATGTTAAAGGAGAAGATATAATGGAAAATTACACATACAAGAATCCTACTAAGATTATTTTTGGTAAGGATCAATTAAATACCCTAAAGGCTGAAATACCAGCCTATGGAAAAAGAGTCCTGCTTGTTTACGGCGGAGGAAGCATCAAGAAAAATGGCTTGTACGATAAGGTCATGGCTGTTTTGAAGGAAATTGATGCAGAGGTATATGAACTAGCAGGAGTGGAACCAAACCCGCGGATCACGACTGTCCGTAAAGGTGCGGAATTGTGTAAGGAACACCAAATTGATTTTGTGTTAGCGGTAGGTGGCGGAAGCGTGATCGACGCCACAAAAGGTATCGTTGCAGGTGCGAAGTATGAAGGAGACGCATGGGATCTTGTCATCAAAAAGGCACCTGTCAAGGAAGCACTTCCGTTTGGAACGGTCCTTACGATAGCGGCAACTGGCTCTGAAGCCAATTCAGGTTCGGTTATTACAAATTGGGAAACCAAAGAGAAGTATGGATGGGGAAGTCCATTGGTATTCCCTAAATTCTCCATTTTAGATCCAGAGAATACTTTCTCCCTTCCGAAAAACCAAACGGTCTATGGAATGGTCGACATGATGTCACATGTATTCGAAACGTATTTCCATCAAGAAACACATGCTCCGCTTCAGGACCGTTTTTGTGAATCTCTATTGGTGACGGTTATGGAAACGGCTCCTAAACTTTTGGAAAATCTAGAGGATTATGAACACCGTGCTACGATATTATATGCGGGGAATGTGGCATTAAACGGTTCACTAGGGGTAGGATACCTTGGTGACTGGGCCACTCATAATATTGAACATGCCGTATCTGCAGTCTATGATATTCCTCATGCAGGAGGGTTGGCGATATTATTCCCTAACTGGATGAAACATGTGCTACACGAAAATGTAGAGCGATTCAAGCAAGTTGCAGTCCGCGTCTTCCAGGTCGATCCAGAAGGCAAATCAAGTGAAGAGGTTGCACTTGAGGGAATTGAACGACTTCGTTCATTCTGGAGCAGCTTAGGCGCTCCAACTCGTCTTGCTGATTATGATATCGATGATTCACAGATTGAGGTCATTGCCGATAAAGCGATGAGCAATGGAGAATTCGGACGATTTAAAGTGTTGAATCGTGAAGACGTTCTTGCGATTCTACGTGCATCATTATAAGTAAGTAACAGAACAGAAGATATAAGGCTCCCACTACTCGCTTAGTGGGAGTTTTGTCTATAAAAACAGAATTTACTTCTGGTTTTCTTGATTCTGATATAGACATCAGATAAAGTGAAAAGGTAACCAAAGATTAAAGGAGGAATAGGCATGTCCCAAATACGTTTTGATTATTCAAAAGCTCTACCGTTTTTTGGCAAGCATGAAATGACTTATTTACAGGATGCTGTAAAAGTGGCACACCATTCTCTACACGAACAGACTGGTGCGGGCAATGAATATCTAGGCTGGCTTGATTTACCTAAGAATTATGATAAAGAGGAATTCCTCAGGATTAAGAAAGCGGCCGCAAAAATAAAGAAAGATTCGGACGTATTGTTGGTTATCGGAATCGGTGGTTCTTATCTTGGGGCGCGTGCAGCCATTGAAATGCTGCAACACAGTTTTTATAACCTATTGCCTTCTGATAAACGAAACACTCCGCAAATCATATTCGTTGGAAACAACATTAGTTCTACATATATGCAAGATGTCATGGATCTATTGGCGGACAAGGATTTTTCAATCAACGTCATCTCCAAATCGGGTACGACAACAGAACCTGCACTGGCGTTCCGGATATTCCGGAAGCTACTTGAGCAAAAGTATGGATCTGAAGAAGCAAAAACTCGTATATTTGCGACTACTGATAAAGAGAAGGGCGCTTTGAAGACAGTGGCAACAGAAGAGGGATTTGAAACGTTCGTCATTCCAGATGATGTTGGTGGCAGGTATTCTGTTTTAACGGCAGTAGGACTGCTTCCAATCGCCGTGAGTGGTGCAGATATCGATCAAGTCATGGAAGGAGCAGAACGTGCCAGAGTGGAATTCAGTTCTTCGGAGCTCTCTGAAAACCAGGCTTATCAATATGCAGCCGTCCGTAATGTTCTTTATAATAAAGGGAAAACCATAGAAATGCTGATCAACTATGAACCTGGTCTGCAATACTTCTCTGAGTGGTGGAAACAGTTATTCGGTGAGAGTGAAGGGAAAGACCAAAAAGGGATCTTCCCGGCATCGGCCAACTTCTCCACGGATCTGCACTCGATGGGACAGTATGTGCAGGAAGGACGACGTGATCTTTTTGAAACGGTCATAAAGGTAGAAAAGGCGCGACATGAAATCACGATTGAAGAGGAAGAAAACGATTTGGATGGCTTGAACTATTTGGCTGGACAAACCGTTCAATTCGTCAATAATAAGGCATTCGAAGGCACATTGTTAGCTCATACAGACGGCGATGTACCGAACCTGATCCTTTCGGTTCCACAACTTGATGCAGCTACGTTTGGCTACCTAGTATATTTCTTCGAGAAAGCTTGTGCGATGAGCGGCTATTTATTGGGAGTCAATCCATTCGATCAGCCGGGTGTCGAAGCGTATAAGGTGAACATGTTCGCCCTACTAGGAAAACCAGGATTTGAATCGAAAAAAGCAGAATTAGAAAAACGCTTATAAAAGGTAAAAAGGCATCTTGCTGGACATATCGTGTCCTGCTTGATGCCTTTTTTATTATTAAGAAAAAGTTAAGGGGGAAGTGTGATACTTATATCTACACCCATTAAGAGAATGGAGGGCTTAAGCATGCAAATATTGTCGTCCATTCCTAATTATGCGACCACTTCATATGGAACATCAAGCAGCACTCAAAGCATCATTAAAGATTTGGAAAAACAGAAAACGGAGTTGCAGGCAGATATTCAAGAAGCTTATCAAGCGAATGATACCGCTGAAGACAAGACAGAGAAGGTCCAGCAGTTGCAACAAGAAATGCAGCAACTCGAATGGAAAATCCAGCAACTGCAAGCAGAAGAAGAAGAAGAAGATAAGGAAACCAGGCAAGTGAAAGTGACCACACAAAAATAAAAGGACAGCCTGGAAATCAGTGATAAGGCCAATTTTCTTTTTGCTCAATCGAAAGAGGAAGAGTAAGCGTTAGGTTTTTTTAAAAACTATTGGGTAAGCTAATTATTAAAATTAGCAAAAGAGGTTTTAACATGATTGAAATTTCTTCTAAGTTGGAAGGGAAAACATTCGGTTTGTTTGATCTAGAGACAAAGTTTAAACCAGAGGGGTATATGATTGGTGGTGGTTGGGATTATGACCATGGCACTTTTGACTTTAAAATCGATGATAAAGATGGTTATCAATTTTTACGCGTGCCTTTCAAAGCTGTTGATGGCTCGCTGGATACCGATGGGGTAATGGTCGAAATCATGACTCCGTATTTGTTATCTCATAAGTATGAGGATGGTATCGACCGGGAAGGGAATATTGGGAACCTTTCGGCTTCTTTCAATCAATTTGCCGAACCGGAAGATCCCGATGCAGAATTCCCACAAGATTATATTGCTTATGGAAAATCTCTTGTTCGGGATCTGGAAAAGTTACTATTGGGTTAACCACCAATGATGAGCAAGGTATCATTTGGATGGATGATGGCATCTGATGGAGGCTTGATAAGAGTCTCGCCTCCTGATACGATGCCAACCAAAAGGATGTCCTGTTCTAGTAAGGTAACGCTTAATTGTTTGAAAGTTTTACCTTTCCATTCGAATTCAACCGGAATTCTTTCGATCTTCAGGCCATTTTCCTTTGTCGGACTCTCTTTCGTTTTTTCATCGATTCCTCTCCAAAGACATTCTTGCATATAGTCACTCGCAAACTTATTTGTTTCAATGATTCCGTCTGCTCCGGCACGTAAAGCATTTTCCTTCTGTTCCGGCGTTAGAATTTCAACAAGGCAATAAACATGGGGGTTCAACCCTTTTACGGCAAGTAAGGTCAAGACGGAAAACATATCCGTTTGCAGTTCATTTTGTTGAAGGTCAGCCGTAATTAGCACCCGCTCCGCTTGTTTAATATTGGCCTGCAGCAAAACGGAATCCAAACTTGCCTTTCCTTGCACAAAATGGATGTTCGCCCTTGGCAATGGGTGTTTGTTCAATGTATCGTCGATCAGGACAATTGGCTGATGATGTTTGCTTTCGTGAATATTGTTAATGATTCGTTTCGATCGGCCATTCCAACCGATGATAATAAAATGACCACTGCCGCTAAATTCTTTCCTTCCGGTAAGGAATTGCTGGTCGCTTGAGATGGACATTTTGGCAATGTAGGCAAAATAAGAAGTGATGACTCCAACCCCGGACAAAATGAGAAGCATTCCGATCATTCTCCCGAGTTTCGTTAGTGGGACGAGATCCCCGTACCCGACAGTGGAAGTCGTGACAATGGCCCACCAGATTCCTTCAAATATAGAAGGGAAATTTTCGGGCTCGATTAGATGGATCAGCCATCCGAAAAAAACTAAAAACAGGATGATGGACAAAAGCAACTTAAATAAAAGCGGAGACCGTTGCAAGACGTGGCTGCTGAATGGATTAATTTTGATCATATTATCCCCCCCTAAGTCCTTTTAGTATGGACAAAAGGGGCTCAACTCATAAGGATTTGCCGGACAATCTTTATAGAGGAAGATAGAACAGATAAAAACCTTCCTAAGGATAAGGAAGGTTTTTATCACGTAGAGTCACGTATCCACAAGATGGAATTTATGCTCGGTTTTGAATCATATGCAGAAATCATTGTGTATATTCCCAAGATGAGCTTTTTCAGACTCGTCTTCGAACGTTAAAGTTCTCACTGATGAGGAGCCAGTTTTGCGGAAAGGAGAGACCGAGCTTCCAATAACTCATTCCTCTCAGATTCAATTCTTTGATTAAATCAAACTTAGCCTGTATGGAACGGGCGTCCTCAAACCAAACCTCATGTTCTTTCCCCTCAGCATCTGTGTAAGTAAAATGAGGAGCCTGTGCCTTTTCATCATATTCAATGGATGCGTTATTTGCCGCAGCTATCTGGATGGCTTGCTGAGGACTGACGGCCTTAGCAATTGATCCTTGGACAAAAGGTAATGTCCAATCATAGCCGTATAGGTTTTGCCCCATAAGGATCTTATTGGCTGGCATTTCGGTGATGGCATATTCAAGAACCTCACGAACCGGACCAATTGGGGACACAGCCTGGGCGGGACCCCCGCTATATCCCCATTCGTACGTCATGATAATGACAAAGTCGACAATTTCCCCATGAGCTTTATAATCATGTGCTTCATACCAGCCCCCTTTTTGCTCGGCGCTGGTTTTAGGTGCCAGTGCCGTTGAAATGTACCAGCCTTCTTTTTTGAATCGTTCTTTTGCTTTACGTAAAAATTGATTGTAGGCATCTTTATCGGACGGACGTAAAAACTCAAAATCAAAATGGATATCCCTGAATCCATACTTTTTGGCTGTTGTGACAATATTGTTTAGGAACTTATTCTGCACGGACGTGTTGGTAAGGATGATTTGTCCGAGTTCAGCACTGAATTGATCGTTTTCCTGATTGGTGATTACCATCATGAGGACATTTTTATTTTCTTTAGCGATGGTTGGAAAGTTATTGAGTAATGGTTCCTTTAAGGAGCCATCACGGAGCGCCTGAAAGCTGAATGGAGCTAAGTAGGTCAAATAAGGTGCTGCTTCCCTAGCCGCCGTTTCAAGGGCAGGAGCAACTGTTGTACCGCGAGGCTCGACATAGGCGTTGAATTCAGCCGTCCGTTTTTTTCGGGCAGGAATGTAAAGGCGGTATCCGATGGATAACGGTTCCTGTTCGGAAATGCCATTGATCCTGGCTAATTCTTGATATGGGACATCTACCTTTTGAGAAATCGAAAATAACGTATCACCGGGCTGGACAAAATAATAACTGCCGACTATAGGAATGACGATGGCCTGCCCGACGACCAGATTATTTGGGTTAGGAATTTTATTTGTTTCCACGAGCCGGTCAACGCTCACGCTATACGTCTGGGCAATGCCAAATAACGTTTGGCCAGGCCTAACCACATGAATTTGCACGTCTTTTTCCCCCTTACTGAAAGTTTCCTAACAGTTTATGAGCATAAGAAGGAATTCATGATAAGAGGCCATGATGTTATCGTTCAAAAGATACGATTATTCAATAAATTGGAAATAATAATTTAAGCCGAAGATGTAAATAAATATATGTAAGGAGGTGAGACACATGGCAAACAACAACAGCAGCAATCAACTAGTAGTAGCTGGAGCAGAACAAGCTCTAGAACAAATGAAGTATGAAATTGCAAACGAATTTGGCGTGAATTTAGGTGCTGACACAACAGCTCGTGCTAACGGATCAGTTGGTGGGGAAATCACAAAACGTTTAGTGCAAATGGCTGAACAACAATTAGGCGGATCAGCTCGTTAATAATTGAATAAATTGGATTAGAAAGAGAAGGGGAATGATCCCCTTCTCTTTCGCATTTTGTTCATAAGGGGCTTATTGGCTTGCCAGGACGGAGATTGCTCTTTCCGGGAAATCAGTCATGATGACATCAACCCCGATAGTGGCAAGTCTTTCGATATCAGCCTGGTTATTGGCGACCCAGGGGCGGACCTTATAACCCAGCTTTTTTGCAGAGGCATGAATGGCTTCAGTCAAGCTTTTTTGATCAGGATGGAAGCCACTCTCCTTTCTATAGGCTAATATTTCATCAATGTTAGTCGGCAGACCTTCGAATAATAAAGCCCGCTCCAATTCGGGGGCCAACTCCTTCACTTTTTCAATCGATTGATGATTGAAGGAAGATAGAATGACCCGACGTTCCATATGATGTTCCCGGATTAAATCCACAACTTTTTCTTCTATTCCCTCGTACGCGATCTTATCCGTTTTGAGTTCTATATTCATCGATAATGAATGTTCCTTCGCCCAATCGAAAATCTCTCCTAAGAACGGAATCTTCTCTCCACTGAACTCCTCGGAAAATTTGCAACCGGCATCTGCTTTCTTCAATTCTTCACTAGAAAAATCTTTGACAAAGCCGGATAGTGTGGTGGTCCGGTCAAGAGTTTCATCATGGATGACCACCAATTCATCGTCCGAGCTAAGGTGGACATCGAATTCAATGCCATCGGCCCCGACCCTTACAGCTTCTTTAAACGCAAGGATCGTATTTTCCGGATGTGTCCCTTTCGATCCACGATGGGCAAAAATCTGGATGGTTCTCACGAGCGTCACTCCTTCTTTTTAATTATCTTGAGTCTATGATACATGGTGTAGTCCTTTTTTTCAGCAACGATTAATAGACAATATTTTAAACAACGAGTAAAATACAAAAGGTATTTCCATTTATATGCGGACAAATTTTGAGGTGAAAATAATGAATATTTGGGAAATTTTTGTGGCGGTTATCCTTGGCCTTGTGGAAGGTCTAACGGAGTTTGCTCCGGTATCCTCTACAGGCCATATGATCATAGTAGATGATTTATGGCTGAAATCCACTGAAATTTTTGGTAGTGAAGTGGCCAATGCTTTTAAGGTCGTCATCCAGCTCGGTTCCATACTTGCTGTAGTGGTGCTCTTTTGGGGACGTTTCATGGACTTGCTTGGCTTAAGAAAAATGAAGAACCCTTCTGCTGTGGCAGGGGAAAAGCTGAATTTGCTTCAAATCATCGTAGGGTTGCTACCTGCGACCGTATTGGGTTTACTGTTCGAAGATTATATCGATGATCATTTATTCACGGTCAAGACGGTTATCATCGGATTGTTCGTAGGAGCTTTATTGATGCTTGCGGCGGATAAGTTCCGACCGAAATTGACGGCGGAAACGGTTGATCAAATTACCTATAAACAAGCTCTTGGTGTTGGGCTAATCCAATGTCTAGCCCTTTGGCCAGGATTCTCCCGTTCCGGCTCGACGATCTCAGGTGGTGTGCTTCTTGGCATGAGTTATCGTGCGGCTTCCGATTTCACATTTATTATGGCCGTGCCAATCATGGCAGGAGCCAGTTTGCTGAAAATCATTAAATACTGGGAATACTTCACACCTGAAGTATTACCATTCTTTATCGCAGGATTCATCAGCGCCTTTATTTTTGCGTTATTCTGCATCCGTTTCTTCCTTTTATTAATTAATAAAGTGAAGTTGACGCCTTTTGCTGTCTATCGAATAGTCCTAGCGATTGTGCTATTATTCATTGTTTGGTAAAACCTAGCCATCCCTATCAAAAGGGATGGTTTTTTTTTATACAAAAAGAGGGAGCGATGAAGGGAAGCTTTCAATCATCAGTAAATGGATGGATACAATCTTAGACGAACTTTAGTATTATACTCCTATTGGATTATTTACCTATTTAAGGGTGAATGATTAGGTGAACTCGACATAGTGTACTTCTTTCGTTTTATAGAACCGTTAAAATGAACTTCTAAAACTGAAGTGAGTTAATACGAATAATTATAAAATATATTTATATATAATTCGTATTTTACTTAATTAATTCTTCCTTTACCTTAATTAAATACAAAATATATATATTTAGCTAAAATCCGCGAAAAATAAATAAAAAAATGTAGGCGTTTCCAATATAGGAACTGCAACCTCTCGAGTGATATATTGAATTATTCTGATTATTTAATAAATTATTCTTATATACTTTTCGTGGTATAATTTTTTTGAGAAATTAGAAGATGTGTACGCGAAAGGGGGACATTGAATGAATGATCAATTGAAAAAAACGATTGGCTTTTGGGTTGGAACATCTATAGTAGTGGGTACAGTCATAGGCTCCGGTATTTTCATGAAGCCCGGTGTGGTACTTGAGTTAAGTGGTAATTCAACGATGTCCTTATTGGCTTGGCTGATTGGTGGATTGATAACGCTTGCAAGTGGATTGACCATCGCTGAAGTGAGTACACGAATTCCTAAAACGGGCGGTTTATATGCGTATTTAGAAGAAGTGTATGGTAAGATGTGGGGATTCCTGTGTGGGTGGGTCCAAACATTGGTATATGGACCTGCAGTAATGGGCGCGCTCTGTTTATATTTCGGTGCGTTGGTGGCCGGTTTATTTAATATATCTATGGATTATACAATGGGAATTGGAATTGTCACCATTGTCTTCTTGACCGCGATGAACTTGTTGGGAACAAAATACGGTGGGTTGATTCAAACGGTTTCCACGGTTGCAAAATTGATTCCCATCGTCTTTATTGCCGTGTTCGGAGTGGCTCAAGGCGATATGCCTGTCTTTAACATGGATGTTGAAACCACGGTGAAGGTAAGCATGGCGGGTGCGATACTTGCAACGCTATGGGCATATGACGGATGGATCAATGTGGGATTCATGGCAGGTGAGATGAAAAACCCACAGAAAACTTTACCCCGGGCGATCATTACGGGGATAGTGGTGGTAATGGTTGCTTACTTAGCTGTAAACCTGGCCATGCTGCATGTCCTTGGTGCGGATGGAATCATTGCGAATGGAACAAATTCGGCCAATGTGGCAGCGACCGTTCTTTTTGGTGAGTTGGGTGGAAAATTAATTGCGATTGGAATCTTGATCTCTATCTTTGGCTGTTTGAATGGCAAGCTTTTAACCTTCCCAAGAATTACACTTGCGATGGCGGAGGATAAAATGGTGCCTGGTCATAAACAGATAAGGAAGATATCACCTAGATTCAGAACGCCTATCAACGCAACGATTCTACAAGTGGTCATTGCGATAATCATGATGATTGTGACGGATCCTGATAAGCTTTCGAATATGGCGATATTCTCTGTCTTTTCTTTCTATGGGTTAGCTTTCTTTGCGGTCTTCATTCTACGGAAGAAAGATCCAGATGCAAAAACGTATAAAGTGCCACTTTATCCGTTCATCCCTATTCTGGCGATAGTCGGTGCAGTTTACATAGTGCTTAGTACATTAATCGATACACCGATGGATGCGCTCTACTCCGTGATCATATTGATAATCGGATTACCTGTATACTGGCTGATGGTAAAAAACGAAAGGAAAGAAAGACAAGCGAAGTAACGAATGAAGACCCTTCACTGAAACGGTGAAGGGTCTTCTTATGTTGGAAAAATGTTTAATTCTTTTAGCTTCCTGCAAAATAGACAACGTAGTCAGGACGTATTAACATAGAAGTAAGTTAAGTTTGAAAGGTTTGAGTGGAATTGAATTATATTGAGCCTGCGGGTAAATCATTTCGCAAAACGATCCTAGCTTTATTTCTTGGAAGTTTTGTAACATTTGCAGATTTATATAGTACCCAACCGGTCATCCCGGTTTTTGCGAAGCAATTCGGGGTATCGCCGGCAATGGCGAGCTTAACTCTTTCTTTTGCAACAGGAACGCTCGCCATATGCTTGTTGCTTGTTTCTTTTTTTTCGGAGAGTATTGATCGAAAGAAGATAATGGGTGTGGCTCTGACCATGTCCGCTTTACTATCAATCAGTGTCAGCTTTGTCCAGGATAGCATCACCACCTTAATTGCTGTCAGGGCGGTCCAGGGGGCCGTCCTTGCAGGGTTCCCGGCGATTGCCATGGCGTATATCAATGAGGAGTTCCATCCGAAGAGTCTAGGGTATGTGATGGGGATTTACGTGAGCGGTTCATCTATTGGAGGGCTGGCAGGAAGACTGATTGTGGGGGTATTGACCGACCACTACTCATGGAATATAGCAATTGGGAGCCTTGGCGTGTTAAGTTTACTAATTAGCCTGGTCTTTTGGTGGATGCTCCCATCTTCCCAGCATTCACTAAACAATAAAATGTCTCTGTTCAGAATAAAAGAATCCTTACAGCATAATTTTAAGAATCCACAATTATTATTACTATTTGGCATGGCATTCTTACTAATGGGTTCGTTTGTGACCGTTTATAACTTTATCGGAATTCCGCTGATGGAACCCCCTTATCAATTATCACAAACTCTGATTGGTTTCATTTTCATTATCTATCTAGTTGGGACCTTCAGTTCAACGTGGATGGGAAAGCTCGCGGACCGGTATAGCAAGGGGCACGTGTTGTTATCAGGAATCCTGATCATGCTTGCGGGGGCGCTCTTAACCTTGGCTGTTCCCCTTTCCGTGAAGATAATAGGTCTCGCTTTCTTCACATTTGGTTTCTTTGGGGCCCATTCAATTGCGAGCAGTTGGGTCGGAAGGGTGGCAGGGAAGAGCGAAAAAGCCCAAGCCTCCGCATTATACCTATTATTCTATTATGGTGGCTCCAGTATTGTGGGGGCGACTGGCGGAATCTTCCTGATCCGGTTCGGCTGGGGAGGAGTCGTTGCTGTTGTATCCCTCTTGATCATTTCGGCGGCTGTATGCATATTGTTGCTGAAGAAGGAAACATGAATGAGATAATCAAGTTCTCTTTTCTATCATATTTACTAGATTGGTGAATATAATCTATTGAAAAAGGATAGTAAGTAATAGATTGATAAAAAGGAGTAATAGATAGAGTGAAACGAAAAACAGGAATTCTGGGTGGCTTAATAGCCGTTTTAATCATATTATTGGTTGTATATGTATCTGGACCCAATCGGTTAGACAAAGTGGTGATTGTCGAGAAATACTACCCTCATTTTTCTGATGGAAAGGCGATTGGCTTTAAAACGAACGAGGTCATTGATGTCAGTAAGACGGAAGAGGGGTCGAATTGCGCGATGAAGTTCGACAATGGAAAGATATACGAAATTGATTGCGATCGCTATTTATCATATAAAGTAGATGAAACGGTCTATATCTCTTCCGACGGTAACCAAGTTAAGACCATCCAAAGAAAAAGGTAGTAACATAGCTAACCTGATGAAAAGCTGATTTTGTATGAATATACAAATTCAGCTTTTTTAATTGGGTAAATACTTATTATTTTAGGATAAAAGTGGAAATAAATATAGGAAAATAGTATGATAATTTTGTGAACGATTTAAAAAAGAATGGTTTGGAGGGAATATTATGAGACTTATTCAATATATCATTCGAACAAGTTTGGTTGTGGTACCCGGTACCTTTTTGATTGGGTTGCTCGTTTGTCTCGTTAATGGTATTTCGGGAACTCGTATGTTTTGGAATCTATTTTTCATTGTGATTTGCGGTTTGATTGTCGGAATAGTTTCCTCCATGATAAACCATCGCAGATTCATACGGCCGATTGGGTCGATCAATCGTTATTTGGAAAAAATATCAGATGGGGACCTTAAACAAAGGATAAATGAAGATCAGCTCGGTTTTTTGAAAACGATCGCAATCAATATTAACCATACTGTTGATTCTTGGGGCGAAGTGTTGAAAAAAGTCCAGGAAGCCTCAAAAAATATGAACACCTATTCTAATGAATTAGCAGAAGGCGCACATCTGACAAGTAGTGCAACTGAAGAGATTTCTTGTTCAATGGAGGATGTTGCAGAAGGAGCCAGAAACCAGGCTCAGGGAGTGAACGAGACAACTGAGGTGATTTATCAGATGTCGTCCAGTCTAGAGAAAGTAACACTCGGGGCAGAGATGGTTTCTGGCTCAATTGATATGTCCTTGAAGAAAGCCCAAGCAGGAACGAGTTCAATCGATGAGGCAGGCCGGCAAATGGAGTCGATTTACTCCAATGTGAATGAATTGGCAAGGGTCGTCAATGGACTCGGGGAACGTTCCGTAGAGATAGGCAAAATTGTCGAAGTGATTACAGGAATAGCTGCTCAGACGAATCTATTGGCCCTGAATGCTTCTATAGAAGCTGCACGTGCTGGTGATCAAGGTAAGGGATTTGCTGTGGTAGCTAATGAAGTGAGGAACCTTGCGGAGCAATCGAGAAATGCGACTCAGCAAATCAGCGAAATCAACAGTCATATCCAGAAAGAAACAAAGCAGGTTTCCGAGCAGATGGGCTTTGTCAATCATGAGGTAAGCGAAGGAATTAAAGTGATGACCGGAGCCGGAGACACATTTGTAGAAATTCACCACTCCATCAATGATCTTTCCAATCAGGTTGGGCAAGTGGGTGAAGCGATAGAAAAAATGGAAGGGGGAACGAGGGCGGCTGTACAGTCCATGGATTTAATATCAAGTTCCGCTGCCGGCTCAGAGGCCGCGACAAGGAGCATCATGACGGCAACAGGGGAACAATCGGCGGCGATAGAGGAAATCACTGCTCTTGCTGAACATCTGAAGACATTAGCGGGGGATATGGATGATGCCATTCATACGTTCAAAATGTAACCCGATTTAAATGAAGACCCAAACCTTTTTGGTTTGGGTCTTCATTTGCCGTTTTTATTTAAACTCTTACTTTTATCCTTCTTATTACGACGAAGTACATCTAAGATTCTACGGCTATTGTTTTTACTATTGATAAGTTCGACTAAGTCACTCATATTTTCTGCTTCAAAGTCTTGCTGATTTTTTTTCAATGAAATCCCTCCAAGTTATCGTATTACCCTTTTCCATAGTGATTCAAACTCTTTTATCCTATTGGTAATATAAGGTTTTTATATCCCTTTTTCATAAAAATTTGCTAAAATTGAAAAAAGGCTTGATATTATTCAAGGAATGGTACGGGGGTGCGTTGTCGTTATGGATGAAGAATTGAAATTAATTGGCGAGAAAATTGAAAAATTTAAATATATATTAGTGGAGCATCTCGAACTGTTCGATGAAGAATCCCCTTATGAATTGGAAGCAAGCAAAGTGGTTCGGGCACAAATCATCCAAATTCATGCGGATGCTTTAATTACCAGTAGAAGCCAAGCGATGAAAAGCATGAAAGAATTCGGGATGGAAATTGGTAACCGACTTGTGGAAATGGGTGTTTCGCTGGATAAAATTATCGGCGAGATTCAGTTAGGGCGTAACCTGTTCTGGAGTTTTATTGAAGAGGAAGTCAGCAATCGCCACTATTCAATTGAAGTCTTGTTAAAAGCGAGTTCGATTATTGATGCCATCTTGGACGAATTCCTTTATTGCATGAGTGTGAGTTATGTGAATTATTATAAGGAAATAGCCAATTCGGCAAACGAGTCATTAAAGAAAATTAAAGAGAATCAAGAAGTCATGGAAGAGTTGGCGACGCCTATCGTCCAAACTATGCTACAAGATGTTCTGCTCGTACCACTAATTGGGCGTATTGATGAATGGCGAATGGAGTCCATGCAATCGACGGTTCTGCAAAAATGTACCGATTCCCATGCTGAAGTATTGATCTTGGATTTCTCCGGCATCACCTATACGAAAGATGATAATATGTTTTCCCTACTTGATCAGTTGGTGGGGGCGTTAGCCTTGATGGGGACGGAAACGATGTTTGTCGGGTTTACACCAGCTGTGGTGAGGCAAATCATCAAGCTTGATTTCTCTCACCAGGTCAAATCATTCTTATCTTTCGCTCAGGCTATGGAGTATATTGTTAAACGGAAAGGGATTACAATCCAGTACTCAGAATGAAGGTATCCTAGAATTGCGGATATCTTTTTTTTATAGGATGTAGTGATGCTCCAAGGGGAGGTTAATCTTAATAAATGTGAGCGATATCTAGTATCTGTACGGTATTACAATAATATTGGTATAACGTAAACGAAAGGTTGTTGAATGAATTTTGGCTTTTAAGCAGAAAAATCGCCTTAATCCAGATGTGAAATGGTTCAGTGTGGGTATCTTGACTGATCATGGTTTAGAATATGAAGAATATGAGACACTGTCAAAGCGAATCCTTGATGCAGTCAATAACGTAGGCGCCATATCAGACCTGGTCAGGGTTGAGTGGGACAAACAAAAACTGAAAGCCTTACATGAGCGATTCAAGAACCCGGTGCTAAGTGATCCCTGTTTCATTATCAACGAAGTGATTTCGGAGGATATTGAAAGGGAAAAGAAGCTTCTGCAGGAGAAACATAAATGGAAAAGGTTCCTGAACCTTATTTCCCAATATGACTACCTAGAAGCGGAGACGAAGGCCGTACACGACTTCGATAAGTCTCTTTTATATACGGATGATATAGAGAAAGTGATTGAATTTCTTACCCATAGAACATAAATGAAACGCATCGGTTATCGATGCGTTTCATTTACGTTTTGAAATAATTTCTCTGCAGTACATAGGGAAAAGAGAGGAATATCCTCTATTCTTTCGAAATAAGTAGAAAAAATTAGGAAGTTGGTAGGGAAGTTGGATAGAAAAGCGAATACTTAAAAGTAGAAAGAGAGAGTTTTAAGAAAAGGGAGATGAAACAATGGAAGCAGTCCTACCTCAGCCAAAGCCAAAAAGAAGATGGAAAAAGCGCGTCCTGTGGTTTTTTGGATCACTACTTATACTTGCAGTGATAGCAGTGATTGCGGCAAATGTATTTCTATCAAGATCGCTTCCTGAGACGAAGGGGGAATTAACCCTGCCAGGTCTTTTGAAAACGGTTACAGTTGTGCGGGATTCGAGTGGGGTTCCACATATAAAGGCTGAAAATGAACATGATTTATATTTGGCTCAAGGCTATATCCAGGCGCAGGACCGTTTGTTTCAAATGGACCTAAGTAGGCGTCAGGCATCTGGTGAATTAAGCGAAGTGATTGGGGAGAAGGCCGTTAAAAATGATAAATATTTTCGTACGCTTGGGTTAAGGAGGGCTGCCGAATCCTCTTACGACACATATACAAGTGAAGGTAAGAAGGCGTTGGATGTATTCGCGGAAGGCGTGAATCGTTATATCGCCGAATTGCAGGAAAGTGGGAAATGGCCAGTCGAGTTCACGTTGCTAGGCTATGAACCGGAGCCTTGGACAGCTGCGGATTCTCTGACCATTGGGAAGTATATGGCATTTGATTTAGGTGGGAACTGGGAAGATCAGGCATTCAGACAGTATTTGCTGCAAACTTTCCCAAAGGAAAAGGCCTATGATCTTTTCCCGAATTATCCAAAGGACGCTCCATATATCATCGGCAAGGAAGATCTGGATATTGAGAAAAGCTTTGCCGGTGCCGTTATTCCTTATGAATTCAATGGCAGTAATAACTGGGTCGTATCAGGTTCGAAAACAGATACCGGTAAGCCGCTTCTAGCCGATGATCCCCATCTCGGATTAGCGACACCCTCCGTTTGGTACCAAACGCATCTGGAGGCACCGACTGTCAATGTGAGTGGGGTCATTTTTGCTGGGATTCCCGGCATCATCCTGGGTCATAATGAAAACGTCGCCTGGGGTGTGACGAATACGGGGCCGGATGTTCAGGATCTGTATATCGAAAAGAGAAATCCAAAGAATGAGAATGAATTCGCTTACGAGGACAAATGGGAAAAAGCAAAAATAATCGATGAACCAATCAAGGTAAAAGACGGCAAGACGATTGATTATCAAGTGACGATTACTCGGCATGGGCCGGTCGTCTCCGAGTTCGCAGGTAATAGCGGGAAGGATACGGTCCTGGCATTGCGATGGACGGCTCTTGATCCGTCAGCTGAACTGGAAGCAGTATTGAATATGAATAAAGCAAAAGATTGGGATGAATTTGAAAAAGCACTCCTGAAGTTTGAGACGCCGGCACAGAATTTCGTCTTCGCTTCTACCGATGGGACGATTGCTTATAAGGCGAACGGGAAGATTCCCATCCGAAAAAAAGGTGATAGCATGTTGCCGGTACCAGGCTGGACGGATGAATATGAATGGAAGAGCTATATTCCCTTCGATGAACTGCCAAAAACAATTAACCCAGAAGCAGGGTTCATTTCGACGGCGAATAATAAGGTCATTTCCGACGATTATCCGTACCATATCAGCAATAACTGGGCACAGCCTTATCGTCAAATGAGGATTCAGGAATTTTTGAAAGCCAATAAGAAACTGACTGCACAGGATATGCAAAACCTGCAGATGGATCAGGTGAACCTGCAAGCAAGAGAATTTGTCCCGCAATTTTTGAAGATATTGAATGGCTCTTCCGGCAAGCAGGAAGAACAGGCGCTAGAGATATTACAAAAATGGAATGAGATTGATTCAGTGGATGCCGCAGCACCGATGATTTTTAATGTGTGGATGAAGAAAATTGGTGATGTCCTGCTGAAGGACGAGATTCCTGAGGAAACGCTTAAACTTTTTAATGGAAGGAGATCGGCGCTAGATGAATTGCTGCGCGAGGCACTGAACGGGAAACCAGGTCCGTGGATCGAAGAAGCAGGGGGGATAGAACAGGTCTTGGCAAAGTCATTACATCAGACATTGAAGGAACTAGAGAAAACGCAAGGTTCCGACCTGACCGATTGGGAGTGGGGAGATTACCACCAAGTCCGCTTTAATCATCCACTTTCCAGTGTTTCACCCTTGAACTACTTGTTCAACAGTGACGGGGGGGTTCCGGTTGGCGGTAGCAGTGTCACTGTCCAGGCAGCCGCATTTCTTGACGATGGAACCGTCAATCACGGTGGTTCCTGGAGATTTGTCATCGATCTATCCGATACGAATCAAGCCTATCATCTTGTCGGCCCTGGCCAATCTGGAAATGTTAAAAGCAAATGGTATCATGACCAGCTTGATGATTGGGCGGATGGGACTTATCATAAAACGATACTGGACAAACCAAAAGGCGACAAGCTGACATTGAAGCCAGAGTAGATGAAAAGGACCTTACTTTTGAAGTGAGGTCCTTTGTCTGTCACAAAACGTATATCTTACAAAAAGGAGTCGCAGGACCAGTGTGATCTGAACTTGGCGTCCCCTGCTCCCTATCGTTTCTGATTAATCAGGAATTCTGTAAGAAATTCCTCGAAATTCGGAGCTTCGATGCTAGCGATCTTTTCATAGGATTCTATGATTTTGAGTTTGATTTCTTGTTCGAGGTCTTTTCTGTCTTGATAATGTGTGTTCTTTAAGGATTTTTTTATTTTAGGATCTAGAGAATTGATCATTTCCATCAATTCTTCTTTTGAAAGTTTGTTATCCACAATGCCTGTTCTCCTTCCTACCATAAATCTCATTCATATAGTGTTTTCGCAGTTTTTTGAGTCCTTGTTTGCGAATGCTAGATATGTTTTGAGGTGATTCATGGAAATAAGCTGCGATTTCTTTGTTGGAAAGGCCGTAGGAATAGACCATCGTTAGTACCTGATTTTGTTTCGGCGTCAGCTTCTGAAGGGCTTTCACCAATTCTTCGTCACCGATATGGGAAGAAAGGTCGCCAGTTTCCCCCATCTTTTCAAGTTGAATGTCCAGATTTCCGATTCGATCGATGATCCCGCCGCTATCCAAGGTCATGTCGAGATCCATTCGATAGCGTTCCCTTTGTTTTCGTGCTCTTTTATCATAGTCAACGGAGAAAAAATAAATTAATGAGCATAAGTATTTGTATACCTTGGCCCTATAATAGAAAATTTGGAATGTCTCGTTGAGATGACAAATGTTGTTTGAGGATGGGGACTCAAGTGTATCTGTGAAAATCTTCATATGGTCAGGGTTTTGTAAAAAAACCTGGACGATGGGTTGTTCAAAGAATGAAGTGTATCTTTGATGTAACACATCAAGTGAATGAGAAAAGAAATGAGCGGTTAACTTGTTCATTTATTATCCCTCCTTAAATTCATAAAGTGATGGACAAGGGGAATAAATCAATTATATACGAACATTCGTTCTTTTTTCTATAAACCGATAGTGCTAGATTGATTTTGCTCGGACATTATTCACTTTAGTTAATAGATACAAGAAAAGGGGTGAAGAGGATGATGATTGAGGATGCTACTGTGTGGGTATCACTAGTTAGCGATTTTGGCTATCCATTCGTCGTTTCAATGTTTTTGCTCTTCCGCTTCGGAAAAAAATTAAATGCACTGACTCTAGAAGTAGAAAACCTGAAGAAGACCGGTCATAAAAAGAGAAGCTGACATAAGGAGCTAGGTTGAAATACGGATTTTGGATTCTGTTTCCATAAGGGATCCAAAATCTAGATAGTGAAATGAAAGCGTTGGATATGAGTTATCCTATTATTATTTTGCCCGAATAGGATATTATGTCTTCCTAGCTTGGAATATAACACAAAAAATGGTAAAAATAATCCTCACATAGAATCATTTTATTAATATAACTCATCGGTCCTAAGAATTAGTGGAAAGCCTCCTCCCTTACGTATTTTGTTTTATAAAGTAAAGTGAAAATACTTTTAAAAAAACAACATTTTTACGTTATACGAAAAAAAATGCAGCATTTCATTGGATAATGCTGTATTTTTCACTGAATGGTAATAAAATGTAATTTTAGGATAGGGGGCGCTGTTTTGAACAAGAAACAACTTAACGATCTTGAACGATTGCAATTGGAGAGTGAACAAGGGAATTTTTCGCTGAAGCTGAACTGGGAGACACTCCGTAGCCGGAATGGCGTCTTGCAAAATGATTTCCTACATTACGAAGGAAATCAACTGGTTGGATTTGTCGGTTTGTATGACTTCGGAAGTAAACTAGAAATGTGCGGAATGGTTCATCCGGATTTCCGGAGACGGGGGATTTTTACGAATTTGGTGAATGAAGCTTTGGAAGCTGGAGTAAGGAGGGAAGCAAGAGCGATTATCCTTAATGCTCCGGGTCCATCCGATTCCGGAAAAGAGTTCTTAAAACAAATCCCATGTGAGTTTGCGTTTTCGGAATACCAAATGAAATGGTCTCTTACCGAACTGTCTCACGATGAAGATATTATCATTCGCCCTTCAAGGAAAACGGATGCGGAAACAGAAATTCAATTGGATATTCAATGTTTTCAGTTTTTGGAAAAGGAAGCAAGGGATTATTATCAGCGCATTCAATATGAAGATACGTTAAAGACCTTGATGATTGAATCAGAGGGGATTACTGTAGGTAAAATCCGGGTCGATCATAGTGAAGGAGAAGCGTGGATTTATGGTTTTTCAATTTTTCCGGAGTATCAGGGAAAAGGCGTTGGCAAAAAGGTGCTGAAGAAGATAGTGGCTGAACAGCATGAGCTCGGCTACGATATTTTTCTTGAAGTGGAAGCGAAGAACGCGCGTGCTCTGGGACTCTATGAATCTTGTGGATTCAGGACGATACAGCGGCAGGATTATTATGAGTATAAGTTAGGGGAATGATGGTTCCATTCTAGAGTCATTGGAAAAGGAGATGAGGATGCTGCTGACACTTTTCAATTATAACTGGCAAGTCAGAAGGGAATGGATCGAATGGTGTCTGAAACTCCGTTCTGATGAATTACTGAGAAAGCGGAACGGGGGAATGGGCACCATCGTGAAGACGCTCGTCCATATCATTGATGTCGAGTATAGTTGGATCCGGGCCATTCAGGGGAATCCGGATCTTGAAATAGACTTGGATTCGTTCTATACAGTTGATGATATTCAGGACTTGTCCGCCAGGTATCATCAGGAAGTAAGGGAATTCATGCAGACATGGTCACCTAGTATGGAGCATGAGGTGATAGAAGTTCCCTGGATGGATGGGAGTTATGAAAAGGGCAAGGTAGTAAGACACTTGATTGCCCATGAGATTCATCACATTGGACAGCTGTCGATCTGGGCGAGGGAAATGGGACTCAAACCGGTATCCGCCAGCTTGCTTGATCGTCATTTATAAACGCCTATAGAAGAACTGGTGAATGATTTTCATTTCCGGTTCTTTTTTCTCTTTTCTGGCGTTTTATGATTATCAAATGAAAAAAAGGGTATCAAGAAATTTAGAGGGTTTTCATTTGAAAATCAGGTTTGTAATGGTAACCATTTTATAGAATTGATTTTGTTAGAAGGACATGGGGGATTGCTAGATTCTTAGTTTTCCGGTGTTCTGAAGAAATAAAGCGAACAGCACAAGCAAGAGTTTAGGCAGTATAGGCAAGCTCCTTTTATCCTCTTTCATCCAGTTCCACCCACTCGTCATACATATTATCCATTACAAGAAAAAACCATGCAGCTTAGAAAGGAAGTAACGATGCGTTTAAAATTAAATAGTGTTTTCTGGATTTCCGCAATTATTGTAACGTTAGTCGTCATCATAGGAGCAGTGATTCCCAAAACTTTTGCAAATGTGGCCAATGCTGCTCTTGATTTTACAACATCATCTTTTGGCTGGCTATTTTTGGCCGCTGTTTTCTTATTTGTCGTTTTCCTGATCTATCTCGTTTTTAGCAAATATGGAAAGATCCGTTTGGGTGGGGAGGACGAACGTCCGGAATTCCCTTTGTTCTCCTGGATTGGCATGTTATTTTCCTGTGGATTTGGTATTGCTTTAGTGTTTTATGGGATAGGAGAACCAATGAGCCATTTCTTTACACCACCATATAAGGATGTCGAGCCATTAACGACAGAAAGCGCCCGATTGGCTATGGGGTATTCCTTCTTTCATTATGGTGTCAGTCAATGGGCCATATTCTCAATTGTTGGACTTGCCATGGCATATTTTCAGTTCCGGAAAAAGGAGAATGGACTGGTCTCAACAACCCTTTCTCCCATAATCGGAAAGGGTAGGCATGAAAAACCAACAAAAAAATTCATAGATATCCTTGCCATTACGGCCACGATCATGGGTGTTGCAACCTCATTAGGCCTAGGAATCATGCAGATTGATGGAGGCATACGCTTCTCCTATAACATGCCGGATGCCAGCTGGATTAAAATCGTGATTGTCATCGTGATGATGGCACTGTTTTTAACCTCTGCGATTACCGGGATAAACAAAGGAATGAAATGGTTAAGTACTTTTAACCTGTTTGCCGTATTCTTGATCATGCTGTTCATATTCATTACGGGGCCGACTCAGTTCATTCTAGATACCTTCATCGTAGGAATCAGTGATTATATCTCTAATTTTGTAACATATAGCTTAAGATTGAACCCATATAACGGGAACCCTTGGGTTTATAAATGGACCATTTTCTACTGGGCGTGGGCGATTGCCTGGTCACCTTTTGTGGGTTCCTTTATCGCTCGAGTTTCTAGAGGGCGCACAATCCGGGAATTCATTATCGGCGTGATGGTCGCTCCCCCAGTTATAGCTTTGGTCTGGATTGCCATTTTCGGGGGAACGGCTCTTCATATGGACCTTTTTGAAGGTACGGAAATTGCAGCAGCTGTAAATGACGATATAACAAGCGCTCTTTTTACCATGCTTCAAGGACTCCCGATTAGTGGAGTCGTCACGGTTTTTGTCTTGATCTTAATCTTGACCTTCCTTGTGACTTCAGTCGATTCAGCCGTCTTTATATTAAGTTCGATGTCGACGAACGGTAGCTTGAATCCTCCGATATTCGTCCGAGTCATTTGGGGCGTATTAATGGGAGCTATTGCCTTGGTCCTTCTTTTATCGAGTGGATTAACCGGATTGCAGTCCGCATCAGTTGTGTCAGCTCTGCCATTTACGATTATTTTGCTACTCATCATGGTTGCCTTTTATAAAACCATGCGTAAGGACTTGAAGCTGGCTCCTAAACCCGCTTCCGCGAAAAAAAGGTCGGTAATAAGAAGAAAGCGTTAGATTATTAAATAGGTTAGTAGGCCGGTTCATGTAATGAGCCGGCCTATTTTAGATATAAAACGGAAAATAATTGGTATATTATACCTTATTCGTCATTAATAAATGATGCAAAAGAATTATTTTATCAAAAAATGTAAAATTGCAAGGAAATGTGTAAAAATTCTGATAAAAATATGGTATATTGTTGTAGGATTTCATAAAATTTGAGAGGTTGTGAAGTATGTCGTTTAAAACGAAAATGCTAGCCCCAATCCTTGCTGTAAGTTTGATTACAGCCCCATTTGCCGTTCCGGTAGATGCATCTGCCAAAGGAGTGAGCAAAGCGAAACCGTTTGCACTTTCAACTCCTACGGTAAGTTACACAAACGGGGCTAATGCCACTGTAACTGTTACGCCTAAAAAGGGAAATAAGGGGAAAGAAGCCGTTGTCTTTCAGCTAATGAATGGGACAAAGGTCGTTTCTCAATCAGCTGTAGAGACGGACATCAAGTCAGCACAAAAGTTTTCTGCCCACTTCAACACGTACAAATCAGGATATTGGATCAAGGTATCCGTTGTTTCCAATTATAATGGAAAAACGAGTAATTTCGGCAAAAGCCTTGCCACCTCGGTTTCCGATGCTCCATTTGAACTACGAATCATGGAAACGACAGACGTACACACCAATCTTGTAAGTTATGATTATTACAAAAATGCCGTATCGGATTCAGTTGGATTCTCACGCACGGCTACATTGATTAAACAGGCAAGAAAAGAAGCAAAAAACAGCGTTTTAGTAGATAATGGGGACCTCATTCAAGGCACGCCGCTTGGTACATACAAAGCGAATATAGCGCCACTGAAAAAGGGAGAAGTGCACCCTGTCTATAAAGCAATGAATCTACTTGGTTATGATGTGGCTACATTTGGTAACCACGAATTCAATTATGGGTTATCCTATCTGGACGAAGCTATCAATGATGCGAATTTTTCCTATGTAAATGCTAATGTCTATAAAAAGGATAAAGATAAAAATCCAAATAATGATAAGAATAAATACACGCCATATAAAATCGTGAAGAAGAAAGTAAAAGATATAAATGGCAATGAAAAATCTGTTAAAATCGGATATATCGGTTTTGCCCCTCCGCAAATCATGGATTGGGATAAAACAAATCTTGATGGGAAAGTCGTGGCCAAGGAAATCGTTGCGACAGCCAATAAATTTGTTCCTGAAATGAAGAAAAAGGGTGCAGATGTCATCGTGGCATTGACGCATTCAGGTTTTAGCGGCGACGCCAAAAACACTGAGGATGTTATCTATTCATTAAGTAAAGTGGCTAATATCGATGCCATTACATTCTCGCATACTCATAAAGTCTTCCCGGCACAAGATGAGGCATCATTAGACAACTTGTTCAAGGACAATCAAAACAAAGTCCTTGCAGGCGTAGATAATAAAAAGGGCACAATCAATGGAGTACCTGCCGTCCAAGCAGGATATGGTGGAAGTAACCTAGGCATCATTGACCTTGATATTCAGAATATTAAGGGAAAATGGAAAGTCATTAACTCCGATTCTTCAACCCGGGCAATCAATGACAAAGTAACCGGTAAGAAAGCGGCTGAAGATGCAGCTGTTGTGAAGGCGGTCAAAAAAGACCACGAGGCAACAGTTAAGTATGTTAATACGCCAATCGGCAAAACAACAGCACCAATCCACAGTTATTTTGCCCTTGTGCAGGATGATCCTTCTGTACAGGTCGTAACTAGTGCACAAAAATGGTATGTTGAAAATTACCTTAAAAACAATCGTCCTGAATATAAGGACCTACCGATCCTTTCTGTAGGGGCGCCATTTAAGGCTGGTCGCAATGGAATCGAAGAATATACCGATATAAAAACGGGTGATTTGACGATCCGCAGCGCCGGTGATTTATATTTGTACGATAATACGTTAAAAGCCATCAAAATCAAAGGCTCTGTTGTCAAAGAATGGCTTGAAATGTCCGCAGGTAAATTCAATACCATTAATCCTGCTAAAACAGAGGAACAAAAATTATTGAATGATAAGTTCGCGGTCTATAACTTCGACGTAATTGATGGTGTAACGTATCAAGTCGATGTCACGAAAGCTCCACGTTACGATGAAAAAGGGAATAAGCTTTCAGATTCAAGCAGAATCACAAAATTAGAGTATGACGGTAAAGCCGTTGATCCAAATCAAGAATTCATCGTCATCACGAATAATTACCGTGCTTCGGGCGGAGGGAATTTCCCAGGTGTCAAAGGCAGTGAATACATTGTCGATTCCGCTGATGAAAACCGTCAGATCTTGATGGATTATATTACGCAAGAGAAGGAAATCAACCCGACCGCAGATAATAACTGGTCAATTGCCCCGATTTCCGACAAGGTGAATGTTACATTCACTTCATCGCCAAAAGGTGCAGAATATTTAAATGAAGACAGTGCCATTTCGTATACAGGCAAAACGGATGATAAAGGATTTGGTATCTACAAATTCAATCTGGCCAATAATAACATTCAAGTTCAATTGTTGGGAATCAATGATTTTCATGGCCAAATCGATACTACCTCCGAATTCGGTGGGGTGAAGCAAGGACGTGCCGATTACTTAGCGGCTCACCTAAAAAAACGTGAGGCAGAAAATCCTGAAAATACATTGTTAATTTCAGCAGGAGATGCCGTTGGTGCAAGTGCTCCCGTATCATCCTTACTACAGGACAAACCGACACTTCAGCTCCTGAATAATATGGGATTTGATGTAGGAACTGTAGGAAATCACGAATTCGACAAAGGGGTCGAAACGTTGATGGCCCAAATAAATGGTGGAAAGTCTCCCACTTCAGATGTCGTTTTCGATAAGTTGAACTTTCCATATGTAGTGGCTAATGTCGTGTATAAAGATACGAAAAAACCAATTTTAGACCCGTATGTGATTAAAGAAGTCGGCGGTGTGAAAATAGGATTTATCGGTGTCGTCACGAATACGACACCTCAAAAGGTAAGCCCAGCTGGCATCAATAATGTAGAATTTATTGAGCAGGCTCCTGCCATCAATAAAGCGGTCGATGAGTTGAAGGAAAAAGGCGTTAAATCGATTGTCGTTGTCTCACATGACCCAGGTACTGAGAAAGATGGGGTCATTACAGGAGAAGTGGCTGATTTGGCAAATGCCATCGATGATGAAGTCGATGTCATTCTGGCTGGAGATAATCATGCCAAGAATAACAGTACGGTCGATGGAAAATTAATCGTTCAAGCTTTCTCTTACGGAACGGCTTTTGAAGATATTGATTTGGAAATTGATCCGAAAACAAAGGACGTCGTCAAAAAATCGGCTGAAATTGTTACCGTCACACAAGAAGGAATCACACCTGATGCCGAAACGACGAAGTTCATTAACTCATATCTTGATCAATTCCCTGAATTGAAAGCGCCACTAGGGAAGACGGAAGAGAAAATTTTAAGAGCGAACGCCTATACTCAGGAAACAGCTCTTGGTAATTTAATCGCGGATTCCATGAAAGCTGATTTACAATCTGACTTTGCTTTCATGAACCCAGGTGGAATTCGTGCAGATATTCCACAAGGTGAAGTGACGTATGCTGATTTGGCAAAAATTCAGCCATTCGGAAATGTACTGGTCAAACTTGAATTAACAGGTGCCGAAGTAAAAACCTTGCTTCAACAGCAGTGGGTCGTAGAGGGCAATCCAAAAACGTTACAAATTTCAGGATTGAGCTATACCGCTGATTTCAGCAAGCCAGTCGCTGAACGTGTCACAGAAATGAAGAAAGCGGATGGCACGCCAATCGAAGCGGATAAAACGTACACTGTGACTGTCAATGATTTCATGGCAAGCGGTGGAGACAACTATACCGTGTTAAAAGGTAAGGAGCGCGTATTCGGACATGCTGATTTAGAAGCGTTCGTTGAATATGTGAAAAATACTTTTAAAGGCGGAAAAATCACTGCGGTTACGGAAGGCAGAATCAAAAATATCAATAATTAAATGAGTTTTATCGTTCAATTTGGGAGATATATCGGTCGGTATGGCTGATATATCGGTCAAAATCGAAGCTTTATCGGTCAGTTCGAAGAAAAGGGAGTGTTCCGAATATGGAACGCTCCCTTTCTTTATCAGTTATTTCGGAACATGGAGTAGTTAAGGCCTAAAGCGAAAGTCACCCAGCCAATATAAGGAACCATAGCGAGGCCGGCTGTGCGATCAATGCTGTAAAACTCGAAGGCCGTCAAAGTAATCAGCGTCAATAAGGCAGCCATTTCAATGAAGGCTGTTCCGCGCAAGCCCCATTTGAAGAATAGAAAAGACCATAAAAAGTTCAGCCCAAGTTGAGTGTCATAAAGAAGTTCAGAAGACTTCGTGTTTTTTTCTTTTACGGAAACACGGTACTTTGCAATTCCCATGACGGTATAAAGGCCTGTCCAAGCAACGGGGAAAACCCAGGAAGGGGGAGCAAATGAAGGTTTCTTAAGGTCATTATAAATTTCTTTAGAATTCCTTGTGGCAATAGCGCCGACAATGGAGCCTCCGACTACGGGAATCAAAACACTCTTAGCCAATTTTCGATAATCCATTAAATCATCCACCATCCTTCTACATAATTTGGTTATTGTTATACCATTACCTTTAAACACCCAAATAAAACATTTCAATGGGCTAGAAGGTGTAAGTTTTTTCCGTTTTCATTGTCTGTATGGAATACAAAGTTTGAGACACAATTTTTAAAAGAAAGAAGGCGCTTGGAATGCATCCTAGTATTGAATTTACTATTACTAAGGCTACTATTGAAGACATGGAACAAATCATTAGTTTGCGGTTAGCACTTTTAACAGAACTAGATGAAATAAAATCTTCAGAAGAGAAATACCTTATGGAAAAATCAACGAGAGAGTATTTACAAAAAGCCCTTTCAAACAATGAATTTATATCTTATGTGGCAAAAACCGATGGTAAAGCAGTAAGTATAAGTGGAATGGTTTTATTTAATAGACCACCCTATTTAGAAAATCTGAAAGGGATTGAAGCTTACATTCTTAATATGTATACACTTCCGGAGTATCGAGGAAATGGATTGGCGAGAAGAATACTTGAACATTGTATTAAGGAAAGTGAAAAATATAATGTTAAACGGATTTGGCTACATTCCTCCAAAAGTGGGAAGCATCTGTACGATAAGATGGGGTTTACTGAAAAAGGCAGTGAAATGGAGTTATTTCTTTAAGGCTTTATGAGGGGATATAATAGAAAAAATAAAAGAGGATGCCCGTATGTAATGGGCATCCTCTTTGGTTCTTTATCTTTTTCGCTTATGTAATCCAGTTGCATAGTATAACACGACAAGCAGGAGGATCCAGATTGGACCTACGATTAAAGCGATTCTGGTATCCGGAGAAAAGCCAAGAACGACCATCACAAATACGAGAAAAGCTAGTGCGAAATATGAAGTGAGAGGGAAAAACGGCATTTTGTATGTTAAGCCCTGTTTTTCTTCTACACTCATTTTCTTTCGTGAACAGATCTGTGTGACAAGGATGGTACCCCACGTCCAAAGGGCTCCGAATGTCGCCACACTCGTTACATAAGTGAAGACTTTCTCAGCTTCCATATAATTCAGATAGACGCCAAAAAGGAGCACGATGGCCGACACGATAATAGCAGTGCCTGGCACGCCATTCTTAGTGATACGGCCGAACCTTTTAGGAGATTCACCTTGCTGTGCTAGGTTAAACAGCATTCTGCCTGTACTGAAGATTCCGCTATTGCAAGAGGAAAGGGCTGCTGTCAGTACGACGAACTGGATGATACCGGCTGCTCCTGGAATACCAATTCTATCAAACATCATAACGAACGGACTGTTTTTCCCGGTCATTTGATCCCACGGAGTGATTGAAAGGATAACAGTGAGAGCCAAGACATAAAATAGCATGATGCGGTAAAAGACGGTGTTAATAGCCCGTTTAAGAGATTTCTCGGGGTTTTTAACTTCTCCCGCGGTCACACCAAGCATTTCGATGCCTAAGTAAGCAAACATAACCATTTGGAAGGAAAGGATAACACCTGAAATCCCATTAGGGAAAAACCCGCCATGGGAGTACAGATTACTGAATCCGACTGCATCACCTGCATTGCCGAAACCAAAGAAAATCATTCCAAATCCTAAAATGATCATGACGATAATCGTGACAATCTTAATCAATGAGAACCAAAACTCTAATTCACCATAAGCTTTTACAGCCAGAAAGTTAATGGTAGTCATAATCACTAGTGCTGCTAATGCCCAAGCCCATTGTGCGGTATCCGGATACCAAAACTGCATGTAAATTCCGACGGCAGTAATTTCCGCCATGCATGTAGCAATCCAAAGGAACCAGTAATTCCAACCTGTTATGTATCCGGCCAGAGGACCGATAAATTCACTTGCATAACGACTGAAGGAACCTGCGACAGGATTTTTAATGGCCATTTCGCCCAACGCCCGCATGATCAAATAAATGATCAATCCTCCAATGGCATAAGCTAAAATAATAGCTGGACCGGCTAATTTAATGGCCGATGCCGATCCAAGAAATAACCCCACTCCAATGGCTGCACCAAGGGACATTAATGCGATGTGTCTTTCTTCCAATCCTCTATGTAATTGAGAATCTTTGGAGTTTTGCATAGTTTTCCTCTTTTCTATATTGGAATGTGGTTTTG
Source organism: Peribacillus sp. NPDC097675 (assembly GCF_050277655.1). Taxonomy (NCBI): domain Bacteria; kingdom Bacillati; phylum Bacillota; class Bacilli; order Caryophanales; family Bacillaceae; genus Peribacillus; species Peribacillus sp. NPDC097675. Next base: position 52,311 of record NZ_JBNNSK010000007.1, on the reverse strand, counting down.
AACCTTCTACTATTTTATCACTAGTAGGGTTTTGAGCATACTATGTGTCTTTTTTTCTCAAAATATTACAATTGAATAATATATTCTAATAGTTTGTTTGTAAAGAAAATTGTGAAAACGCTTTCTATACGAGGTGATTAATGTATATTCAAAAGAGAAAGTGTAAACTATGGATCATATTATTATGTAGGTAAAGCTAAATTTTCTTATTTTTCTGCAAAATTATAAAAAAACTGCCCCTTGAAGATGGGCAGCAAATCGTTCCTCAATCCCAGATAGAATAAGCCCATTCGGGATGATCGATGAAAGGATTTCGATTATGTTGGTAGTCATTGTAAATGATCTCATTGCGATTCCGTTCGAAGTCATCTACCGGGTCCTGTTCATGCCAATCAAGTAATACGTCCAGCTTTCCATGGTAGGGAGCAGAGCCATTGTTTACTTGATTATTCAACTCTAAATCCAATTCTCCACTATCTCCCTCATACCGAACAGCCATGTAAAACAGCATCCGTGCCACGTCACCCTTGACACTGTCGCGGGGTTCCCAGGAATCGGAGTCGTAGTAATTCCCTTTTGCTTCGGAATGTTCGGCCCCCCCATTGTCAAAGTCGAGATTATTCCGCGTGCTGTTGACGGAGGCATCGGTTGGCCGCAGGTGATGTAAATCGGTGCCGGCACCCATGGATGTGCCGAATCCACCATGGGATTTTGCCCACACATGCTCACGGTTCCAGTCGTTCACGCCTGCCCCATTGGTGGTCTTTCCTTGGGAACGTCCAGTATAAAGAAGAATGACATGATCAGAGTTGTTTGGGTCCTCATCAGTTTCTCGCAAAGCGACCCACACATTAGCGTAGGATATTTGAGTATGATCATCAATGATGTTATGCAGTGCATCCTTTAGTGCACTCCCAGTTTTTCCAGTAGCGGAGTCATAATAAGAATCGGCATTAGGAGTGTCTGGGGTTATTGACCCTCCGTTTTTCACCATGAGAGAAGGGATCTTTAAGCCAGCATGAGAAAAATAAGAGGTCAGCGTTCCAGTTATGGTGATTTTTTGGCCTTTTAAAGAAGGATTCGTTTGTAGTCCAAATTCAGAACGGAAAGAAGAGGGGATTTGGACATAAAGCATATTTGATGGGTTTGTTTCCGAGGCTTTATCGGAAATAGCTAACGCATAATCACTCGGATAGTTGGTAAATTCGACAACCGTGGCGGAAGTGGGCTGACCGACCACATAGCCGCTGACGGTTTGAACGGAATTATTTTGGTTCACGGTAGCCTGTGAGACGGAGTAAGGGGATGTTGGGCTTCCATTACCGGTTGCAGCCAAGGTAGAAGCAGGAATAAAGAAAGCGAACACAAGCATGAGAGACAGTAGAATTCTTGGTTTACATTTAGTGAACATGTCATTCCTCCATAAGTCGATTCATACCCCTTTTTAGCGTATGTACGATTACACTTAGGCAAAGACTGTTCAATTCCCTTTATGTTCATGGAAAATGAGTGAATACAGCTAGTACGTATTAGCAGAAATTGGGGAAATAGCCCAGGAAATATCGAATGGTGTTATGGAAATAGTCACGGGAAAAATAAAAATCGTCAGCATGTCGACTGACGATTGTCTCTACTCTTTCTTTATGATTAAACTTTGAATGATGGTTAATAAAAATGACCCAAGTAGGGCTCCCCAAAAAGTATGAATGACAAATCCGCTGACCACATAGGATGTAATCAGAAAAGTGAAAGCATTGATGACGAAGGAGAACAGGCCAAATGTCAGGATCGTGATTGGTAAAGTGATAAGCTGAAGAATAGGTTTAACCAACAGGTTCATAATCGATAAGATGAACATTGCCAGCAAAGCTATGCCATAAGAATTTATCGTGATGGAATCGAGAAGCCAGTCTATGAAAAGCAATATCAACCCATTGACAAGAAAACGCATTATTATATTCATGAAAACCTCCTAAAGCACTAACTACCACCTATTATACTAAAGGACCATATAAATCAGGTGGAAAATTGACGAATTGGCACAAAAAATCCATATTATTTAGAGAATTCGTCTAGGCTTAACGTATTGTACCTGATCAGCTAAATTTCACAGAATTTTCACTGATTGAAAGCATGAATTATTATAAAATGAAAGAGAACAAATTATCTTAATTGATAAGCATACCAGTTTTACCCTCTATTATTCTCGATTACCGTAATCATTCTTCCACAATTGATAAAGAATGCAATTAAGATATTACTTGAATTATATCAATATATAGATAGTGAAAACCTCAATATATACCTAAACCTCACATTATCATCATTAAATTCATGTTTTGATTGCATTTCGTAAAGAATCAGTACTTAATGACGTTTATTATTATATTAAAATTATTATAAATAAGTATTGATTTTTTTCTAAGAAACTATATTATTATATATATTAAAACTTATGAAGAGGTGGTTCATTTATGTCGAATAAGAAAAACCTTACAACTAGCTGGGGTGCTCCAGTTGGCGATAATCAAAATTCAATTACGGCTGGTTCACGTGGTCCAGTCCTTATACAAGATGTTCATTTATTAGAGAAACTGGCTCATTTTAATCGTGAACGCGTTCCAGAACGTGTCGTTCATGCTAAAGGTGGCGGGGCTTTTGGTACTTTTACCGTGACTAATGATTTGTCCAAATATACAAAAGCCAAAGTATTCAACGGTGTTGGGAAAGAAACTGATATGTTCATCCGTTTTTCAACGGTAGCTGGGGAACTTGGTTCTGCTGATACATTACGTGATCCGCGTGGGTTCGCAGTCAAATTCTACACAGAAGAAGGAAACTACGATATCGTTGGGAACAATACACCTGTATTCTTCATTCGCGATGCGATTAAATTCCCTGATTTCATACACACACAAAAAAGAGATCCTAGAACGCACTTAAAAAACCCGACTGCAGTATGGGATTTCTGGTCTCATTCACCAGAATCACTTCACCAAGTAACTACATTGATGTCGGACCGTGGGATTCCAGCAACATGGCGTCATATGCACGGATTCGGAAGCCACACATTCAAGTGGGTGAATGAAGAAGGACAAGCTGTCTGGGTGAAATATCACTTTAAAACAGAACAAGGCATCAAAAACCTTGATGTGAACCTGGCTGCTAAACTTGCAGGTGAAAACCCGGATTACCATACGGAAGACCTTTTCAATGCGATTGAAAATGGTGACTTCCCAGCATGGAAATTATGTGTTCAAATCATGCCATTGGAAGATGCGGATACCTACCGCTTTGATCCTTTTGACGTGACTAAAGTCTGGTCGCAAAAAGATTACCCATTAATCGAACTTGGACGCGTGGAGTTGAATAGAAACCCTGACAATTATTTTGCTGAAGTAGAGCAAGCTACTTTCTCCCCAGGATCATTCGTGCCTGGAATAGAAGCTTCTCCTGATAAGATGCTTCAAGGTCGCCTATTCGCTTATGGTGATGCACACCGTTACCGTGTTGGTGCTAACCACAACTTACTTCCGGTTAACCGTCCTAAAGCGGAAGTGAATACGAATCAACGTGATGGCTTCATGCGTGCGGATGATAATGGAAAAGGGTCCGTTTATTACGAACCGAACAGCTTTGGTGGAGCAACGGAATCACCTGAAAACAAACTTACGCCTTTCGAAGTGTCTGGACAAGCTGCACAAGTTGCTTATGATCATCATGATCACTATACACAAGCGGGAGACTTATATCGCCTGTTGAGCAAGGAAGAAAAAACACGTCTAGTAGAAAATGTCGTGGGTGCCATGAAACCGGTAGAATTAGAAGAAATTAAACTTCGTCAAATTGGTCACTTCTACAAAGCAGATCCAGAATACGGAACTCGCATTGCTGAAGGTCTTGGCTTAGCGGTACCACAAGAAGTATAAGAGTCATGTAAATTCATCAGCAGGCATTCATTATTTCAATGAATGCCTGCTTATTTTTATGTGGAAATCTCCTGCCTAATCGTGTGGTTACTCTGGAAAATATATAGGTGCATACGAAAAAGCTCTTCTCTGATATTTCAGAGGAGAGCTTTTGGTCTATAAACTATTAGACTAGAAAAGATGAAGGGCTTACCTGCACTGACGAGGGCAGACTTAGATTTCCCTTATCAATGACTATGTAGGGTGTTCGAAACTTAAAAGTAACTCTCGTGACTCGTTAAAAGCCCTTATCTAAAGGAGTACTAATAGTTGTGCGTTAAAGTGATTTCTCCTTTTAACGCTAGTATGGGCCCCACCTACGCCACATACTTTGACGGCCACGCATGCCATCCAACCTAATTTCATTATAATAGAAAGCGCTTACATTTTCAAAGGATATCGTGATGCAAATTTCGACATGAAGAAGATAATACGCCTCCATTCAGAGCATTGGGTTGTGTATGCTCCTGAAAAAATGGGTGAAGTCGTATGCCATACCTGATTGCAGCCCTATATAATACCCCCTCATCAATCACTCTTGGTATTTAAAAAACTAAATAATTACATAAAAATATGAATTTTGATAAAAAATTAACGTAAAATACGAATAAATTTTGTTTTTATTGTGTTATAGTTCGTATATAATGTTTTTAAACACATGAAGGGGGAGAAGCTTACAGTGTATAAAACAAAAAAGGTTCTATTATTGGGTTCAGGTGAATTAGGTAAGGAAGTCATTTTGGAAGCACAGCGGCTTGGAGTGGAGACCATTGCGGTCGACCGGTATGAACACGCACCAGCCATGCAAGTGGCCCATCGTAGTTATGTGATCGATATGCTGGATGCGAACCAGCTTAGGGAAATCGTTGAAAAAGAACAACCTGATTTAATCGTTCCCGAAATCGAGGCCATTGCTACTTCTGAATTGGTTAAGTTGGAGGAAGAAGGATTCTCGGTCATTCCAACAGCAAGAGCGGCTAAATTGACAATGGATCGTGAAGGAATCAGAAGGTTGGCATCAGAAACGTTAAATCTACCAACGGCTGCATATCGTTTTGCTAATACATATGAAGAGTTTGTTCAATCCGCTAAAGCCATCGGTTTTCCTAATGTCGTTAAACCGTTAATGAGCTCTTCAGGAAAAGGACAAAGTGTCTGCCGCACGGAAGAGGACCTAGAGAAGTGCTGGCAAATCGCAATGGAAGGCGGACGGGTCCAGAATGGAAGAGTGATCATTGAAGAGTTCATTCGTTTTGATTCGGAAATTACATTGCTCACTGTCCGTGCTGTAAACGGAACAATGTTTTGCGCACCGATAGGTCATGTCCAGCAAGGCGGGGACTATATAGAATCTTGGCAGCCACATGCTATGACAGATGGGCAACTTACGGAAGCAAAAAGGATTGCCGAAGCTATAACAGATGAACTCGGTGGATTTGGTTTATTTGGAGTGGAGCTGTTCTTGTCGGGAGATAAAGTCTATTTCAGTGAGGTGTCACCGCGTCCGCATGATACAGGGTTAGTGACATTGGTAACCCAAAATTTATCCGAATTTGCCCTTCATGTTCGAGCGATTTTAGGATTCCCAATTCCTGAAATCTCATTAATTACACCAGGAGCAAGCCGTCCCCTAAAAGCATCGGCTGAGTTATCGGAATATTCTATAGTCGGGGTGGATCAAGCCTTGGCACAGCCGAATACGCAGGTGCGCGTTTTTGGAAAACCAGTCACTAAGGTGGGTAGAAGGGTTGCTGTGGCATTATCCACAGCTGATTCTGTCGAAACGGCGAGGGAAGTCGCAACCCGTGCATTGAGTTACATGAAGGTTGATAAATAAAATACAAAAGCACTCCAGGCATGGAGTGCTTTTGGGAGGATTGCTTAGTTATAAATGTGTATCACATAAAAGATATGGCCCCGGTTAATATCGCCAATCCAGTGAGAATCAGGGATGTAAGAATGGCCCATTTTAAAGCGAAACGCTGATGATCTCCAATGTCTTTCCCTATCATGCCGACCAATAAGATGGTCGAAGCGACTAATGGACTCATTAAGTGAACGGGTTGGCCTAAAATGGAGGCCCGAGCAATTTCGATAGGGTCTATTCCATACGCGGAGGCTGCTTCAGCAAGGATGGGCAGGACTCCAAAGTAATAGGCGTCGTTTGATAAAACAAAAGTAAAAGGCATGCTGGTAAAAGCGACGATTAAAGGGAAGAAGGCTCCTAAAGATTCCGGTATGATGGAAACCAGGGTGTTAGCCATGGCATCCACCATTTTGGTTCCCGATAAAATTCCAGCAAAAACGCCAGCGGCAAATACAAGGATGACAACGATTAGGGCGTTACCTGAATGTGCTAGCATCCGTTCTTTTTGCTTCTCTAAGTCTGGGTAGTTTATCAGTAGGGCAAGGATGAAGCCAATCAGAAATAATACAGGAGCAGGCAGTAGATTCAGTATAAGAGTAGTCATGATGCCTAGAACGATCAAGAGATTTACCCACAATAACTTAGGTCTTTTTATATCACTTTCTTCTTTAATGATATTTTCCTCTAAAGTAGCGGCCGTCTCAGAATGAGTTATAGACTCTTCTTCTGTATAATCGAAATGGATACTTCCGAGCCTTTTGCGTTCTTTTTTTCCGAGTAGAAAAGCAATGAAGGTTACCCATAAAGCTCCCCCAATCATTGTTGGAATGAGGGGAACGAAGAATTCGGAAGCATCAAGACCCAAAACAGCTATGACGCGAGTAGCGGGGCCCCCCCATGGAGTCATGCCACTCATTACACTTAAAGAGAGCATCGCGATGGTGGCCATTATTAAGGGATTCATACCAATTCGTTTGTAAAGAGGAAGCATGGCTGAAACCACGATCATATAAGTGGTGGTGCCGTCCCCATCCAATGCTACCATAAGGGAAAGAATAGCTGTCCCCATAGCTATTTTGACAGGATCCCTTTTAACGATTTGGAGTATTTTTGCGATTAATGGATCGAATAATCCAGCATCGATCATCACTCCAAAAAACAATATAGCAAATAATAATAAAGCGGCTGAAGGTGCAACAAGCTTTATTCCTTCAAGCATCATGGGACCGATATCAGAAGCAAAGCCACCAATTATAGCGAAAATAATGGGTATCAGTGTTAATGCGACAATCGGTGACATTTTTTTGGTCATAATCAAATATGTAAAGATAGTAACCATGGATACTCCTAATATAGTTAGCAAAAGATCGATCCCTCCTCATATTGAATGCGCTTACAATAAAGATTTTTTTAATTGATTATTCAGAAAACTAATAAATTGGAAATATCCTATTTCCATCACCTCAATGTTGTTATTGGTTATCTTTGTTAAATAGTAATACAGGAATTTTAATAAGTTAAATATTTATTTTTTTGCATTTATCATAAAAAAAATCTATAACCTTTATATTTCATCCTAGAAGTAAATGTCAGAAATCCTTTTTCGGTAAACCGAGAGGTAAGTGAATAAAATAGAATAGAAGAAGCTGAAAAAGAGGAGGGGTTATTAGATAAACATATAAAATCAATGTATAATTTCATTAATTACCTATAAATACAAATTATAACATTGTTTGAAAAGGTGGGTTCTAATGGATGAAAAGGATTGGATTTTCTTAAAGATCCTTCATGAGGAGAAAAGTATTACCCGAACGGCAGATCGATTATATATATCACAACCTGCTTTAAGCTATCGACTAAAGAATTTAGAAGCTGAGTTTGGAGTAGCATTATTTTTTAAGACGAAGAAAGGAATCGATTTTACTTCAGAGGGTGAATATATAGTCAGATACGCCGAGGAAATGCAAAGGAGACTTCAACAAACGAAAGACCATGTGATGAACATGAATGATGGAATCAATGGGACTTTACGTTTAGGGGTTTCCAGCAACTTTGCACGTTATAAATTACCTGAAATTTTAAAAAGGTTCTCAAAACAATATCCAGATATCCAGTTTAATTTAAACACGGGTTGGAGTACAGAAATTATGAGCCTTCTAGATTCGTCAAAGGTACATGTGGGTATCGTGAGGAACAACTATCAATGGAAGGGGGAAAAGTCCCTACTTTCCAAAGAGAGGTTATTCCTGATTTCGAAAAGAGAGATTACGATGGATGAGCTGCCGAACTTACCATTTATTAATTATCACACTGATAACTCTTTAAAGAACCTAATCAATGATTGGTGGCATGAACACTTTTCTTCGCCGCCTCGTATTACCATGGAAGTAGATAAGTTGGAGACATGTAAGGAAATGGTCAAAAATGAATTGGGAGTAGCTATATTACCTGAAATGTCCCTACAGCCAAATGACTTTCTACATAAGTTATGTTTACGAGATAAACAAGGATCACCTTTGCAACGGAATACATGGTTAATGTATGATGCCAATTTTTTAAATCTATCGGTAGTTAAAGCGTTTGTGGATTTCTTTGATGAGGAATAATAATAATAGAGGCTTAGGACATGGATCACCCATACCCTAAGCCTCTTTTTTTACGTTATAAATATTTTTTATAGACTTTATGTAAATTTATATATTTCATTTATCATTTAAGGTGTATTAAGCTAAACTCAAGCAAAAAAATGTTAGGAGGAAGATAAATGGTTCAATCTAATTTCGATATTATAGTAGTAGGAGCAGGAAATGCCGCTTTATGTGCAGCCATAGCAGCAAGAGAAAAAGGCGCAAGCGTACTAGTACTCGAGCGAGGACCGAAGCAAAAAAGAGGTGGAAATTCATTCTTTACGGATGGGGCGATCCGCACTGCTTATAATGGTCTGGATGATATCAGAAAAATCATTCCTTCTATCACGGATGAGGAAGCTGAAAAAATTCATGTACCCGTTTATAGTGAAACAGAATACTATGATGATCTTATGAGGGTTACGAAGGGACAGAGTGACCCCCAATTAGCGAAGCTATTAGTTACTCAATCCTATAAGACGATTCAATGGATGCAAAGTCATGGCATTGAATTTGAACTGAATTATGAGAATCAATCTTTTGAAAAAGACGGTAAACAGATATTTTGGGGTGGACTTCCGTTAAAAACCAATGATAAAGGTGTAGGGCTCATTAGAACGCTGAATGAACGTGTGTTAGAACTTGGCATAGAGGTTTGGTACGAGACTCGTGCTACCGAGCTTAAGCTTGAGAATAATCAGATCAAATCGATCGTTGTACAGCAAGAAGGCAAAGAGCTAACGGTCAATACGACAAGTATCGTATTAGCTTGTGGCGGATTTGAAGCAGATAAAAAGCTACGGAGTGAATTTATCGGTGAGGAATGGAATGCGGCTATTGTGAGAGGGACGGAATTTAATACTGGAGACGGGTTAACTATGGCTTTAGCGGTAGGAGCACAGAAGTATGGGCAATGGTCCGGCTGTCATTCGATTGGAACGGATTATAATGCTCCAAAAGTCGGCGATTTCACGAAGCCAGGTGATATTTTCAAGAAACATTCATATCCTTTAAGCATCATGCTAAATAATGAGGGAAACAGGTTTGTCGATGAGGGTGCGGATTTCCGAAATTACACGTATGCCAAATACGGACGGGAAATCTTGAAACAGCCTGATCATGTAGCCTATCAGATTTACGATTCCCAGGTAAGACCGTTCCTACGTAAAGAGTATGATCTTGAAGAGGCTACCATTTATCAGGCAGATACGCTCGAAGAACTGGCTAACTTGTTGCCAGTTAATCAAGGTCAATTCTTGAAAACGATTGAGGAGTATAACCATTCTGTGCAAGAAGGAAATTATAATCCTACTGAAAAAGATGGTAAAGGAACGGACGGAATTAGTCCACCTAAATCCAATTGGGCACTCCGCATTGAACAAGGTCCATTTTATGCTTTCCCGGTAACATGTGGAATCACTTTTTCGTTTGGTGGAATACATGTCAGCACGGAAGGCGAGGTTTTGAATGAAGAGGAAGCGCCTATTGCCGGACTGTTTGCTGCAGGTGAAATGGTCGGAGGGATTTTCTACGAAAACTATCCAGGCGGTTCGGGGTTAATGTCAGGGTCTGTGTATGGTAAACTAGCAGGAACATCTGCTGCATCGTATGCCTTGGAAAACCGCAGAGACACGGTTACTCAGTAAAGAATAATGGTGAAGATAAGGAAGCCGACTTTTTCTGTATCAGAAAATTCGGTTTTCTTTATTTGGAAAGGAAGCTAAAAGAAGGAGGCTTTGAGATGGAAGAAAAAGATCAAGTTCTTGCCCAATTTGGAAAAAATGCTGCCAACTATGTGACGAGCAAAACGCATGCGAGTGGAGAGGACCTGAATTTACTTATCAAGATCGTAGAAAAGAACGCCAAGGGTGAGCTTTTGGACATCGCCACGGGAGGGGGGCACGTGGTCAAAGCTTTAGCGCCATTTTTTGAAAAAGTGACCGCTCTTGACTTGACTCCTGAAATGTTAAAGAAAGCCGAGAACTTTATCAACTCAAATGGCATTGAAAATGTATCATTTGTTCAAGGAGATGCCGAGCAACTGCCTTTTTCTGATCAGTCATTCACAACGGTTACCTGTCGGATTGCGCCCCACCATTTCCCGAACATACACCAATTTGTAATGGAGTCAAACCGGGTTTTAGATAGAAATGGCCTTTTTCTCCTGATAGATAACGTTGCAGCCGAAAAGGATGAATACGATCAGTTTTATAACTTTATAGAAAAGAAAAGGGACCCTAGCCATTACAGGGCCTACAAAAAAACGGAATGGATTTCACTGATTGAAAACACTGGCTTTACCATTGAAAGTATGACGACTTTCAAAAAAAAGTTTGATTTTAAAAATTGGTGTGAAATGATGCAGCTTCCCCAAAAGGAGCAAAATGAATTGATGGCCTATATGATTGCGGCCGAAAAGGGAACCAGCGATTTTCATTCAATCGAGGTTGTTGAAAACCAAGTACTGTCTTTTCAAGGGCAGGCAATGTTATTAGTGGCAAGAAAAGAGTGAAGAGGTATTTCGTATTCTTAAGCTTTGCACGAATAGACAAAAAAAAACAGTGGGAAGGTCATTTGATGGAGCGATTAGTAGATACGATAAAAGGTATTTGGCTAGTGATACTATGCGGACTAGGAGGGGCACTTTTGGCTTCAACGGGGTTATCCATCGGATGGATGATTGGATCCCTGATGATGTCTGCCCTGCTTTCTTTTTGGAAGCCTGCTTTCTTGAAGCTACCTGATAGTAAATCCACTAGCATGCAAATTTGGTTAAGGACAGGACAATGTCTGCTTGGCATTGAATTGGGCTTGCAACTCAACCTTTCTGTGTTGAAAATATTCATGGAAAATAGCATCACGATCATCATCGTCTTGGCTTTATCTTTGTTGTTTTCTTTAGGATCCGGTTTTCTTTTGTACAAGTTATGTAATATGGACATGCTGACTAGTTTTTTTTCAACGGCACCAGGAGGCCTTTCAGCCATGCCGGGAATGGCTCAGGAAGCGGGTGCGAATACTGGAGTTGTGACAATCATACAAACTATCCGGATTTTCTTGGTTGTCATGATTGTGCCTTTCTTTGTACTTGGAGCCAATCCACTAGCCTCAACTCCCCCTAGTTTTTTTGGTGGGATGGAAGGTTTTCATTATATTCAAAGTGGATGGACGCTCATGTTGGCTCTCGCAGCCTGGGGAGGTTTCCATGTCGGAAAAATCCTCAAGTTGCCTGCGCCCTGGCTCGTAGGGAGTATGTTGACGGTTGCCTTTTTCCAAGCATCCGGCTCCCTCCTTGCTGGGAAGGATTTGAATGCCTGGTGGCCAGATAGCTTCATGATTGTTTCACAAATCATGATTGGTGCAAGCGTGGGATCGAAGTTCAATAGGGCCATGTTCGTAGGTATGAAAAAAATTCTGGTGGTGTCTTCCTTAAGTACCGTTGCTTTTATATTCATGATGATACTTTGTGCGTATATCGATTCGAGAATGACTGGAATGACCTTTATGACTACCTCATTGGCTTTTGCACCAGGGGGAGTGGCGGAAATGACCGCCACTTCAGTTGCACTTGAATCCGATCCGATGTTTGTCGTTGCTGTTCAGGTGCTCAGGGTGTTAATGGTGTATGTGACATTGCCGCCATTATTTAAATTCTTACACCATCAAGCAAATCAAAAAAATAGACATCCCGACTTATCTGCATAGTGTTTACCCCATCACCAGGCCGCCATCAACAATTAGATTCTGACCGGTCACGGCTCGGCTCCACGGAGAGGCAAAGAATAATACAGCATCGGCTGCCTCTTCTGGGGTGGTCACTTTTTTTAGTGGTGTACTTTCTTCTATGAGGTGGAAGACCTCATCTGAAGTTGCAGAACTTGCGTCGGTTTTCATTAGCAGGCCCCCTGAAACCATATTGACGGTGATTCCGTCTTTACCCAATTCACTCGCCATGTTTCGTGTGAATCCAAGAAGAGCGGCTTTACTGGTATTGTAGTCATGGTAGGCGATGACGGGATTTTGAAATAGATTGGTCCCGATGTTGATAATCCGTCCGAATTTCCCTTCAATCATGTCTTTTCGACCGGCTTGTACGGTAAGTAATGATGCTTTTATGCTTCCCTCGAAATGGGATTGATAATCTTCCCATGAAATGGTCTCGGCTGTTTTAATGTTATCTACATCAAAGCTGAAGTTCACTAAAGCGTTATTTACAATCGTTGTGATGGGTTGACCAAAATGCATTTTCGCCCTTTGAAACATAGCTTTGACTTCCGACTGGTTTCTAACATCAGCGCGAATTGCAATCGCCCTGTTCTGCCCAATTTTTTCAACCACTTGCTGGGCTTTATCTCCACTTTGAAAATAGTTGACCACGACCCGGGCACCCTCCCGACCAAACCCTTGAGCGATGGCGGAACCAAGGCCCCTGCTGCTTCCTGTCACCAATACAATTTGATCACTTATCTTCATAAATAAACCTCTCCCTTACCCCATTTTTTTCATAAAAAAAGCTCACCCGATTAGAGGGGTGACCTTGAATGAGAAAAGTTTCAGTTCAATGCCACTTCCCTCCGCTGGTGCTAGCCAGATCAGGTTCAAAGGGTCAGAGTGTTGCCACTCCTCTCAGCCAAAAAAGGCTCCCCTAGTGCTATATATATGAATTCCTTGAAGTATAGCATAAACGACAAAGGTGCTCTAGGGTTACTATTCTTTCTCATATAATCCATCTTAAGAGGAATAGTATGGATATTAAAAACTGTTACAGTATGGTGCATTTACGATTCATTTACAAAATACTCTTATATTTTTTACATCTCCTTAATGGTAGGTACATGAACAGGATGTATATTGAAATTGAATATTCCAATAAATGAGTAGGGGGCGTTTTTTATGAGACGTACATTCAGTAAAAGAATCTTGCCGGTTGCTATCATTACTGCATTAGCCTTTGGAAGTGTAGCGTGGGGAGGTACAAATGACGATGTTTTGGCAAAAGGAAAGCCTAAGAAAGAGCCTGAAATTAGAAATGTCATTTTCATGATAGGGGATGGAATGGGGGTCTCTTATACTTCCGCTTACCGATATTTGAAAGATAGACCTGCTACGACTGTAGCTGAAAGGACAGCATTTGATAAATATCTAGTGGGTCAGCAGATGACATACCCAGAAGATCCTACACAGAACATCACTGATTCTGCTTCAGCAGCAACGGCGATGTCAGCCGGTGTGAAAACGTATAATGCAGCCATTGCTGTCGACAATGATAAGACAGAAGTCAAAACGGTGTTGGAGGCGGCAAAGGAAAGCGGGAAATCGACTGGCCTTGTTGCAACATCAGAAATCACTCATGCCACTCCGGCATCATTTGGTGCACATGACGAAAACCGAAAGAACATGAATGGCATTGCGGACGATTATTACAAGGATTTAATAAATGGCCAACATAAAATCGACGTTCTTTTAGGTGGAGGTCAATCCAATTTCGTACGGCCCGATGTCGATTTGACAAAAGCATTCAAAAAAGATGGGTATAGTTACGTGACGGATAAAAAACAGCTGGTAAAGGATAAAAACAAACAGGTTTTAGGATTGTTTGCTAAAGAGGGCCTACCCAAAATGATTGACCGCACTTCCGAAACACCATCATTGGAAGATATGACAGACTCGGCGATTCAACGCTTGAATAAGAATAAGGACGGATTCTTCTTGATGGTGGAAGGAAGCCAAATTGATTGGGCTGGCCATGATAATGACATTGTCGGAGCCATGAGTGAAATGGAGGATTTCGAAAAGGCCTACAAAGCAGCGATTGATTTTGCTAAAAAAGATAAGCATACCTTAGTCGTGGCGACGGCTGACCATTCAACGGGAGGATTCTCCATTGGGGCAAAGGGAGTGTATAACTGGTCCGGCGAGCCGATTAAAGCTGCCAAACGGACACCTGACTTTATGGCAGATGCCATCGTAAAGGGAGCAGATGTCGAAAAAACCTTGCAACAGTATATAGATCAACATGAAGTCAAGCTAACGAAAGAGGAAATAGAATCGGTCAAAGATGCTGTCACGAGTAAAAACGTTACGACCATCGACAATGCGATTGAGGCCATTTTTGATAATAGGTCCAATACGGCTTGGACAACCGGGGGACATACGGGGGAAGATGTACCCGTCTATGCATACGGACCATATAAGGAGCGTTTTGCCGGACAGGTCGACAACACCGACCAAGCCACCATCATCTTTGATTTATTAAAATAAATACTGGGAGGGATTCCGTGAACAGACTACTCATAAGTGCCTTTTTATTAACCACATTTTGTGCACTCAACACTCAGCCAGCCTTTGATGAAAAATCAATCGCGACAGAAAAAACAGAGGAAAGTGCCAAAACATTGGTGAAGAAGGAAGTGTATGTTCCAAATCCTCAACTTCCGGATGATCGTGAATTGAAAGAGGTGGGTCAACAAGTTTCCGATGCAAAAGGTGAAATGTCTTTAAAAGAGTATAAGCAGGTAAATGAGACGGTGAAGCTGGGCCCCATACAGGTAATAATCAAGGATATCAAGGTCGTGCATGTGATACCAGATTATAGCATGATTGATTTCTTTCATGGTTATACCCATGAACACGCCTTTGATATCGTGAAAATGAATGTGAAAATTGAAAACTCCACCACTGATAATGTCAAAGTTTCTCCAGTCGCTTTTCTTGAAACAGATGGTGGGGAACATCTGACTTGGGAAGATGATATTTACTTGGAAAATCTGAATGGAGAAGTAAAAGCAAAGAATTCAAAACAAGGGAATGTAGGATTCATCCTTCAAAAAGAAGATGTGAAAGGGGGCTCGTTTCTGACTAGCGATGTCCTCGATGATGAGGGAAAAGTGATTTCAAAAGGGGAAAAGGTAGAATTTTCTTTTTAAAGTTCATGTATGTTTACCTGTCCCCAACTCATACTAATACTGTGATAGGAACCTCCTATTGCTTTGAAAAGAATATCCTAATCTTAACGATGAGGTGATACAACATGAGTTATAAAGATCAATTAGATCCACATTCTCAAAAGTTTCACCATAATTGGACAAGACCTAAGCGTTCTAAATCTCAAGTAAATGGCCATACGGAAGTATCGCAAACGAACATTATACTAAGAAGCAATGCTAAGGCCCATAGGTGGTAACGGATATTCTAATCAATGAGAAGGAGACTCTTAACGGGTCTTCTTCTTTTCCTGATAAAAGGTATATACACTTGAAACCTTTTATGTAAACACTTGTTCAGACATGGCTTTTCCTACAAAATTATGATACCATCTACCTTTAAGGACAACGCAGAGCAAGTGATTAAAAACAGTATGAACATGCCAACCGGACACAATTGTGTAAGGGGGAACGTTACTTACACTCACTTACATATATACAAATAGAGGACGTGATTTTTTATGATAAATATTAAAATCCCTGAAGCGGATATCAGTATTAAACAAAGAAAACAAGTGATTGAAGGAGACGAAGCCATCATCCCGGAAATTTACGGATTCATCGATTTTCACCTGATTCCCCGTGATAAAGGCGGCATCATTCTATTCTATAATGAAAAAGACGAGTTAATCTTTGTCGGTAAAGCGCGCAAGTTAAGACAAAGAGTCAAAAAGCATTTCGAGGATAACGTATCTCCCATTAAAGAACACCGTAATGAAGTAAAGAAAATCGAGACGATTTTCGTAGAAGACGCGATGGAACGTGACATTTATGAAACGTACATCATCAACACACTTCATGCTAAATACAATATTGATAAAGTGTTTTATAAATAATGGTTTTAAAGTCCCCTTACTCTGTAAGGGGACTTTTTTAGGTCCTTTAACCTATTTTCCTAGTATGAATCAGTTAATTATTCTACTTTTCAACCGATAAAAGATTAGGAAGCTTTATATTCGGTCCCAGGAATACTGAATTTTTGATGTCCACTTTTTAATTGTGGGCTTTTTAAATTGAATGGAAAGAACATAGAAGCTATTACATATGAGAGGAGTTAACGCATGAAATTATCAATAAAGAACAAGTTATTAATAAGCTTTTTACTAGTCTCCATCATTTTTGGAGTGGCTGCTTTCATATCTTATACGAGTATGAAAGATATGAATGAGTCATATGATGATATCCTTAAAAACGTTACGGAAGTTCAATCTATCACTCAAAGTATCCAGACGGAGTCAGCACGTCAGGTAACGTATTTGAGGGGGTATCTTTTATATAAAACTCCGGATATGAAAGAGAATATGTATAAATCGAATGAGAACATTAATGATTTAATAGATAAGGCCAGGAAATTGGCTACCCGAGATGAAACGAACCAACGCTTTGATGAAATCCAGGCATCGAATGACGCATGGATAGAGGAAAGCAGGAAGTCAGTAGAGGCAGTAGCGAAAGATCCAGAAAAGGCGAGGGTCTTGGCCCGTGATAAAGTTGTTCCCATCAGTACCAAAATGGTAGAGCAAACGAATGCATTATATACATGGATTAAAGATGAGGTTTTGGTTCAAAAGGTGACAAAGGTTGAAGAAGATTCAAAATCAGCAACAAAGAAGATTTTCATTCTAAGTTTGGTAGCGTTCGTGCTTGCCATGACAGATGGGGTGTTAATTTCTAACGTTATCTCGAGACCAATCGAGAAGTTGAGTAAAATGGCTAATCGAGTCGCAGAAGGTGACTTGATCATAGAAAAAATCAAGGTGAAAACAAAAGATGAAGTGTATATGTTAAATCAATCCTTTGAGAAAATGACTCAAAACCTGCATCAAACGATTACGGCCATTTCTTCTAATACGAATAAAGTTACAACTTCTGCTGAGCAATTGAGCGTCAGCTCCGAACAATCGAAGCTCGCAGCAGAAACAATCGCCCTTTCCATACAGGAAATTTCCGGGGCCTCTGATAGTTCCACAAGGCAACTGGAGAGTAGTCTAGGTTCTCTACTTGAAGTGAGCCAGGGAGTGGAGCGGATTTCCGAAAGTACGGCAAGTATGTCGGAACTGTCTAAAGAAACAGAGAAACAGGCAGAAGAAGGAAACCACTTTGTAGAGGAGAACTTGAAGCAAATGCGATTCATCCATGACTCGGTTAACCAATCGAATCAGGTTATCGATTCTTTAGCAGAACGATCCAATCAAATCGGGAATATTATTGATGTAATTACGGGGATCGCTGGCCAAACGAATTTATTAGCATTGAATGCAGCCATTGAAGCTGCGAGGGCCGGCGAACATGGTAAGGGATTTGCCGTAGTGGCAGATGAAGTGAAGAAGCTGGCTGAACAATCTCAGAATTCAACCAAGTTGATTACGGAATTGATCATGGGAATGCAAGATGATACAAGAAGTTCTGTTACGATTATGAGAGAAGTGATGGAAAACGCGGAACAGGGTGTGAAAGTTTCAGTGGAAACATCCAATAAATTCGCCCAAATACTTCAAAGTACGAGAGACATTACACCGAAAATCGAAGAAATCACGGCTTCCGTTCAACAAATTTCAGTGAGTGTAGACGAAGTATCGGAATCATCCACTAAAATAACAGCTCATGCCCAAGAGAATGCGGCTAATTCAGAAGAAGTAGCGGCTTCAACGGAAGAACAACTAGCATCGATAGAAGAAATCGATTCATCTGTGCGTTCATTGACATCTATGGCAGAAGAACTGGAGCAGGTGGTTCGCAGATTCAAGGTCTAAATCAAGGTATATATGACAGAAGGCTTCCTGACATTGTCAGGAAGCCTGTTTGTTTCTATTGGAAATGTTTCCTAGACTCGGCATAACCTGAACCTATATAGCACTCGTGCATTCCTTTTTAAAATTCCGTCCTCAATTTGGATATGATTTGCTCGAGATCACTGGTCAAGATTTTGAGGTCATTCGATACCTTGAGGGTCCGCTCTGTTAGTAGATGTTCTTCCTCGGTCGTACCTGCGGCGACTTGCATGCTCTTGGATGATTCTTTAGTGATGGTGGCCATTTGGAGCATGGAGCTGTTTACGTTTTCAGATGACCACATGAGTGTTTTAGCAAGGGATGAGATTTTCTTTATCTGTTCTTCGACCATTTGTGAGGAATCAAAAATCTTCGTGAAGACCAGGCTTGAATTATGAACGGCTTCGAGACCCGTGTCAGTGGAATCAACGACTTGAACCATCGATCCAACAGAAAGGCGTGCATCTTCTACAGTCCGTTTAATCAAGTCATCTATATGCTTGGAAGCTTCTAATGATCTTTCGGCTAGCTGTTTCACTTCTTTTGCAACTATGGAAAAGCCACTTCCATATTCCCCGGCCCGTGCAGCTTCAATGGCAGCATTCAATGCTAATAGATTCGTTTGATCTGCAATATCTGCAATGATTCCGGTCATGTTCTCGATCGCTTTTGAACTTTCATGGAAATTGGTGATGGTTGCGACAGATTGATCAGCATAATCTTTGATTCCTTTCATTTGGCCAGAAAGGCTCTCAACGAGTTTGTTGCCATCATAGGCGTGCCGGACCGATTCTTGTGCTTGTTGAACCGAAATATGTGCGGTTTGATCGATGGCACCGATGGCATCTGTGATGTTTGAAAGGACTTGCAGATTTTCTTCAACGGTTTTAAGTTGCGTTTCTGAACCAGTTGCTACTTGAGCAATGGAAGTTGCAAGTTCGGAACTGGCCTCTGTCGCGAACTTTGCCTGGCTTATTAAGGTTTCTGAGACACTTACGAGTTGCTTGGAAGTGTTTGTTACCTTTTCGGCTATTTCCTCGCTAATCATTTTCCGTTGAGCGGTTTGTAGTTCCATTAATTGCTTTTCCATACGTTGGCTTGAATATACTTGCCAGGTGACGATACCGGTGGTCAGTAAAAAAAACATTACGTGTAGAACTAACATGAGATAGGTATAGCTCATCGCCCCAAATACGATTTCAGGAAAGAAGTAGAACCCTGCCAAATGATGGACGGCGAAAAGAGTCGTCATGAGCGATAGGACTTTCAAATTCTGATAATAGCCGATTGTAGCTACGACCATGAAGATGCTAAAGTGAAACTCCACCCGTCCGCCACCTCCCGAGATGATGGCGATACTTCCAAATGTAAACACTAAAGTCACTATATATGGAATCAGTGAGTGGTTTCTATTACTCTTAAATAAAATCAGTCCGAAGGCCAATAGAAGCGTGGGTATCACGACTAAAAGGTTGAGCACAAGCCCAAAATGATCTTCGATATAAGCAGTTGATAAAACTTGATGTGCTCCATGGGAATGTTCAAAAAGGTGGAATTTCCTCCCTAATATATTCGTAACCAAAGCTAATAAAACAATTCCGCTTGAAAACAAGAGCATAAGTTGGTTCTTCTCTTTATTCACGGCTATCCATTCTCCCCTTTCGTTCTTGTAAAAACAAAGACTACCCCATGACGCTGGGGTAGTCTTTGTTTTCTTGAAAGAGTGGATATAACCTAATCCAAATAGTGGGGTGGTCCCATATCTGGCTGCATAGAAAAAAGGTCAGTCTACTCGATTCCTTAGAATCGCTACAAAGATATGGTAACCCAGCTGTCATGTCCCATTGGCTTTAGACCTGTGGCTTTGCGTCTCCGTCTTTCGGCGGATTTGCCTTTATCATTCTAGGTATTTTACCATATTAAACCATAAAGGTAAATGATATTGTAGGGAAAAAGTACTACATGGAGGGAATATCATTATTGTATTCCCTTTTTATCCTATTCTTCATATAATTGAAGAATCTTAATGGAAGAAGGATGAATCTATGCATATTTTTTGGACAATATATTTAGGCATATTAGGGACGGTGGCCATTGCATTTCTGATTAAAGGCCTAAGAACCCTTTCTTTAAAAGTGGATTTTATTATTTCGGTTATAACATGGATAGGATTATTTGGATTTGTGACGAATACATCGATACTCACCCCTCTTGTATGGAAAATCGTGTTTGTAGGTGGATTGCTGTGGGATGTTCTTTTCAGTTATATCGGTAAACACGATGATGGAGAAGAAGCGCTAGTAGACTTGTCAGAAAGTACGAAAAGTATCCTTACTGGGATCACGTTATTTATTACGCTTGGCCCATTATATTATGGATTATATCAATATGCTTTTTAGGGAAAGGGCCATCAAGGTTCTTTTTTTTACAAAAACATGCAACCAGTTATTAAATGAGAATTGGTAGTCATTACCTACTAAAAGATTGAAGGGCTACACAATATATGGGAAACAGTCGCCATGTACGTTGGGTTCATCTATTTTAGACGTTATAGATGTGAATGGGAAGGTCCAAGTATTGCATTAGATAGTGGGTTAGATGACGTATATATAATAGAAGAAAACATTCTAAAACTGGAAAAATAAATTGAATTGACGGTGATGGGGACAATAGTATCAATTAATCCGTGGAGCAAGGAAGAGGTTGGAATCACAGCAACCCTAGTTACCGGACGACCTGTAGAAGGGGTTTGAATTGTTAAATGAATGATGGCAAAAAGCAGAAGCTCACCGCTTCTGCTTTTTTGCAGTGCCAGTTATCTCTGGAAAAACTCGATCCATTCTTTCTCCGGTCCATATATGTAGAAATAGCGATAGCCGTTTGGCAGGGTGACAATTTCTTCATCAATCAACTCTACGTTTTCAAGCCTCTGAATCCGGGCATATTCTTCCTCAATATCATCTACAGTAATGGCAAAGTGATGGATCGTTGCTTCGGATGGCAACGAGTCACTATATCCTTGGATTAATTCAATTTCCGTTTCCTCTGTACCGTCATAGCCAAGAAAGGCAAGTTGAATGACACCATTGGTATGGGGGACCCGTGCTTTCAATTTTAAATCCAATATTTCCTGATAAAAGGTGATGGATGTTTCTAAATCCCTAACAACGATGCCAATATGATCGAATTTTTTCATAGCCAAGGGGAGTTCCTCCTTCGTGTTGTAGATAAGCAATATTAGTATATATGATTGGGTATGAAAAAACAGTAAAGTAAACAAAATAATCTGATTATTTAAAGAAATGGGTAAATAGGTTGGTGGAAAAAGAAAAAAAAGACAATCCTTTATAGATTGTCTAACAAGTATTTAATAGGCATCTTCGGGTATTTGTTTCTCATTTACGTAATCCATGATGTCTAATGCTTCTTGAAAATCTGCTTGAAGGGTAGGAGGTAAGCTGTCAGCGTCATCAGGTACTTCAGCATCGGTTCCACTCTGAACTGTGATTTTTTCATAAGTCATAAGGGCCTCAATATACGATTCGTATTCCTCGCTCGATAATAGCTCTTTGCTCGATACCAGTCCGTTCAGTTTATCGAAATAGGGCTGTAAATCCATTAATATAATTTTCAGTTCCTCAGCTTTATTTGCAGGTATCGTGTCGTAGTCGATATTTCCGTTAGAATTACCATATTCTAATTTGGCTGCGGTTAATACTTGCAAGTCTTCTTTGAATTGTCCATACTCTTCTTTTCCCAAATCACCTTTAGCTTGGGATAGTTTTGCGTCCAAAAGGAAGTACCCTTTCATGGTGGCATTAGCAACATGCTTTTTTAGATAGTCAAATGAACCGTATAACTCATCTGCTAAATACGTTTGATAGGCGAAAGCGCTTGTCGGGAGTAACAATGAGGCAATGAGAATTGCTGTAACCAGATGTTTTTTTCTTTTTCTGCGATAAGTAGTCAGTTTGCTCATTACTTTCACTTTTAATTCAGGGGGAGCATGCATGCCCATACTTTCTTCTTGTAGTGATTCTCTTAACTGATTATGAAAGTTTTTCATTATACATTCCTCACTTTCTCTAAGAATAAAAGGCTCTCTTTCCCATGAGCACTCAATTTTTTTAAAGAAGCATGGATACGGGACTTGACGGTCCCAATGGGGATATCTAATATTCGGGCCACTTCTTCTTGAGAATAATCATTTAAGTAGCGGAGTATCACGACCTGCTTGAGCTTGTAGGGCAACTGATTCACTAAATCTACGAGGTATTGATTAGAGATTTTATTCACAATATCAGTGGAAAAGTCAGGTACCGTGACTTGCTTAGTGTCTTCGGCTTTCTTGGAAATTCGAAGACGCATCCAACTTTTCCGTCGGTACGTTTGAATCGTCTTGATGACAATACCCGTCAACCATGGTTTAAAAGGTCTTTCACGATCATACTTACGAAGAGACTTATAAACCTGTATATAGATGTCTTGAACAACATCGTCGACATCCGCTTTTTGGTCTATAAGAAAGTGGACGTTTTTATAGACGTTTTGGATGGTTCTTTCATATAAGTCATCGTATGCTTCCACTTCTCCATTTAAAAAACGGTTGATGGTATCCAACAAGTCGGGTTGTTCAACCATTCTATTACCTCCTTCCGTTCTATACTATATATTGGTAAGAAGTGTACATTTCGTTCGAATATTTAGGATTATTTTTCCACTTTACTGTATTTTCTTTTGAAAAGAAAAAGAATTTATCTTTTTTAAAGCAAAAATTTGTTTCTGTATGGAATTGTAGATATACTATGGAAACAAACCCATTTTAAATGGACTTGAGAGGAGAGATTTTCATGGGAAGCATTCGCGAAGGTGAAGTTTTCACTCTTACTGACGACAGTGATCAAGAGCATGAGGTTGAGGTTCTAGGAACATTGGATGTTGAAGGAACAGAGTATGTAGCTGTAGGATTATTGGAAGATATTGAAGAGGATACAGAGGAAGATATCGATATTTTCTTTTTCAGAGTTGAAGGCGAAGGAGAGCTGAATGATATCGAAACGGACGAGGAGTTCGATAAGGTATCTTCTGCTTTTGAAGCGGCTTTTGACCCGAAAGATTGATGAATAGAAAAGACGGCACACCTATGTGTCGTCTTTTTTTCTTCTTAAATATAGGGTTTGTTACAGTGTCATTGAAGAAGTCCATCTGAAAACTGGTTGATAGCCTAAAAAAGACACATTTTCTGCTGTTTGCAAGTTGAAGAGGGGAAAAGGTTCATAATCTAATTACAAATATCTATGTAGGAATTAGTACCGGCACCTCCTTCGCCGAATACTGTGACAGCCACGCATGCCATCCAACCTGTCTTCAGAATAGGTTTTTAATGTTGATGGGAAGTATCTTGTGGATTAAGATTTTGTTAAAGTGTGAAGTATCTTATCCAATAACTTTAGGATAAAGAGAGTGGGGACTCTGGCTGTTATGAATTATATGATGAAGGGGAGGTTAAATCTACTTGATTTAGCCTTTTTTTCGGTTTCTACTATCTCCGTGTTGAAAACTACTATAAAATACTGGTAATTAATTTACTGCTACTGTAAAATTGAGTAAGCGAATTTTCGGTATTGGAAAGGAATAAATCTATTGAAAAAGCTAATTAATAATAGACAAGGGCAAATGGAAGGAAAGTATGATGACATCACCAGGCAATTTCAATCCTTCATGGAACAAAGTGCGGACGCCATTTCTATCGTTGATCTTGAAGCTAGGACCCTTCAAGTTAATGCTGCTTTTGAAGAGTTTTTTGGTTGGAAGAATGAAGAGGTAATTGGTAAACCTTTTCCGATCATCCCTGAATTTTTGAGGGAATCTGTTGATGAATTGCATGAAAGGGTCAAGTCAGGTCAACAAGAGAAGGGCTTTGAAACGGTACGGCAAAGAAAAGATGGTCGACTCATTGATGTAAGCATCACCCTTTTCAACATCAGGAATAACGACAATGAGCCAATCGCATTGGCTTTCGTCTACCGGGATATTACGAACCAAAAGTTGGCTGAAGCAGCGCTGAAGGAGAGCGAAGAGCGGTATCGCAGTTTAGTGGAGGTCTCTCCCGAAGCGATTTTTGTACACCGTAATGGATTCATTGAATATATGAATCCTGAGGGTGCAAAAATGCTAGGGATGAATAGTGTTGAAGATATCATTGGGAAATCCGTTTTTCAATTCGTTCACCCTGATTCTCAAGGTACTGTAGGTAAGAGAATTGACGTTATGAGAGACGAAGGAAAAACGGTCGATTTGTTAGAGCAAAAGTTCAGGCGCTATAATGGAGAAATATTTTATGGGGAAACCATAGCCCTCCCGATTATTTATAAGGGGTACCCAGCTATCCAGGTATTTTGTAGGGATATAACCGAACGCAAAAAAACAGAGGAATTATTGGGTAAGACGAATATGCTCTCTGCGGTAGGACAGATGGCGGCAGGTGTTGCCCATGAAATCAGGAATCCGCTAACCGCAATCAAGGGTTTTTTGCAATTAATGGGGGAAACTTCCTGCAAGCAAGAATATCTGGATTTTACAGTGAAAGAAGTAGAGAAGATTGAACAATTGGCCAAGGAGTTTGTATGTCTCGCATCCCCTCCAATACAAACATGCGAGTCTATACAACTATCAGCTATTTTAGATAGTGTTATCACGTTAGCCAAATTTCAAGCAATTCTATGCGATGTGGAAATCACTAAGGAATTTTTAATCGATGATTCCACGGTATTTGGTGAAACCAATTTGTTAAAGCAAGTGTTTACAAATGTAGTGAATAATGCGATGGAAGCAATGAAAGATGGCGGAAAACTTCATATTTCACTGGATAAGGATGACGAAGAGAATATGATGGTCCGTTTTATTGATTCAGGATGTGGGATGACGGAAGAACGCTTGAAGCATTTAGGACAGCCATTTTATAGTACGACCGAAAAAGGAACGGGGTTAGGGCTTATGGTCAGTTCTAAGATTGTCCATGAGCATCATGGGGACATCAACTTCAGTAGTGAAGTGGGGAAAGGAACGACTGTGGAAATCACCCTTCCTATTAAAAAAACAGAGTAAAAAGGTGACAAGAAGCCAAACTTCCGTCACCTTTTTACTCTTATAGTTTCACGATCGTCCGTCCCCTTGCTTCCCCTTTTAGTAAGGTAGGCAGGACGTCCGGAAGCTCCTTTAGGGTAATTTCCTGTTGAATGAGCTGCTCTAAATGGGTAGGCTTAAAGTCTGTTGCAAGACGTTTCCACACTTGTAGCCTTGTTTCCATAGGGCAGTTCACTGAATCGATACCAAGTAAGTTGACTCCCCTTAGAATGAACGGAAAGACAGTCGTTGGCAGGTTTGTTCCTGCTGTTAAGCCACTGACCGCAACAGAACCGCCATATTCAATTTGGCTCAGAACGGAGGCTAATGGATCTCCACCAACAGGGTCAACGGCACCAATCCATTTTTGCTTGCCAAGTGGACGAAGTGTGCCGTCATAAACATCTTCACGGGATAAAATTTTCTTGGCACCTAGTTCCTGTATGTAGGCGTGTTCCGATTTTTTCCCGGTACTTGCTTCCACGGAATAGCCTAGCTTGGAAAGAATCGAGACGGCAAAACTGCCTACGCCTCCCGTGGCTCCTGTAACAAGAACATTTCCGGAATCAGGAGTAAGACCATTTTGCTCTAAACGCATAATAGAAAGTGCTGCGGTGAATCCGGCCGTTCCGATTATCATCGCTTCTTTCATTGTCAAACCCTCTGGCAGTGGAACAACCCACTCAGCTGGGATTTGGGCGAACTCGCTATAGCCCCCATAATGTGAAACACCGATCCCATAAGAGGTGGCAATGACTTCGTCTCCTTCTTTATAACGGGAATCCTTTGATGAAACGACAACCCCTGCCAAATCGATACCAGGCACCATCGGATAGCTACCAACGATATTTCCATTAGGGATGGTTGCAAGGCTGTCTTTATAATTCACGCCGGAATAATGGACGCGAATAAGCACTTCCCCTTCAGGAAGATCGCCGAGTGATAGTTGCTGAATGGATAAGGAGAAGTCATTTTCTTGTTTGTTCACGATTAATGCTTCAAACTGCTGTGTCATGTTTTTCCCTCCTTTTTTTTGTGAATATTCCCTATTATAAGAGAAGAAACGCACCCTGTATAATAATTGGAACTGAAAACACAGCGCTTTCTTTTCTTTCTCCTGCTAAAAATGGTACTATTAAGATTGATTCAGTTTATTTTAAAGGAGATGTTTTATAATGGCTAAAAAAGGATACATATTGATGGAAAACGGAGAAAAAATCGAATTCGATCTTTTCCCTAACGAAGCACCAAACACAGTCGCTAACTTCGAAAACTTAGCGAACACAGGATTTTACAATGGTGTAGTCTTTCACCGCGTCATCCCTGGCTTCGTAAGCCAAGGTGGAGATCCAACAGGTACAGGTGCAGGCGGCAGCGGCACCCAAATCAAATGTGAAACAGAAGGAAACCCACATAAGCATGAAGCGGGTAGCCTATCTATGGCACATGCAGGAAAAGATACTGGCTCAAGCCAATTCTTTATCGTCCATGAGCCACAACCACATCTTAACGGTGTTCACACTGTATTCGGTAAAGTAACATCAGGCCTTGAAACAGCAAGAGCAATGAAAAATGGCGACAAAATGGAGAAAGTCGAAGTTTTTGACGCTGAATAATACACGACGAAAGAGGGGGCATTCGCTCCCTCTTTTCTTTATAAAAGCGTCTTAAGTGGCTCGAAAAGCATATCTCGCCTTGCCAATGAATGGGATATGGCTGGCACATTCAAAATGGCCGTGGCAAAGATTGTGGGATAGATAATCAATGCCAGTTGGTATGAAGCGATTTTTCCTTTTTCAAGCATATATGTCCCTCGTTAATTTTTTATAGTATCTCTCTTAAATGGGTAATTACGCATATTTCAAGAAAAAGGTCAAAATAAAAAGAACAGTAAAATCCTGTTCCTTAGAAAATGAAAATGGTTCATTTTTGGCGTAAGTCTGCAGTGAAGCTATAGTTCACACCTGTCATGGATTCAGAGATCGCCCATAGTTTTTCCGAGATTTCCTTATCGTATAAGGTATCAATGATGGCATCTTTTTTAGGAAAGCCCTTTCTGCCTTTTTTACCATCGGGACCTATATATTCTCCACCTGTTAAGGCGGGTTCCGTTGCTGCGTAAAGCGTGGGGAGAGCACCCATATTGGCGGGTTGCGTGATGGTTTTGGAAAGGTATTGGACAAACTTATTCAGGGGCTTACCTGATCCTCGTGACATGAGGTTTGTATGGGATAGCCCAGGATGGCAGGCGACACTGATCGAGTCGACTTGGTGGTGTTCAAACTTGTTCTGCAATTCGCGGGAGAAGAGAAGATTGGCAAGTTTACTTTGAGCATAAAATCTCATCGCTTTATAATGATTCTTTCCATCTAAGTTATCGAAGTCTATGAATCCATTGATGGCGGCTAAGCTGCTTAACGTGACGACTCGAGAGTTTTTGGTGGAGAGAATTTTGGGTAACAACAGGCCCGTCAAGGCGAAATGCCCGAGGTGGTTGCTTCCGAATTGCAATTCAAATCCATCCTTCGTTTGGGAATAAGGGGGAATCATGACACCGGCATTATTGATTAGGATAGACAATGAATCATAGTTTTCCAAAAATGAGTCAGCAAAATGATGAATGCTACTCAAATCACTTAAATCGAGTGACATCACGGATACATTAGCTTTAGGATGGACTGACGTAATTCGATCAACCGCCTTTTCACCTTTCGATGCATTCCGAACGGCAAGAATGACTTCTGCACCTTTCCCCGCCAATACAAAAGCCGTCTCAAATCCAAGGCCACTATTCGCCCCGGTAATGACAACCGTTTTCCCCTTAACATCTACCATTTCATCGCCATTCCACTTTTCACTCATTATCCATCGACACCTTTCCTGGCACAATCTCTATCTATCATATACCCAAATTATTCCTATATGTCTCGTTTTTTGAAGGGAAATTTGAAGGGGAAAATAAAACAGTGACCCTTCTATGAAAGCAAGGGCCACTAAATTGCTTTACTCGGGTATGAGTGTTTCAGGAATCTTAATGGAGCTAGACAATTTAGAATGATCACGATAAGAACGGTAGGAGACAATATCGTGATTCTTCACATGAACATCCAACTGGAGAATTTGGGTACTTTTCATTTCTAAATGGTAGGTCGCATCCTCTTTTTTTAGATAATAAAAGGAATAATTCGTTCCTAAAAGCTCTTTGTCGATCCGGTTCGTTTCGGGCTGATTTTGGATATAGCTAGCGATCTCCATTATGGTGATGGAGGTGCTTCCCGTGAGTTCTGTTATTTTTTCCTTCATATACGCAATGGCATGACGTAAAGAGACCTGTGCTTTCCCCGTAAGATTGCTTAATTTTACATCCATGAAGTCATTCTCCTTTCTATTGAGTCATGCAAGTAGTATGGGGCACATACCTTTAGCTTTATACAAAACTGCTCTGCCTCATGGAGGAACAGTGTGGTTTGTTCTTATTTTAAGAGCCATGGAATATCGATTCACAAGGGGACATACATAAGTAAAGAGTGGGTAATAGGTGATAACCTCCCTACACATGGGTTAGAGGTTACATCCAAAGGGGAATATACAACAGTACCAGATGAAAGATTATTCATCTCATCGAGACCATAAAGGGAAAATAAATTCATTGGAGGATAATATGAATGATGAAGTGACATATGTAATAGTTGAATCAATGACCGATGGCGAGGAGACTGTCCCATTTGAGATGGTCACCGATAGGGAAATCCAATGAAGAAAAGATATAAATACCTCAGCCTCTTTTTCATTGCACTTCTTGCGTTTTTAACCGTTATGCTTATCCAGTTGAATAGGGAAACGGATCTTCCAAGTGAAAACGCAGAAAAAAGAGAAACATCGGAAGTCCAAAAAGAGGACACATCCATGAAAGAAAAAAAACAAGAAAATAAAGAAACGACAGACACTACAAGCGAAAAAGAAATCAATGCAATGAAGGATACAGATGAAAAGGTAGACAAGATGATTGAAAACATGACGCTTGAAGAAAAAGTGGGACAGCTCATGATAATCGGGTTTGCTGGTACGGAAAAGAGTAGCGATGTTCAGGAGTTCATCGAAGAGAAGCATATTGGTGGCATTATTTATTTTGAACGGAATATGAGTTCACC
Organism: Peribacillus sp. NPDC097675; assembly: GCF_050277655.1. Taxonomy (NCBI): domain Bacteria; kingdom Bacillati; phylum Bacillota; class Bacilli; order Caryophanales; family Bacillaceae; genus Peribacillus; species Peribacillus sp. NPDC097675. The sequence continues at coordinate 22,819 of NZ_JBNNSK010000007.1, read as the reverse complement.
TAAACAAGTGGCCGAGTTATCCAACTCGTTGCAACAATCGGCAGAAGGTGGTCGGTTTGCCCTTCCGCTTATGGTAGCGGTTGACCAAGAAGGAGGGGACATTATCCGAATGAGGGAACATGTTTCGCCTATCCCTTCCCAACAGAAGTTAGGGGAAAAGGCCTCTGCCGAAGAGGTCTATCAGGTGGCTAAATTGAACGGTAGAGAACTGGAGTCGATGGGAATCAATCTGAACTTTGCACCTGTTCTTGATTTATCCAAAAAGGATAGCCGTTCATTCGGAACAGATCCGAAAAAAGTCCATCAATACGGGGAAAAGGTGATTCAAGGCCTTAACGATGCTTCGGTTACGGGAGCACTAAAGCACTTCCCCGGGAATGGTCGCAGCGAAGTTGATCCGCATGTTGAAACCTCTTCAGTGGAAGCAAACCAACTTGACCTGGAAAATTCGGATATCTATCCGTTCAAAAAAATCATCAGTGAGATGGATAACGACAAGTTTTTCATGATGGTGACGCATATTAAATATCCCGCTTATGATAAAGAAAAACCAGCCAGCCTTTCTAAGGTCATCATTGAAGACCTGTTACGAAAAAAGCTTGGCTACAAAGGAATTGTCATCACGGATGATATGGAAATGGGAGCCGTGAAGAACTATTTTTCATTTGAAGATATGGGAAAAGAAGCGATTCTTGCCGGCGTCGACATCGTCCTTGTTTGTCATGAACATCCACATCAACTTGAGGTATACAACGGGATCATCGATGCGGTTAAAAACGGGGAAATCCCGATGGAGCGAATTGATGAGTCTACAAAGCGCGTCCTGACATATAAACTGAATAACATTCAACAAACGACCGTGGACCCGGAACACGCTACCAAAGTGGTCAAGAGTCCTGAAAGTATAAAGTACATCAATAATCTGAACTTGAATGAATGAGCAAGAGAAAGAATCCGGAACTTTATCGTTCGGGTTCTTTCTGCTGGCCGTGTGACGTAGTTCTACCTAGCATATTATGTATATTTTATGAATAATAAGATTGAAATTGCCCGAATGTGACCGATATAGGAACTAGACACATGAATATTTTTATGATGAAGGAGAAAAAAATTGCACATTCAAGGAAGCTATAATACAGGGCTTGTCATTCTGTCCTTTTTCATTGTGGCCTTGGCTTCGTATTCGGCTTCGGCCTTTGTAGGAAGAATCGCTCATTCACAGCAAAAAGCGCAACAATATTGGCTATTGGGCGGAGCGGTAACACTGGGCTTGGGCATATGGTCGATGCATTTTGTGGGAATGTTGGCTCTACAGATCCATGAAACGATTTCATATGAGTATGGTAAAGTCCTCCTTTCCATAGCAATCGCCATTTTTGCTTCGTGGGTGTCCTTGTTTTTCATTAGTCGTGAAACGATGAATCGGAAACAGCTACTCATGGGCAGTACCGCGTTGGGCTCAGCCATCCTGACCATGCATTACACGGGAATGGCTGCCATGCGCATGTCGGCATCCATTCAGTACAATCCGCACTTGGTGTTCTTGTCAGTGGTTATTGCTTGTATCGCTTCTGTAGTAGCTTTGAAGATCGGCTTCCGTTATAAACATCAAACCGCTAGTCGGTTGGTTGAAAAAACGGTCAGTGCGAGCATCATGGGAATTGCTGTAGCAGGAACGCATTATACAGGGATGGCCGCTGCCACTTATCATAGTGACGATATGGTTCATACAACCAGTTCAGCTCTCCCAATCGGAACGTTTTTGCTGGGTCTGGGGATTGGAAGTGCCATACTCTTTATTCAGATAATGGTCATCTTCATCATCAACTTTGATAAGAAAATGACCCTACAGAACAAGGAGTTACGGCTTACACAGCAAAAGTTCGATTCCCTTGTTACATATAACCCAGATATCATTTTTAGAATGAATAGGGATGGGAAGTTGGAAACGATCAACCCGGCCATTTCCGGAATTTTGGGGTATACATTCGAGGACATTCAAAAATTGGAGCTGGAAAGTCTAGTTTCTGAAGAGGTATGGAAGGAATGTAAAAATTACTGTATAGATACTTTAAGAGGAACCCTTCGCTCATTTGAAATAGAAGCTCTCCATAAAAATAACACTAAAGTCGCTTTAAACATCTTGACCATTCCCGTGTATGTGGATCATGAAATCATAGGCATCAATGGAATAGCCAAGGATATTACCGAGCAAAAAGCGGCATTGGCCAAGGTCAATTATATGGCTTATTATGATGAACTTACAGGGTTACCGAATCGGAGAGCTTTTAAGGAAAAGGCCAATATCCTCATTCAGCAAAACGGAGAAGAAATGGCAGCCTTGCTCTTGATGGATATTAATCGATTCAAGACCATCAATGATACCTTGGGACATGGCCAAGGTGATTTATTCATAAAAGAAATTGCCAAGCGCTTTAATGAATGTCTCGAACCAGGGGGGTTCCTCGCTAGAATCGGGGTGGATGAATTTACGGTATTCCTCCCGAAGGTAACTGGACTTGAACAAGCGGAAATAATGGCCCAAAAGTTGTTGCATTCATTGGATGAACCAATCAAGATCAATACCCATGAAATTTATACAACGACATGTATCGGGATATCAGCTTTCCCTAAAGATGGGATGAATATTGGAGAACTTATTAAAAGAGCCGATTTGGCCATGTTCTTAGGAAAAGGAACGGGAGACTCGTCGTATAAATTCTTTACAGAGTCCATGGAAAGTAGATTGGATAAAATCCAGATTGAAGAAGAAATGCGGACAGGAATTCATAAGGATGATGAATTCATTTTATATTTTCAACCCAAAATCGATACACGGACAGGGACCATTTCAGGTGCCGAAGCTTTGGTCCGCTGGAATCATCCAAGGTTGGGGTTTGTGTCACCAGCTGAGTTCATTCCTTTAGCGGAGGAGACGGGGTTAATCATCCAACTCGGGGAAAAAATATTGGATTTAGCTTGTGCCCAACTTCATGAGTGGCATAAAGTTGGCTTCGATTCTATTCATATCGCCGTCAATATATCCACACGTCAATTCATGCAGGTTAATTTTATAGAAAAGTTAAAACGAATGCTGGATAAGTGGAACATTGAAGGGAAAAACCTGGAGTTGGAAATAACCGAAAGTACAGCGATGAACAATGTGAATAGGGCTATCTTTACCTTTGAGAGATTAAGGGAGCTAGGCGTGAAGATAGCGATAGATGACTTTGGCACGGGGTATAGTTCCTTTGCTTACCTAAAGGATTATCCCATTAACACATTAAAAATCGATCAATCCTTTATCAGAAATTTGGCAACTGGTGGACCAGATGAAGCAATTGTGGCTTCCATCATTGGCCTGGCCAAAAATATGCAACTGAATATCGTGGCCGAGGGCGTTGAAAACCAAATACAGTTCGACTTTTTAAAAGAATTGGACTGTAACCAGGTCCAAGGATACATGTTCAGCAAACCGCTACCAGCACATGAATTAGAAGAAAGATTTCTACGATCTTCCAACGTGATTCCAGCCGGCTGAAGAGGGGCAAGAACTTTGCTGATAGGGAACGAGTGTTTAAAGAAGTGAGTATAGGGAAATACTATACTATACTAAACTACAAGGAGGATACTCAGATGCCATCAAACAAAATGATTGGAACCGTCTTAGTGGGAGCAGCCGCTTACTTAATGCGTAATAAAGAAACTCGTGAAAAAACCATGAGCCAAATTAAATCATTCGCTAATCCTGAAACGATTGATAAGGTAAAGAGCCAACTCCAATCCTTTACAAAAACAAAATCAAGTAATTCCCCTACTAATTAAGTGAATGTTCTATTTATATCGAAAAAAAAAGCACCTACTGTGGGGAAAACTCACGGCAGGTGCTTTTCTTCATCTATTAATCAGTTTCTTCTTCACCATTATCTTCTTTGTTGAACCATAACGGATCTTCATTATCGACCTCACCATTATAGTTGATGGTAATCTCTTCTCCGGCTTTAATATCCGTATACGCGAAGAAATCAAATGTATGCTGGTCAAAGTTTATATCATATGTGGCATTGGGCGTATAGGAATGGTTAAACAGCATGCCGTATCCTAAAAGCAAGCATGTATGGTTTATGCCATACTCAAACGCATAATCCGCCAGTAATGTTTTCTCTATATGGACATGCTCTTCATTTGGATAAGCGATAACTGGTGCTTCATGTAAAAGCTCACCCTTTTTAATATCACGTTTCGCGAAAACGCCTCTATTGAATTCTCCATCACTAAGTGTGGAATTTTTAACTTCGATCATATTCGTCACCTACTTGTTCTATTCTTTATAGTCCAGATTGTATAAGCTTGACAGCAAATGGGAAGAAAAGCAACTAATTTAGGGAAATTAAATATTGCCATGAATAGATATAAAGAGAATGAGTGCAAAAAGGTATGACGGGAAATGCACAGAATGATGGCAGACTAATCGTCGTTTTTTTAATATATGGTGAAATTTTCTTTTATAAGGGATAGTCATGGAAAGATGTGAACATTTACTAGTTATAATCCGTCTATACCGGGTAAGAGAGTATCATCCTTCGAATAAGGACTTGTATGAACACACCAAGCTCACATGAGGAGGATGATTGGAATGTTTGGTCTATCTGATATCACTAAATTTCTCTTTTCCTTTTTTCTGATTTTACCGGTTGTCACACTTATTCATTTAGGTGGGCATTTATTCTTTGTCACGCTCTTCGGCGGTACGGAGAAAAAAATCTTAATCGGATGTGGAGATAAGCTTTTCTCCTTTTGCAATATTGAAATCAGGAAATATTACTTTTGGAATGGGCATTGTGAATTCAAGGGTTTAAAATATGATAATAAATTCACTAATATGTTGATTTATTTAGGGGGAGCCATCTTTAATCTGATTAGCATGTTGGTCATATATAGCTTGGTTTACCAGAACATCTTGGAAAGTTCGGTCATCTGGTACCAATTCATTTACTTTTCTTTTTATATCATGTTCTTTTCCCTATTTCCGATGTACTTCGCCGACGGGTCGCCAAGTGATGGCAAGGCGGCAGAGCTGACGTTGAAGAACCAACTTAAGGATATGGTTACGGATGATGTAGTAGTGAAGAAAGAGGATGATGAGGATAGTCATTGTGGTTGAATAGAAGGGACAAGCCTGAGGCTTGTCCCTATTTCATTCATTCCCACACTTCTTTGGCGACATCCACAACGAATTTCAATTTTTCCCACTGTTGTTCTTCTGTTAGTTTGTTACCAAGATGAGTGGAAGCGAAACCACATTGCGGGCTTAAGCATAGTTGTTCATGTGGCACGTATTTTGACGCTTCCTCAATCCGTGCTTTAACAGCTTCTTTATCTTCAAGTTCCCCATTCTTCGATGTAACGATTCCAAGAACGACTTGCGCACCGCCATTTGGAATGTACTCTAATGGTTTAAAATCTCCTGAACGATCATCATCATATTCCAAGAAGAATCCATCTACTTGTTCTTTAGCCAATAAAGTCGGTGCGATCCGAGCATAGCTCCCTTCGAATGCCCAAGTTGATTGGTAGTTCCCACGACAAAGGTGAGTCGTTACAACAAGATCTTCAGGTTTTCCCTCCAATGTACCATTAATCACGCGTAACGCTAAATCAATTAATTGTTCTCTTGAATATGTGCCATCTTTGAACTGGAAGTCCGGAGCGGAAAGCCTGGCTATGTATACATCATCTAATTGTATATAACGTACACCGGCATCGTAAAAGGCCTGTAAGGCATCTTGATAGGCTTTAATAATATCCTTTGCATAATCTTCGATGTCAGGATAGATTTCTTGATTATGGACACCTACAGCAAATAATTGATTGGGACTAGGAATGGTTTGTTTCGCTACTGCCCGACCACCAACGATTTCATTAAACTCGATAAAGTCTTTAATAAAGGGGTGATCGGGGTTAAAAGAGATTTTTCCAGTATTCCGAACGTTATAACGTTCTGTTTCGATTCCATCAAAGGTAAGGCCTTTTTCCGTGACATACCCTTCGATTCCATTTAAATGTTCCAAGAAGTCAAAGTGCCACCAGGTGCGTCTGAATTCCCCGTCAGTGACTGCCTCTAATCCAATTTCAATTTGTTTATCGACGATACGCTTTATTTCCTGCGTTTCAACCTCGCGTAATTGTTCTGCGGTGATTAATCCTTCTTTCCGTTGCTTTCTTGCTAGATGTACACTTTCTGGTCTTAATAGACTTCCTACGTGATCGGCTTTAAAAGGAGCTTTCGTTAAAGTGATGGTCATGGTAGATTCCTACTTTCCTTATTAAAATATAAAAACCTCTTCTTAAAAAAAGAAGAGGTTTAATCAGCTATGCTTATTTACTCTTCTTATCTTCAAGTTTTACACTTCTGGAATTAGCACAGTACAGTAAAGTCTGTTGCTGAGGTATCAAAGGGCCAGTCCCTCCACCTCTCTGGATAAGAATGTGAACTATTCAATTAATTACGACTATACAGGTAGTGTTAATAAAGGTCAAGGTAAAATGCAGATAATTTAGAAAATAGAAAAGATTAACATGTATCTATTAAAACAGGAAGTTTCTGCTTAAGGGATTTGCTAGAAGCATATATTACTTTTATACACTTTCGCGGTAAAGTATTAAAAAAATCCTTTGACTGTTGTCAGAATATTTCTTATAATTATGTACATTATAGCGAGATAGGAGATAAGTCATATGAAGGATTTTTTCCATAAATTATTGACGGGGATGAGCCTAGGCATTGTCGTTTCATTAATTCCCAATGCTTTGTTAGGGGAAATACTTAAGCTAATAATCCCTCATTTCCCGGCATTACAACACATACTTGATATCACTGTTTTCGTCATGAGCCTGTTACCAGTCATGATTGGGATGATGGTCGGGATTACATTCAAATTATCAACGACCCAGACGGCGAGTATCGGGATTGCGGCCATGGTAGGAAGTGGTGCCATTCAGAAAACAGCTGACGGTTTGTTTGCCTTAAATGGGATTGGTGTCGTGATCAACACAGGAATCACGGCAGCATTGACCGTTTTGTTCCTTCAATTAATCGGAGATAAATTAAAAGCGTATGCCATTCTTTTGATGCCGACTTTAAGCATCTTAATACCGGGTATGATAGGGTATCTCATTTTGCCCTTTGTGAAATCCTCCACAGGGTTACTGGGTGTCGCCATTGCTAACGTGACCTCGTTGCAACCTATTGTAATGGGAGCAATCATTTCCGTTATTTTCTGTCTTATCATTTTGTCACCCATTTCAACAGTGGGGGTAGCGACGGTCATTATGCTTTCCGGTATAGGTTCTGGTGCGGCTAACCTAGGAATCGTAGCAGCAGGTGTTGGCTTAGCCATTGCTAGTTACAAAGCGAACTCGCTCGGAACGGCCTTAGCACATGTACTAGGTTCTCCTAAGATTCAAATGCGGAATTTCTTCATGAAACCGAAAATCGCCTTTCCCATGCTGATCACGGCAGCAATACTAGGAGCGTTGGCAGGTATGTTAAATATACAAGGAACGCCCTATAGTGCTGGATTTGGTTTATCGGGTTTAGTTGGTCCTTTAAATTATATGAAACTAGCTGAAGGGGGATGGATTGGTAGTAATATAACAATCATGATCGTTATTTTCTTCATTCTTCCGATTGTGTTGAACCTTGTGCTGATCTACGTTTTCTCTAAGAAATTGAAATGGATTAAAGCAGAAGACTATACCTTGCATTTTGAATAAAAGGAGATTGAATAGCAGAAGCAGTCAGGCGTTTAGCTCTGACTGCTTCTTTTGTGGGTAGGCTAATTCAATGGGACTTCAACCTTCAAATCTACGATTTCACCATAGTTGGGTGTACCAGGATCTCCGTTATCATAGTGTGGTTGAATGGTTAATGTCTTTGGGACCGTGTTCATAGGCGGAAGGGCTAATACGATTTTGTGTCCACTCGCATCCACTTGTCCATATTGGAGTTCTAAATCTTTGTATACATGTCCTTGGTCGTCTGTCACGACATAGGGAAATGATGGCCATGTGTCATTTTCGTCCATTTCCGAAGGATAATCCAGAGTCAAATCGATCCTAGTGGATAGTGGAAGAAAGGATACCTGGTCTACCGATAATGTATAGATACGGTCCTCTGTTTGAACTTTTGCATGTGGTGTAAATGTTTGAATCGTACCTTCTACTTTTTCCAAAGGAAAGGAGACATCCCAATTCCCTTTTCTTCCGAATAAATCTTCCCCATGTACAGCTACAGTGATGGAATCACCATATTCATCATAATTAGCTAGTGTAAATTGGTGAGATTCAATAATCGTATTGGAATTTACGTCATCAGATGTTGAGGATCCTATAGCGACATTTGGTTCGCTTCCGTTAATGGTAATGTATCTATACCCTTGATTCGCTTCGTTCCCTAGGTCCAATTTGGAATAATCCCCTTTATATTCGACGGTTACGACTAAGCGTCCTTCATCATAAACGGCTTCTTTCACATTCATCGATAAACCATCATGTGTGTCTTGTTTTTCAATGACAGTAGCTAGTTTGTTTTGTTCAATTCTTTCGGCAGCAAGGTCATGGAATTGTGAATAGATAGGTCCGATAAAAGGAATATGCGAGAATGATTGCGCGAGTGTCGGCGATAGAGAACCTGTTCCAAGTACGGATAGGCATAATCCACTGGCAATTAAGCTAGAAAGCCTTTTGATATTCTTGCGTTTTGTTCTTTTTGCTTTATAAATGGCTGTTTTCTCTCTTTGTTTTAATAACTTCTCCGGGATGGAAATGTCATCAATAGACGGTCGGAAGTTCCCTTTATCCATGCAGATAACCCTCCTTCAAAATGGGACGTAAGATTTTCTTGGCGCGATGTAAATTGGATTTGACGGTTCCTTCGGGATAATCCATGAATTCCGCTATTTCCTTAATGGAAAGATCGTGATAAAACCTCAGCAGAATCATCGTTTTATACGTTACATCCAGCGATTCAAAAGCTTTCGTAAGATCAAGTGATTGTTCAAGGTTATCAAATCCTTCACCGGACATTAACTGCTCAAACAGTTCGTCGTCTGCCAGGAAGTGTTTTGATGATTTTCTAATAAAATCGATGGACTTAAATATTATGATTTTTGTTATCCAACTCTGAAATTGTTCAGGTTTTTTTAATTTTTTCAAAGAAAGATAGGCCTCGTAAATGGCATCTTGATATAAGTCCAGTGCATCCTGTTCATTTCGAACGTAGGAAAAAGCAGTTCGGTATAGTTTATTGCGGACAGAATCAATCAATTGTTCAAACGCTTCGTCCTTGCCTTTTCGTGCTTGCTTAACTAAATAGATCGTATCCATTCTTCTGCTTTCCCCCCTTTACTATATAGTCGATTGAAGCATGACATCGGTTGCGAATAACTACGAAAAAGCCATGAGTCGTCCAGTTGTCTAGACGGGTCATGGCAACTTGCCTTATTGTTAGTACTATGAGTTGGTGGAGGGGGTGAAGGTCTCTGCGATATGAGAAGTGATGGGACCGTACTTCTCTTGTTCACTAGCGGGATAGCTAATGACAAAGGTCGTGCCAACCTGATCGTTAAAGTAGAACTTCTTATAGATGATCTTCCCATTTTCTTCGTAGGAAAGGACATACCAATCTTCTGTTATGCGCTGATAGGCGATTTCTTCAGTGATGCTGTTCAAATCGTTTTCATAATACATTTCGATCGTTTCTTCATCATTGATTACATTTGTATGGCTAGCATAAGCGGTAATCTCAAATTGGTCATTAAAGAACCTGGCTCCATCACCATTGGTTGGTGGGGGATCCATTCTTAAGCCTTTGGGATAATACATGGAAAATCCGTAGCGGCCATTTTCGTATAGTTGATACGAGTCACGCTGCTCATCAGATTTTTCTAAGGTTTTCTTTACTTCGGGTTGTGTTACTTCCTGTTCTTTCGAGGCAAGGTCCACTTGTTTCGTGAGTTTAGCAAGTTCAGGCTGATAGCTTGATAGGGAGTCTTCCGATTCTAGCCTTTTTTCTAAAAGCCGCAATTTCTTCCGTGCTACACTGTAATTCTCTTTTGCCATGAGTTCTTTCACTACCTTCATGGTGTCTTCAAAAGAAGAAGCTGTTTCCTGATCAGCAAGGACTTCTGCTTTTAATTTTTCAGCTTCGGTCTGCAAGGTTTTCAAGGTGCCTTTATTTGCAATGACCGTATTTAACGATTCAAGGGAAGCTCCATACTCTTTTTCCTCATAAGCAGAGACTGCCTCATCCATATAATTTGCCTGTTCAAGATAGCTAGAGGCATCCTCGTCGCCGTTTTTCTTTTTTAAGGCTAATTCGAACTGAATGGCTGCCTGATGGTAATCACGTTTTCCAAGACTTTCGATACCCTTATCCAGGGCATCCTGGTATTCATGACTTGAACATGAAGGGAGTACGAATAAGCAGAGGAGGATAAGGGGTAATGAAATGTGTTTGTACATCTATAATCTCCTATTCTATAGTTCGACTTTTTAGCGTGAATTAAATTTTACCAAAATTTAATTGTTATAGGGTATATTGGGAAAATAATACTTGAAATGTTCCCAAGTTAATTTGAATTAACGTATATTTTTTACTGAAAAAGAATAATCATGTAATTAGCTGTGATAAACTACCTATGTTATAGAGAGAGAAAGAAATCAGGGGGAGCATAAAATGAAAGGAAGTAAATTTATCAAAGCATGAATCACTATAAGATGATTCCAAGGAGTTTTCGCATTCTTAGTTAGGGAGGGAAACTATGTTTGATAAATTTAAAGATAAAATAACCAAGGCTGCAACGGAGGGTTTTGCGATACCAATTACCTCCAAGATGATTGCGGGTTTGATAGAGAAGAAAACAGGTGAAATTATCGATGTCCACATTACTTCAGAGCATATCACGTTACAGGGGACGACAGAGATAAAGATAATGATGTTGACGAAAAAGGTCGCGTTCACGATAATATTAAAACCGGTGCAGATTGATAAAAGAACGATTCTATTTCAGCTTGTTCAGATGAAGCCATTCGATATAAAATTTATCAATAATAAATTGTTTAACAAACCTCCATTTTTTGAATATCATAAACGAAGAATTAAGATTGATTTTAATTCCTGGGATGTTGTAAAGAAAGTGCCTGTAGGCCAGATTAGATCGTTCGAGTTGGTTGAAGGGGCACTGAATATCAAATTGTCTTTATAAATATGTAAAATAACAATAGGATAGACATAAATAGTGGTTCTTTATTTAGGGTTTTTGTATGCTTAGTATTCGCAAATGGGTATGTTAATAGTAGCTTTCATGCACGATGATGTAGGAAATTTATTATTTTTGCGGCAGGTTCTAGTTATGAGGTGTTAGTTAGCGTACGAGGAGGGAATATGATGGATCAGAAGATTTTGCCTGCTTCGGCAAGCATGAAGGATTTTGAGAGATTCTTGGAGAGTTCCTATGAGATAGGGGTTTTTCTTGATGTACATATATCACAGTTGAAAAATGTAAGCTTGATGGCCAAGCAACGTAATAAGAAAATGATTTTTCATGTGGATTTGATACAGGGAATTAGAAGCGACGAATATGCTACTGAGTTCATTTGTCAGGAGTTCAATCCGTATGGCTTGATTTCAACAAAGTCCAGTGTGATTTTAAAAGCAAAGCAAAAGGGAGTTGTCGCCATTCAACGGATTTTTTTGATTGATTCCCATGCGTTAGAGAAAAGTTATAAGCTAGTAAAGAAGACTCAGCCAGATTATATCGAAGTATTGCCGGGTGCCATGCCATGGATGATCAAAGAGGTGAAGGAACATTTACAAACGCCCATTTTAGCTGGAGGGTTGATACGTAATTCAAATGAAGTTCTGAATGCGCTTGAGGCTGGAGCGACGTCTATCACGACTTCTAAAACTGAATTATGGAATATGTTTAAATAAAAAAAATAAAAAATGGTACATAATAATCTTTTTTTCGACAAAATGTTTGACAGCGTTTTCATAACCTAGTATATTAGACTACAATACAAGTTAATCGATGTGATGGAGACAAGGAGACTCACAAAGGAAACCCCCTATTTTTTGTTGGGGTAGTTCTGCTGTGGGTCTCCTTTTATCTTTAATGTGTAATTCATTCTAAAGAGGGAAGAGGTTTTAACATGTCGCCATTTTGGGGAGAAGTAATAGGTACAATGATTATCGTACTTTTTGGTGCAGGTATCGGAGCGGGTTCATCATTAAAGGGGTCTTATGCTAAAGATGCTGGATGGATTGTCGTTACGATAGCTTGGGGGCTTGCTGTAACAATGGGGGTTTTCGCAGTCGGATCAATTAGTGGAGCACACTTAAATCCAGCTGTTACCGTAGGATTTGCTCTTATCGGAGAGTTTCCTTGGGCAGATGTTCCAGGATATATTTTAGGTCAAATGATTGGTGCAATTATAGGAGCAACACTAGTATTCTTACATTATTTACCACATTGGAAAGGTACAAATGATCCAGGTGCCAAGCTAGGTGTATTCGCAACTTCACCAGCTATCCCACATACTTTTTCCAACTTGATCAGTGAAATGATTGGGACATGTATTCTTGTTCTTGGTTTACTATTCATTGGTGCCAATGAATTTACTGAAGGTTTGAATCCATTTGCCGTCGGTTTGTTGATTGTGGTAATTGGGATGTCTCTAGGGGGTACAACGGGGTATGCCATAAATCCTGCTCGGGATTTGGGACCTCGTATCGCACACTTCTTCTTGCCTATACCAGGTAAGGGAAAATCTAATTGGGGATATTCATGGATACCGGTAGTTGGCCCACTTGTAGGGGGAGCTCTTGGTGCCGTCTTTTATAAAGCTTTCTTTTTAGGTGAAATATCAACAGCATTTTGGTCTGTTTTTGTAGGAAGCCTGGTATTATTAGTATTAGCTTACGTATTTGGCAAAAAGCAGTCAGATGAAATAGAGAAAAGTAAAATAGCCAGTTAATTTATAGGGTTGGGGGAAAATATTATGAAAAAATACATCTTATCTTTGGATCAAGGTACAACGAGTACACGTGCAATTTTGTTCAACGAAAAGGGCGAGTTAGTTCATGTAGCCCAAAGGGAGTTTACACAACATTTCCCGAAACCAGGCTGGGTTGAACATGATGCAAATGAGATTTGGGGTTCGATTTTAGCGGTGATTGCAAGCGTTATATCGGAATCAGGAATTAAGCCTGAACAAATTGCAGGAATCGGAATCACAAATCAGCGTGAAACGACTGTCGTTTGGGATAAGGAAACGTCAGTTCCAATTTACAATGCAATCGTTTGGCAGTCGAGACAAACGAGCGAAATCTGTGAAGATCTGAAGAAAAATGGCCATAGTGATATGATCCGCAAAAAAACTGGATTATTAATTGACGCCTATTTTTCCGGCACAAAGGTGAAATGGATTCTGGATAATGTGGAAGGTGCCCGTCAAAAAGCTGAGGAAGGCAAGCTGTTATTCGGCACAATCGATACGTGGTTGATCTGGAAACTTTCAGGAGGAAAAGCCCATGTAACGGACTATTCCAATGCTTCAAGAACGTTAATGTATAACATCCATGATTTGGAGTGGGACGAAGAGATCTTAGAAATATTGGACGTTCCTAAAGCGATGCTACCAGAAGTTAGACCATCTTCAGAAGTATACGCCCACACGGTTCCATATCATTTCTTTGGCGAGTCTATTCCAATCGCCGGTGCAGCAGGTGACCAACAAGCCGCTTTATTCGGCCAAGCTTGTTTTAATGAAGGAATGGCTAAGAATACGTATGGCACAGGCTGTTTCATGTTGATGAATACAGGTGAAAAAGCAGTCGATTCTGAGCATGGCCTATTGACGACCCTTGCTTGGGGATTGAATGGCAAAGTGGAATATGCACTGGAAGGTAGCATATTTGTTGCCGGATCTGCTATCCAGTGGCTGCGTGATGGCATGCGTATGCTGAATGATGCCAAAGATAGTGAGGTTTACGCAAGCCGAGTGGACAGCACGGATGGTGTATATGTTGTACCGGCATTCGTCGGACTGGGAACTCCATACTGGGACAGCGATGTTCGAGGAGCTGTATTTGGATTGACTCGCGGCACAACTAAAGAGCATTTTGTGCGGGCTACTCTTGAATCCCTAGCCTATCAAGCGAAAGATGTCCTGGACGCAATGGAAGCAGATTCAGGTATCGCCCTTAAGACACTACGCGTTGATGGAGGGGCCGTGAAAAACGACTTCTTGATGCAATTCCAAAGTGACCTCTTACAGGTTCCGGTTGAAAGACCTGTACTGAATGAAACAACAGCGCTTGGTGCTGCATACTTGGCTGGACTTGCGGTTGGTTATTGGAAGGACCAAGAGGAAATTTCCCAACAGTGGGTAATAGGCAAAACCTTCACACATTCAATGGAAGAGAAGGAAAGTGAAAAATTATACGAAGGCTGGCAAAAGGCGGTTAAAGCTGCCATGGTCTTTAAATAATATAAGTAAGTCTTTCAAATTTCAGTAACATTATGATATACTGAAGATAAGTTAATAACTCGGCCGGAGAATAGGAGAGACCGTAAATGCGTTATCGAGAAATCGATGATGTGCATTTGTGGTCTCTTTTTATACTTTTAGCCTAGAAATGGTTATTAACTATCTAGAATGGGAAAACAATATAGTATAAACATATTAAAGAAGAACCAACAAAGATAACACCTAGAGGAGGAGTTAGACATGAGGTTTTCAAATAAATATAGACAAGAAACGATTGATAAGTTAAAAAATGAGAAATTCGATTTAGTCGTAATAGGTGGGGGAATTACAGGTGCTGGTATTGCAGTGGATGCTACAGTACGAGGCATGAAAGTGGCATTAGTAGAAATGCAAGATTTCGCCGCAGGAACTTCAAGTAGATCAACCAAGTTAGTTCATGGTGGCTTGCGTTACCTTAAGCAGCTGGAAGTGAAAATGGTTGCCGAGGTAGGAAAAGAGAGAGAAATCGTTTTTGAAAATGGACCGCACGTAACGACGCCGGAATGGATGTTACTTCCAATGCACAAAGGCGGTACATTCGGTAAATTCAGTACATCTATCGGTCTTCGTGTATATGATTTCCTTGCAGGGGTTAAGAGAAGTGAACGGAGAAAAATGCTTTCTGTGGAAGAAACATTGCAGAAAGAACCACTTGTTAAGAAAAATGGTCTTACAGGCGGAGGATATTATGTTGAATACCGTACCGACGATGCACGTCTAACCATTGAAGTTATGAAGACTGCCGTTGATAAAGGCGCGACTCCTATCAATTATACTAAGGTCGAAAACTTGGTATATGAAGATGGAAAAATCACAGGTGTTAAAGTTCGTGACATGCTGACAGATGAAGAATATGAAGTCCTTGGAACGAAAGTGGTCAATGCTGCTGGACCATGGGTAGATTCAATTCGTGAAAAAGACAACTCGAAAAAAGGGAAAACGCTCAAGCTTTCCAAAGGTGTTCACGTTGTTATCGACCAATCTAAATTCCCATTGAAACAGGCCATTTATTTCGATACTCCGGATAAACGGATGGTCTTTGCGATTCCACGTGCAGGTAAGGCTTATGTTGGAACGACAGATACATTTTATGAGGGAGATCCGGTAAACCCAGGTGTCACACAAGAAGACCGTGATTATATCTTGAAGGCTATAGCTTTCATGTTCCCTGAGGTGAAAGTTACGGATGCTGATATCGAATCAACTTGGTCCGGTGTAAGACCATTGATTCTTGAAGAAGGAAAGGACCCTTCTGAAATTTCACGTAAAGATGAAATTTGGGTGTCCGATTCAGGTCTTATCACGATTGCCGGTGGGAAATTGACTGGGTACCGTAAGATGGCTAAAACGACAGTCGACCTTGTGGCCAAGAAGTTCTCGGAAGACTTGAACAAGCTGTTTGCTGATCATAGTACTAAAAAAATCCGTGTTTCTGGTGGGGATGTAGGCGGTTCAAGCAACTTCCCTGAATATATTAAGAATCATATCCAAATGGGTGTCGATGCAGGACTATCTGTTGAAGAATCAAGAAAAGTCTTGGCTATGTACGGATCCAATGCTCCAGTGTTATTTAACATTGCCATCAATGAAAAAGACGGTGGAAAACGGACAGGCATGCCTCAAGTGTTATTCTTACAATTGGAGTACGCATTAGAGCATGAAATGATTGCCACTCCGGTAGATTTCTTCTTCCGCAGAACTGGAACCCTACTATTTGATATCGATTTGGTTCTAAAGAACAAAGAAGCTGTAATCAAATATATGGCTGAATATTTTGGCTGGAACGAATCCGTTACAGCGAAAAGAACAAAAGAATTAGAACAAGCTATACAAGGTGCAGTATCAGTTTCATAATAGAGATTAAGAAGAAGAATCACCAGCGGATTGCTGGTGGTTCTTTTTTTTATGCATTAAATACGGTTTGATCCTGCCGCTTTGAGACAAAATAACTAGATATGTAAGAAAATGTAACATAAAGATATTGTGAAAGTTGCATAATTGTTATATAATTTTGAATATTCTAATTGATAGTGAAGGGGGAAATATATTGAAGGAATTCATAGATGCTTTAAATGGAGTGTTGTGGAGTTCACCGGTTATTTATATCTTATTGGGAGTTGGATTGTTATTTTCCGTTTTGACGCGTTTTCTACAAGTTAGGCACATCAAGGAAATGATTACACTGATGTTCCAGGGGAAGAGTTCGGAAGCGGGGGTCTCTTCGTTCCAAGCCCTATCCATTGCCCTCTCCGGCCGTGTCGGGACAGGGAATATCGCTGGGGTAGCGACTGCTATTGCTTTTGGTGGTCCGGGCGCTATTTTTTGGATGTGGGCAATTGCCTTTATCGGGGCATCGAGTGCATTCGTAGAATCGACGTTAGCCCAAATCTATAAAGTGAAACAAGATGGTCAATATCGGGGTGGTCCAGCTTATTACATTGAAAAGGGGATAGGGTGGAAATGGTTTGCCGTTCTCTTTGCGCTGGCGGCGCTTGTCGCGATGGCCATTCTCATGCCGGGGGTTCAATCTAATTCAATTGCGGCGGGAGTGGAAAATGCCTTTGGCATCGATCCAGTGATTACGGGAATCGGGGTGGTTCTTTTACTTGGGTTCATCATATTCGGTGGCGTGAAGAGAATCGCCAACGCAGCACAGCTAATTGTTCCGTTCATGGCACTTGGATATATTTTATTATCCGTAATTATCATATTTATGAATATTACAGAATTACCTGGCGTTCTATCATTAATATTTAGAAGTGCTTTTGGTCTGGATTCTGCATTTGGCGGGTTGATCGGGATGGCAATCGCTTGGGGAGTAAAACGTGGAGTGTATTCGAATGAGGCAGGTCAAGGAACGGGACCTCATCCAGCAGCCGCGGCTGAAGTATCCCACCCTGCTAAGCAAGGTCTAGTTCAAGCGTTTTCTGTTTATATCGATACGTTATTCGTCTGTTCAGCTACAGCATTCATGATTTTATTCACAGGGATGTATAATACACAAGCAGAGGATGGGACATCCATCGTTAATAATTTAGGAGAGGTGGAACCTGGTCCAGGATATACACAAGCGGCCATTGATAGTGTGATTCCTGGATTTGGAGCAGGATTTGTTGCTGTAGCCCTATTTTTCTTCGCCTTTACGACTATCATGGCTTACTACTATATCGCAGAAACGAACATTGCCTATCTCATGCGCAACCGTAACAGCAAATGGGCCATACATGCCTTGAAAATCATCCTACTTGCCGCTACATTCTATGGAACAATCCGTACGGCAGATCTGGCTTGGGCATTAGGGGATGCAGGGTTAGGAATCATGGTCTGGCTCAATGTCACAGCCATTCTACTCCTCGCAAAACCCGCACTGGTTACATTACGAGACTACGAGAAACAAAAGAAACAAGGACGGGACCCCGTTTTCGACCCGAAAGCTTTGGGGATCAAAAATGCGGATTTCTGGGAGCATGAATATGTACAAGATGATGAGAAAATTTCTTGAAAATATAGGAACCAATTATATCCCTATTAAACTAGCTCGGGTGACTGAGCTAGTTTTTTTGCTGTCATTAGCCTATATATAAACACATACTATGGGTAAAGAAAAGGTGAAGGGTGCGATAGCGAGGCATCAGGTTGGTAATTAGACCAATTTTATACATTTGGTTATAATGATACTATCTCAAGTCTGTCCGAAGTTTCAGTCAATGTCACGAAAAAGGAAGAACGTTATTTCCAAGTCTGATGAAAGGTACAAAAAAATAAAAGTGGTGGTAAAGTGAGGCGTAGAAATGATTGCTGTACTTAAAGAACTTGGAGAAATACTGAGCTTAATATTCGGTTTGATAATCGCTTTAATACTGCTTGGACTAATGGGTCTGAGCATCACGAAGTTTCAAGAAGCCATTCTACTACCGGCTGTTCGAAGGATAAAGAAAATGATGAATAGAAGTTAGAAATAAAGTGTCTTTATATGGAAAACATCACTATAAAAAAAGAGGGTTCCTGATAGGCCACGTTCTTATTGAGGCTACCAACAGCTTTGGAAATGTGGAATCTTCATTTGTTAAATGGTCAAGGAAGATTCGAATGATATTGTAGCCCAATGCTCCGGGTGCTCGGGTTGCGATCCTTTTCTGGTTATAAGGTTAAAGTAGATTATACATAAAAATTCAAAGGGGACATACAAATGGGTAAAATACTTATTACTGGAGCAACAGGTAATCTCGGCAGCAGGACACTAGAGCTTCTTCTAAAAAAAGTCCCGTCAAATCAGGTCGCTGTATTGGTACGCGATCCGGAATCTGAAAAAATGGCAAGGTTTGTTAAAGAAGGTGTGGAAGTACACCAGGGGGACTATTTTGATTATAACTCCCTTTTTAGAGCTTTTAACGGCGTTGAAAAAGTTATGCTCATTTCCGCGCCAGCATTTACCGACCGCAATACACAACATTTCAATGTCATCGCGGCTGCAAAGCAGGCTGGTGTTAAACAAGTGATTTTCACGTCGATCTTACGAAGAGAAAATTCAAATCTTATTGTGCCCGAAGTATCGATTTCAAACGTATTTGCAGAACAAACGCTTAAAGCATCCGGATTAGCTTATACCATTCTGCGGAATCCACCGTATCTTGAAGTCATGCATTCGTATTTCGGAGATGCTCTTAAAGTCGGCGTGCGAGTGCCAGAAGGTTCCGGTAAAGTGGCCGCTGCATCTCTGAATGATCTGGCGACAGCCAACGTGGCCGTTCTCACCCAAAACGGGCACGAAAATAAGACATATCATCTAAGTGGCAGTGAGGGATGCTCTTTTGCAGACATCGCTGAAGCTCTTTCGGAGATTAGTGAGAAAGATATCCCTTATGAGGCAATAGGCGAAAAAGAATATATAGACACCATGGTAGCGAATGGCTTGCCTGTTTTTATGACTAGTTTCTTATTAGGTTGGGTGCGAGGAATCAACACGGGAGAATTCTCAGAGACGTCCGGGGACCTTGAACGTCTGATTGGCCGAAAACCAATGACATATAAGGAATTCTTTAAAACCAAATATCCGTTTTCTAAAGTAGAAGATTGAAAGCTGATATGATACTAATTTCACTCAATAAATAGAGTTATTTGCAAGGGGATAAGATATTGCACGCAAAGGGCAACGCATCATTCGGTATCGCATCGAGTCATATAGAATTCCCTAAGAATCAGATGAAAAGAGATCGATGAGTTATTTGAGGAAAATTAATAATTCACGAAAGACCTTTGGAGTAACCACCAAAGGCCTTTTTCTTGAAAGAATATCTTTCTATGAGAAACATCCCTATTATGCACATTTATATCCTAATGCGGTAATGCGGACAAACCTCATATGAAAAAGAGATAGAGAACAAAAGTTAACGATGGAAAATTATGATTGTGGTAAAGAAAAAGGAAGGGGTGAAATAGAAAAAAACCCTTGCTGCGCAAGGGTTTCAAAGTATGGAGACTAGGGGGATCGAACCCCTGACCTCTTGGCTGCCAGCCAAACGCTCTCCCAGCTGAGCTAAGCCCCCGGGTTATGGTACAATAATTATTTTATTCGGATTTCTGGGAAAAGTCAATAATAAAATTTACTAATTGTAAAAAAAGTAAGAAAAACCCGTTTGGTGTCATTCAAACGGGTTTTGTACATTAGCCATTCTCGATTTCTACTCTTGATATTTCAATAAGTTTAGAGACGGTGTAGTACACTTCAGATGTCTTGATTTTATGATCAACCAACACTTTTAACGTTAATAGGTGAAGGTCTTCTTCGACATCTTTGATTCGAAGTGTTTTGATGTAAATCTTCTCTTCTTTGATTTTCTTCAGTACGGTAGCGATATCATCTTTATCCCTGATCTCTAGTTTTAAGAAGATTTCCTTTTGTCTCAGTTTACTAGGCCCTAACAAGGTGACTAGGAACGGAACTAATTCGACGCTGAGGATTAACAGAATGACTCCGGCAATTGCTTCAAGGAAGAATCCTGCTCCAACGGCTATCCCGATTCCTGCTGCCCCCCAGATGATGGCAGCTGTAGTTAAACCGGATATGCTGTTATTGTCACGACGAAGGATGACGCCTGCCCCTATAAAACCAACGCCTGAGACAATTTGCGCAGCAAGTCGAAGGGGGTCCATCGAGATATTAACATCGTTACTGCCGGGGAATTTATATGCCGATTCCAAGGAGACAATCGTTAATAAACAGCTGACGATGGAAATAACCAAACTTGTTTTTAATCCGACTGGCTTTCGTTTCATTTCTCTCTCTAACCCAATAATTAATCCTAAGATAGCTGACATCCCTAGCTTCATAAGTATTTGCATTTCTGATTGAGGTTCGAAAATCCATTCCATAAGTTCATCTCCCGAGAAAAAGATAGAAGAATTAATATAACCTATACATGTTTGCCCGTAGTAAAATTAACTATCCCTTGTAATTCTACCATAGTAAAATAAACTATAAACTCGGAATTTTACTGGGAAAGAGGTTTGAGAATGCAACAAAAAACAAAAATGAATCCTTATTTTGCCTTGGTTATAGGAGTCGTCACGATTTCATTTTCTGCGATCCTAGTCAAATTGGCATCAGCTCCTTCGGGAATCATTGCTTTTTATCGGTTATTATTTACCGTGCTTTTGATGATGCCATTTTTTCTCATAAAGTATCGGCATGAGCTCAAGCTCATTAACAAAAAGGACTGGGTGTCTTCGATTATGGCAGGTGTGTTTCTTGCCTTCCATTTCATACTCTGGTTTGAATCCCTTAACTACACATCAGTTGCAAGCTCAACCGTCCTTGTCACACTTCAGCCACTGTTTGCTTTTGCCGGAGCTTACTTCTTTTTTAAAGAAAGGTTCACGTTGAAGGCAATAGCCAGTGGCATCATCGCGATAGGTGGAAGCTTTGTCATCAGCTGGGGAGATTTCCATATCAGCGGTCTGGCACTTTGGGGAGATATCCTAGCCCTTGTTGGATGTGCGTTAGTAACGGGTTATCTATTATTCGGGCAAAGTGTTGTAAGGCGTGTCTCTTCTATAACGTACACGTTTGTCGTATATAGCATGAGTGCAGTTACTTTGTTCTTATATGTTCTCGTAAAGGGGGAGGCGATGGGACCCTATCCCGTCACTGATTGGATTTATTTCCTTCTCCTTGCTATATTTCCGACTTTATTAGGACATTCTTTATTCAACTGGTCATTGAAGTGGCTAAGCGCTTCAACAATTTCTATGGCTATCCTTCTAGAACCAGTAGGGGCTACAATCCTTGCATACTTTATGCTGAATGAGCCAATTCTATGGACCCAAGTTCTCGGGGGCACGATCATACTGGCTGGATTAATGCTGTTCTTAAAACGAGAAGGAGAAAAAGAGGTAATGAAATAGACTCATATAAAAGCAGTAAGTCGGGATCCGACTTACTGCTTTTATTCATAGGGATAAAACAAATAGGTAATCCGGGTAAAAATTAAAGCGAAAATAAAACTAAATAGGAAGGCTGTGCCGTTCACTTTCCCTTTTTCTTTGCTGAACTTAATGGCTTCATAAAAGGCCGTGCAGAATAAATAAAGGGCCATGATGTAAGAAATGAGTAAGGCAATCAATAAAAGGTTCATCATTTCACCTCATAAAATGAATATCAATCTATATATATAAAACTACCCGAAAAATATGCTACTTATTTGGAGAGAGTGAGTAGCGGATAAACGTATACTTAATAAGGGTTGTTATAGAAAAAAAGAAAAGGAAAACTTTTTTAAAAAAGTTTTTAAAAACATATTGCCAAACATATTCAACCCGTGGTATATTATTTCTTGTCGCTAAGACAGCAACTTAAACGGCTAAAAAAGCTGTTGAAAATTATTTCAAAAAAGTTGTTGACAAAAAGCAACGAAACATGATAAACTAACGAAGTCGCTTTGAGAGAAACGACAACGAAATTGCTCTTTGAAAACTGAACAAAACAAAGCGCCAACGTAAATTTTGAGTGAGCACACACTATAAAAAAGCAAAATGAGCAAGTCAAACATTTCTTCGGAGAGTTTGATCCTGGCTCAGGACGAACGCTGGCGGCGTGCCTAATACATGCAAGTCGAGCGAATCGATGGGAGCTTGCTCCCTGAGATTAGCGGCGGACGGGTGAGTAACACGTGGGCAACCTGCCTATAAGACTGGGATAACTTCGGGAAACCGGAGCTAATACCGGATA
>NZ_JBNNSK010000006.1:0-252325 GCF_050277655.1 Peribacillus sp. NPDC097675 | reverse complement strand
GTAGAAAGGATATCATCGATGTTAATGGAACAGATACTAGAGAGGGAAAACTTAATACAGGCATTGAAGCGTGTAGAGAGAAATAAGGGAAGCCAAGGTATAGATGGAATGCCGGTTCAAAACCTGAGACCGCACCTCGTAACAGCGTGGCATAGCATAAAATCTTCTCTTTTACAGGGTACTTATCAACCGCAACCCGTCCGTCGTATCGAAACCCCGAAACCAAACGGCGGAGTTCGGTTATTGGGTATCCCTACCGTCCTAGACCGTTTCATCCAACAGGCTATTGCCCAAATAATGACCAAGCTATATGATTCGACCTTTTCAGAAAATAGTTATGGGTTTCGTCCTAACAAACAGGGACACCAAGCAGTTCGAAAAGCAAAATCTTATATAGCCGAAGGTTATACATGGGTAGTAGGTATGGACTTAGAGAAATTCTTCGATAAAGTAAATCATGATAAACACATGGGAAAGCTAGAGCAGAAAGTTGCGGATAAACGAGTGCTAAAACTGATTCGTGGATTCTTACAAGCAGGGATTATGATTGGTGGACTATTCCATAGAAGTAAAGAAGGAACTCCGCAAGGAGGACCATTAAGCCCTTTACTATCTAATATCATGTTGGATGAGTTAGATAAGGAACTGGAGAAGCGGAATCTTCGATTCGTGAGATATGCGGATGACTGTAATATATTCGTGAGGACTAGAAAAGCCGCCAATCGAGCCATGAGTAATCTCTCATCTTTCATTGAGAATAAACTGAAACTAAAGGTTAATTATGAGAAATCGAAGGTAGATCGTCCTTGGAATCGAACATTTCTCGGCTTTAGTTACACAAGATCAAAGAAGAACCTGAAGGTTCGATTGGCTCAACAAACGATGAAGAGAGTGAAGAAACGAATCAGGGAAATGACTTCGAGGAATTCGCCAATACCCATGGAACTCAAAATAGGTAGGTTAAAACAATACCTCAGAGGATGGATAGGCTATTTCTCTCTCATTGATACTCCAAGCATATTGAGGAAATTAGATTCATGGATTCGAAGAAGGCTCAGAATGTGCCTCTGGAAACAGTGGAAGCTACCAAGGACGAGGGTACGAAAACTCAAAGGACTTGGTGTACCTTATAGAAAAGCATATGAATGGGGAAATAGTAGAAAAGGCTATTGGCGTATTGCCCATAGTCCAATTCTAGAGAAAACCCTCGATAATGCTTATTGGCACAATCAAGGGTTAGAAAGTCTATATAAACGATATACAAAACTAAGTTAGACTTAAACTGAACCGCCGTATACCGAACGGTACGTACGGTGGTGTGAGAGGTCGGAGGCTAGGCGCCTCCTCCTACTCGATTTTAAAACATACTTCATGTCTATGCTATCCTTTATGAATAATCATCCTTAAAATGGAAATAATTAAACGTTAAGTGTTGCAAAAAACTGCAGATAAGAGTACTATACTTAGTAATTAAGGATTTACTAATTACTCCATTATTTAATTTTATGAAAGAAAGTGAGAGCTGCCATGGTTCAGCAAGGAAAAAAGAAATATATCACTCCAGATGGATACACAGCAGATATTGCGATCTTTACGATTACGTCCATAAAAACCGAGAAGAAAGCTCCACCTGAGATGTTCTTAAAGCTATTATTGATTAAACGAGCGGCAACGGATAGGGAAGGAAGCCCAAATGTTGAGGGCGATAAATGGGCATTGCCTGGTGGGTTCGTAAATGCAGATGAAACGGCCTATGAAGCCGCCCACAGGGAATTAAAAGAAGAAACTGGAGTCTCGGGTCTTCAAGTGAAGCATTTCGGCACGTATGATCAACCGGGCCGTGATCCAAGGGGCTGGATCATTTCCAATGCCTTTTATGCGATTGTTCAGGAGGAATTCCTTCACCAAAGGAAAGCTAACGACGACGCGGTAGAGGTCGAATTGTTCACAATCCAGGAAGTCCTACAACTAAACCTTGCCTTTGATCATGATGTAATCATTCATCAAGCGGTCGAGCTATTGAAAAAAGACATGATGCAAACGACCATCGCCAAAAATTTCTTGCCAGATGAATTTACGCTTTCGGAGCTTCAGCGTGTCCTTTTGACAGTACGGGAAGATGCAAAAATCAGCGCAGATTCACTATTCTTTACAAAAGCTCCAAAACTCCCATTCTTGGAAAAGGTTTTGGATGAAAAAGGATTACAAAAGAAAACGAAACGTAATTCATTTCGTCCCTCACAGCTTTACCGATTTAATGCTGAGGTAGTCATGGACTCGATTTATTATTGAGGAGGAATGCGAAATGAGTAAAAAAGCGTTGATTAATATCGATTATACGAATGACTTTGTAGCTGATGATGGTGCATTAACATGTGGAAAGCCTGGCCAGGAGATAGAAGAAGCACTGGTTGATATCACTAAAGGTTTCATCAAACAGGGTGATTATACGGTTTTTGCAATTGATCTTCATGATAAAGGAGACCACTTACATCCAGAATCTACCTTATTTCCACCCCATAATATTCGGGGTACGGCGGGTAGAGATTTATATGGAAAGCTTAACGATGAGTATGAAACCAATAAAAATCTGCCGAATGTACATTATATGGATAAGACACGATATTCCGCCTTTGCGGGTACAGAACTTCATATCAAGCTCAGAGAGAGGGATATCAAAGATGTATACCTAGTGGGAGTATGCAGTGATATTTGTATTCTTCACACCGCAATGGATGCTTACAATTTAGGTTATAATATTTTCATTTATGAAAATGCAATCGCGTCATTTAATAAAACGGGTCACGATTGGGCACTTACACATTTCAAAGGGGTCTTAGGTGCTACCATTCTATAAGTAATTACGCCAAAGAATAAAAGGGAGCTTCACTTCTCTTTTGGGAGGAACTATCATGAAAAGCAAATATAATGACGATAGCTATGCACTACACACTGATCTTTATCAAATCAATATGGCTCAAACATATTGGGAAGATAATGCCCATAACAGGAAGGCGGTATTTGAAATCTTTTTCAGGAAACTGCCCTTCAATAGCGGTTATGCAATTTTTGCAGGTCTAGAAAAGATCGTTCATTATCTGCAAAACTTTAACTTTTCAGAAAGCGATATCGAATATCTCCGAAATGAATTACATTACGAGGATGAGTTTTTGAATTATTTGCAAAACATTCGTTTTACAGGAACGATTCGTTGCATGAAAGAAGGCGAGCTTGTATTTGCCAACGAACCAATTTTACGTGTTGAGGCACCACTTGGTGAGGCGCAACTCATTGAGACGGCTTTACTTAATATTGTGAACTATCACACACTCGTTGCCACGAAGGCTTCACGAATTAAACAGGTTATTGGTAATGAATCTGCGCTCGAATTCGGGTCACGTCGGGCACAGGAAATGGATGCAGCCATTTGGGGTGCACGTGCTGCATATATTGCTGGGTTCGATTCTACGAGCAACGTCCGTGCAGGAAAACTGTTCGGGATTCCGGTCTCTGGAACACATGCACATTCAATGATTCAGGCTTATAAGGACGAATACACAGCCTTTCATAAATACGCAAGTTCTCATAAAGACTGTGTATTTTTGGTGGATACCTATGATACATTACGTTCAGGCATCCCGAATGCCATCCGCGTCGCTAAGGAATTGGGTGACAAGATCAATTTTATTGGGGTCCGTCTTGATAGCGGCGATTTGGCTTACCTTTCGAAAGAAGCACGACGCATGCTAGATGCAGCCGGTTTTCCTGACACGAAAATTGTGGCCTCGAATGATTTGGATGAATACACCATCATTAACCTGAAACAACAGGGTGCCCGAATTGATATTTGGGGCATAGGGACCAAATTGATTACCGCTTTTGACCAGCCTGCATTGGGTGCAGTATATAAAATGGTTTCAATAGAGGACGAAAATGGGAATATGAGAGATACCATCAAAATTTCTTCCAATCCTGAAAAGGTGACGACACCTGGTTTAAAGAGAATCTACCGGATCATCAATAAGGTCAACCACCATGCAGAAGGAGATTACTTAGCGATGGAATATGAAAAGCCACAGGAACAGGAAAAATTAAAAATGTTCCATCCTGTCCATACCTTCCTAAGTAAATTTGTCACGGACTTCGATGCAGTAGACCTGCATGAAGATATTTTTGTGAATGGTACCTTAACGTATGAATTGCCTTCCATTGATGAGATTAAGGCCTATACGTTATCAAACATTCAAGTATTGTGGCCGGAATACTTAAGGGCTCTAAATCCGGAAGAATACCCTGTGGACCTAAGCCAGGATTGTTGGGATAATAAAATGAGAAATATAGATGAAGTCAAAGCCAATGTGGAAAAAAAGCTCACGAAATAACGAATCTATTTGAAAAGAGGGCTATGCCAATGCGTCCATTACAAAAAGAAATCGTAAAAAAATTACTTGTTCAACCAACGATTGATCCAGAAACGGAATTTAGAAAAAGCGTCGAACTTTTAAAGAATTATATGAAGAAGAATACTTTCTTGAAAAGTTTCGTTCTTGGAATTTCAGGGGGTCAGGACTCAACCTTGGCTGGCTATATTGCCCAAGTGGCTGTCAATGAATTGAATCAAGAACTGAATACGAAAGAGTATGAATTCATTGCTGTCAGCTTGCCATATGGTATCCAGGCGGATGAAGAAGACAGGCAGCTAGCTTTGAAATTCATTAAGCCGAGTAAGTCTGTAACCGTCAATATTAAGGCGGCTGTAGACGCATCTGTAGGTGCAGTAGAGGAAGGGACTGGAAAAAAACTTACTCACTTCCTAAGAGGCAATGCGAAAGCCCGTGAAAGAATGAAAGTACAATATGATCTAGCAGGTCTATATAAAGGTGTGGTTCTTGGAACAGACCATGCAGCAGAAGCAATCACTGGATTCTTCACCAAACATGGTGATGGTGCTGCTGATATCATTCCACTTTACCGTTTGAATAAAAGACAGGGCAAAGAAATACTAAAATACGTTGGTGCACCTGAAAGACTGTATACGAAAATCCCAACTGCAGACTTAGAAGATGATAAACCATTGATTCCTGATGAAGTGGCTCTAGGTGTCAGTTATGATGAAATTGACGACTACCTTGAAGGCAAAGAGATTAGGACAGAAGCGGCCGATATCATCGAAGGTTGGTATACAAAAACAGAACACAAGAGAAATGAAGCCATTAATGTGTATGATACTTGGTGGAAATGATAGGAGCCATAATAGTCAATAATTCAAAAAAGTAAAAAATCGTACAACTCTTTTAATAGGGTTGTACGATTTTTTTGTTCAGTATGTTATTGACTGTCATAATCGTTATATTTTGTATAACCGATTAGCGTGCCTTTATTTTCGTGTATTTATCAATACTTTAGATTTCTAGCCGATAAAGTACAAGGGTTCTTTTATACAGAGTAAACATTTATAAATAATTCAGTGACTTTCTTTGTAGACTCAACTTAAAATTGAAAGGTGTTGCAACTAGAAAATGAGTCTTACTTCGATACATCCGAAGGTGGAAGCTTTTGCATCCATCGCTCCACTTCTTAACGAGCTAATACCCGAAGATATTACAATTGGTATATGCGATACAGAAAAGTTCTTATTAAGTGTACCGGGCAAGACATTTTCCCTTGGCATCGAGCCTGGCTTTCCACTTCAAGAAAACGATGCTATAACGGAAGCGATTAGAACTGGAAGAACTGTAAGGGTGTTCGTACCGGAGGGGGTTTTCGGTGTCCCAATCATTGCAAGTGCCATCCCTCTTTTTGATGAGAAACGGCAGGTAATAGGTGGGGTTGGCCTTGGTGCGAGTATGGAGCAATACCATGCATTATTCGGAATTGCTTCTAAATTATCAAAAGCAGTAGAACAAGTAACAGCGACAATCGAAGAGCTCGCAGCCACGACTATAGTGTTATCCGAGAGCATGCAGCACATTCACAATCAATCGAATTCCGTTTTGCAAAGTGTCAGTGAAATTGAGAAAGTGTCTAAGATGGTAAGGGAAGTCTCTGACCTCACCAATATTCTTGGTTTAAATGCCTCTATTGAAGCTGCCAGGGCGGGAGAATTTGGGCGAGGATTTTCTGTCGTTGCAAATGAGATAAGGAAA
Organism: Peribacillus sp. NPDC097675; assembly: GCF_050277655.1. NCBI lineage: Bacteria > Bacillati > Bacillota > Bacilli > Caryophanales > Bacillaceae > Peribacillus > Peribacillus sp. NPDC097675. The sequence goes on along the minus strand of NZ_JBNNSK010000006.1, from coordinate 246,179 downwards.
TTGGCTGGGAATTCCAGAAGCCATACAGAGGTAATTAAGAAATCTGTCAATAATATTGAAAATCTAATAAAAACACTAAGCACCTCCATAACGTCCATAAATTCGGAAACAGAAAATCAGTCAGCAGTAACCGAAGAGATTTCAGCTACCATGATGGACATTAGTTCTCATGCAAGCCACTTGGCTGAAATGGCTGAAAGTATGGTAAAAGGAAAATGATTAATTTAAAAATGCTGCATGGATAGGTAGCTACCTTGAGGGCATGAACACGGTATTCAACCGGGTTCATGCCCTTTACTTTCGTTTAAAACGTTGGTGATGGTAAAACTACTAGTTCTCATTTGAAAGCCAGAAGCTGTTGAGTTTTCGTAAATAAAGTAGTTCAGAATTTAGTAGTCCGAGGATTTGAAATAGGAATATCTAAAAATGAGATGTAACAACCATAACCACAAACATACAATTATATTGTTTGTACAAACTATTTGCTAGCATTTTACATACCAAGTAAGAGATAGATAATAAAAAATACTTGAGGGGTATGTATATGATGAGATTACATTTCAAGATTTTGAATAATATCGCAAAATATTTACTAATCTCGTTGTTCTGGTGGTTAGTAATTATTTACACGTTGATAAAATAGAGAGGAGGCTGAATGTTATATAGTAGAATAACTATATAACGTAGTTTTTAGATAAGGTATAAAGAGAAATAGAATTGGGATGAGGTTTTTCTGGCAGTGTAGATGAAAACAGGAAATTGAATGGGGATTAAGGATAAAAAAGATATAATAGATTAATTATTAAAGCTATTTATGAACTGCACCACCAACTATTAGATACATCGTATGGAAGTGCAGTTTCTTTAATTTTGTTATTTATCTTTTCTTGTTTGCTTTATTATTTTTTTTATAAATAAGTACATTAAGGATAGTACGACAAAAACTAAGAAAAAGACGATGAAACCCCATAGACCTATGGCGGCGTCCTGAAATTCCATGTTCCCTCTACTGGTTAAAGCTTGTTGAATTTCAATCGCAAATACTAGAACCACCATGACAGTAAACGTATATAGGAAAGACAGTATGGTAATTCCATAGCGTAACCGTGAAATGATAGTAGACAAAAATAGCACGAAGATAAATATGATAATTCCGATAATGCCCATAATCCAAAAGTGCAAATCCTTATCGGTTGCATTCAAATTAAGGGTATCACCTACATACATCAGGATGAAATCGTGAATGTTATTGATGATCTCGGTTAAGATCAGGATAATTTCCTTCAAACAGTACACCTCCGATTCCTAAATTATAGCAGGTTGCATTTTCATAGAGAAGAAATATACCTTTCCATTAATAAAGGGCATTTAAATACGTTTAAAGAAGGTTAAACCAATCCTAGGTTTTCTATTGCCTAAATAGACTGAAAGTGGGTAATATTACTTGCAGATAAGCCTAGATTAGTTATTTTAAGTTGTCTGTTCTCAACAGATAACACCTATCATAAGCTCAGATTATTAGAATTCCAATCATAAATTTTTAGTAAGGGTGAATTTAATGGCAAATAAGGTAAAACCTATTTTTATAACTATAATAGTGTTGCTTTTTATATTTCTAGTAGGTAAATATGTATTGGATACATTATTTGGAGATATGTGTAGTAATGAAACTGTACAAAAGATACCTTCTCCAAGTGGTGAAAAAATGGCTTATGTTTTCAAAAGAGATTGTGGTGCAACAACGGGATTTTCACCTCAGTTATCAATCTTAAATAATAATGATAAAATCCAAAATAAATCAGGAAATACATTTAGGACAGATAAAGACTTTAACATTGAATGGCTCGATGAAAAACAATTAGTAGTTAATTACAATAAATCTTCCGAAATATACGAAATGGATAAAAACGTGAATGGGATTAAGGTATTGTATGTAAAAAAGTAAAAACCTATATTCAAAGATAAATAGTTGATTTAATTCAATAATAAACCAGTCCTTGATATTTACAATTTATAATCAACACTATTGATTAACAAAGCTAAAATAATAAAAAAGTTTGGGGTGGTGAAAAGAATGCATCATGAAAATCAACATGTTTTAAATGTAATCGATTTTATAAAAACGGGACACAATACTTGTTTTGTAAAAGTGGTAGGCTATGACGCTGAGGCAAATCTAGAGTTTGAAGGGGAAGTTAAGTTTGTTCAAGATAACCCATTTGGAGATTTAATTCATCCGGAAAGATCCCATCTAACTCCTGCCAGTCGAGTATTTGTTCGAGAAAATTTGATTAACCGATATATGAAAGGTGAATTTGACTGATATGGGGTCCCTTAATATTAGGTCACGCCTAGCGCATGCGATGTGTTAAAATCATGCTTTTTAAAAGTATATTGCCAATTAAGCTTACAACTGACAAAGATCAATTTTGCAACCTGTCCACACCTTCTATAAGTACATGCATATAATAATATAGTAAGGAGGGGATAGTTATGAGTTCAAAATGCTGCTGTTGCGTCAAAAAATGCTATGAGGAAAATGATCCTTATACAGTATGGGTTCCAGAAAGACCTTGCTCTTGTAAAAAAAGCAAAAAAAGATGTTATTAATATCATTTATATCATGTGAATGATATTGTTTTTAGGGCAGTTCTCGGAGCTGCCTTTTTACTTGTTATGGAAGTATTTCTAACGGCTTGTACATAGGAAATGGACTGAATGTTTGAGAGAAGAAAAAAACACATACCCAATGATGGTTTGTGCTTTTTGTATGAGTAACTTATTTTTTATTTAATAATTGTCTGCTTTGAAGGATAATTTCTCTGTTTTTATTGATGGCTTCTACATTATTTAACTTAACATGATCATTAAGAACCTCATGATCTTCCATATATTCAAGTAATAATTCCACAGACTTATCCAACAAACTTTCTAACTGGATATTCCTTTCTTCCGCTAAACGAGTGAGTCGCATGCTTAAATGAGAAGCTAGCGTTACATTTATTGGATCTCTTTCACTCATTTATATTCCTCCTTACACTGTATTACTTCAATTATATGTAGGTAATGCTTGGATGGCAAATGAAATCGTTACTTAAAATATTTTTGCAAAATTTATATCATTTTATAGAAGTTAAAGTGAAAAGTAAGAGACTTTATATTATGCTAGGAAAATACAATTTTTATTTCAGGGATAATAATTGATAATTCAATGTGTTAATGGTATTTTATCCCTATACTGTATGTAGGTAAAAAGATATGATAAAATAGTTCACAGTTAGAATTCATATTCTCTGCTTGATAATAACAATATAAAAAATGAAAATAAAGGGAGAGCATCTCCCTTTATTTTTTTGCAATCAACTAGAATGTACTGTTTACTGGAGGAGTATTTATGAGAATTTGGGAAAATTTTAAGAGACTGCTGAATGCCGAAAAAATGTTAGAAACTAAAAAAGAAGAATTAGAAAGAATGGAAGTTAATTTATCGCATAAGAAAAAAATAATTACAGAAAAAGATATCATCATTAAAGAAAGAGAAAATATCATTTTAGAGAAAGAAAGTCTCATTGGAAAAAAAGAAGAAACCATTGCTAAGATTATTGAAGGTGCACATGAAGAAGCGATACATCATATTTCTGAATTAATTAACAAAAAAGAAATATTGGAAAAAGATAATACCAAAATCATTAAAGAATATGACAAGACTGTCAAGAAGATAAAAAAATTATCAAATGAAATTATGGGAATTAATTCACTGATTGAGAAATTCCCCTATGCTGTTGATTACAAAAATATTGAAGAAGAAATTGAAAACTTAAGCATATCCATACAGGATGGATTTTTAAAAACCATTGTTGAACTGGATTTCCATCATAAAGATTCTAAGCTACTACGGAGAGACATGCGAGCAAATGATAAAGAGATTACTAAGTTATTAGAGTCCTCTGCTTCAAAATATACGACAAAGGCTAACAAGACCATCTACAGTCTTATGGTAATTGGTCTAAGAGCGGAACTTCAGAACATTCTATATACTCTTTCTTACGTGAATCTTGATATAGCATTAGGAAATGGTAGAAAACTGATTGATTCTTATCTGGTTATTGCTGGACAAGGGAATGCCAGTATTTTACCAACTATTACGAAATTTTTATCGGAATTGAAGCCTTTGTTTAAAAAAGCAATAGAAATTGAATATAGATATTACATTCAAAAAGAAAAGGAAAAAGAGGAACAACGCATAATCAAGGAACAAATGAAACAGGAAGCGGGAGAAAGAAAACTTCTAGAGGCCGAGCGTAAAAAAATTGAAGCGGAGGAAGGTAAATATCTCCAAGAAATTAGCAACAGTGAAGAATTACTTAAATATGAATTAGACGCCGGGAAAATTGCACAATTAGAAGCTAAAATCGCCGAATTAAAAGGCCAAGTTGATAAAATAGAGGAGCAAAAAGAAGAAATTGTTAAACGGGCAAATGGTAAAGCAGGTTATGTATATGTAATATCTAACATGGGATCATTTGGAGATATGATGTTCAAAGTAGGTATGACAAGGCGTTTCAATCCTCAAGACAGGGTAGACGAATTAGGAGATGCTTCTGTTCCTTTCAAATTTGATGTCCATGCCATGGTGTTCAGTAATGATGCAATAGGTCTGGAGAACAGTTTACACAAGATGTTAGAAGAGAAGAGAGTGAATAAAATCAATCTAAGAAAAGAGTTTTTCTATTCAACCATAAATGAACTAGAAGAGTTGATTCAAGAGATAGATCCAACACTTGAGTTTGTCAAAACCATGAAAGCCAGCGAATATCGCCAAAGCCAAAGTATGAAAAAAGAAATGCTAGCTTATAGCTAAGAAAAAACCACTAATGATTGGTCTTATAAGTCATAAAATAAAACAAGTGGACAAGAAAAAATTGTTTTCTTGTCCACTTGTTTTTCTATTAATAATTAGTCATTGAAAGAAGCTACGCAAGCCAGTTACTTCAGAATTATACCCTTGGCTACGTTGTCGGCCTCCATACGAAACCCACTCAATACTCCCCAACACTCTTCTTGCTAATCCGCTCCACAATCTCCAACAAATCATCCGGCTTATGAAATTCAATCGGGGAGACGCCTTTATCGAACTGAATCGTGTCGGCTTCTATCATTAATACATACTTCCCATTAATTTTGCCTAAATGAATGCTGTCCCCGAAATCGGCTAGTAGTCCTTTAACGGAGGTACTGCCAAGCTTCATGCGCAATTCGGCTTCTGGGGTATGTTCGACGATTTGGGCAGTTGCTTCGACGACCTGGTGGGTTTCTAAACGTTCCTGGATTTCCCGTTTTTCACTAGATTCCCAGATTTCCAGATCTTGTTCGAATTTCTGCAGTTCGTCACTATTTTCTTCGAATTGTGCAGATACATGTTCATGGACCATGTGGATGACCTGGCTTTTCATGATTTCTGGCATGGATTCTCCATATTCAACAAACTTAAGGAAATCCTCGAAGTAGCGGGCATGTGAAGCCTGGTGGATTTTTAGTTCACCTTCTTCGACAATTCCTTCTTCGGGCATGAATGGGTACTGGATGGATTTCATATTTTTGGTGGTGATGGCCATTTCAACGTGACGAATTAATGTTCGTTCATCAGATATGGAAGCAACTTTTGGCTCAAAATCACATTTTAATAGAAAGATGAAAGGTTCATCAAGATATTGGGTCAATTTCGCTGAAGCGATAAGGAAAACTCCACCTCGAACGGCGCTTGTATCGATATAAGATTGGGCAAAAAGTTCATTTTCTTTTTGAAATTCTTCTTTTGACTTTGCATACCGGACTCGATTAAATGCATTGTAATTCGGATTTGAGTCGAGTGCATGACCTTCTTCTACTATAAAAGAACCGATTTTCGTCGGTATTTGTTCGGTTTTAGGGTGACGGTCCACTTTTCGTTTGGAGATTTTCATCAATTCACCATCTAGAAAATCCTTTAAAGGACTTTCTTCATATTCCTCGGTATCGAGTGTTTGAAAGTGTTTAAAACGTTTATCCGCCTGATCGCCTTTTCCCTCGACTTGTATTAAATAAAAAGACAGATAAGTTATCGCAAAATCCAAGAAAGTCACCTTCTCCCATTGAGCATTTTTCCTGCTAATTTTAGACTTAATAAGTATAGATATGTCCATCTCATCCGTCAATCTCTTTATATATGTTTTTGTAGGAAAGAGTTGCGGCCTGCATACTTAAAACCACTTCACTGGAGAGAAAAGAAATACAAAATACTAATAATAGCATTAAGAAATACATTTCCCTGAAATAATATGACTACTATCAGGGATTACTTAATATGTAGCAATCTCGTTATAGAATTGAGCAATAGACAGAAAATAATAAGGAGGTTTATCAAAAAATTAAAAAGTTGTATTTGTATTATTTAAGAAATATATTTCTACTATAATAAATTTATTGACGGGTAAGAGGTTAGTGCGTATAATTTGAAAGTCAGATAATTCAGGAATTGTAGAGATTTGTCGAAAATTCTCCATATTAAATAATGTTATTTTTTGTTTTCTGAATATTTTTTTAAAAATTTATGGAGGAGAGAAGATGAGTATTTTTAGAAAGAAGTCTATCGAGGACTTATTACTAAATGCAGGTTCTAATAATCATGGTTTGAAGAGGGAGCTAGGTGCCTGGGACTTAACGATGCTGGGTATAGGTGCCATTATTGGGACGGGTATTTTTGTACTGACCGGCACTGGCGCAGTCCATGCCGGTCCTGCACTTTCACTTTCATTTGTCATTGCAGGCCTAGCCTGTTTATTCGCTGCACTTTCATATGCTGAGTTTGCATCCACTGTCCCGGTTTCCGGTTCAACTTACACATATGCATACGCCACACTTGGAGAATTTGCCGCTTGGATTATTGGCTGGGACTTAATTCTTGAATACCTTTTGGCAGTTAGTGCGGTATCCGCCGGTTGGTCCGGATATTTTCAATCGTTCTTAAATGGAATTGGGATTAACTTGCCGACAGTACTTACTGCAGCCCCTGGTTCTGTTGATGGCGTTACAACATTTATAAATCTACCGGCATTTTTAATTGTCATGGCAATCACGTTGTTGATTTCCCGGGGTATGAAGGAAACTAAACGAGTGAATAACATCATGGTTATCATAAAAATAGCTGTTGTAGTGTTGTTCATTATTGCAGCTGTCTTCTATATTAAGCCAGAGAACTGGCAGCCATTTATGCCTTTTGGTATAAGCGGTGTGTTTTCTACTGCAGCCCTGATGTTCTTTGCTTTTATAGGTTTCGACGCGGTAGCTTCGGCCGCGGAAGAAACGAAAAATCCAGGAAGAAACCTACCACGTGGAATCATTGGTTCATTGATTATCTGTGTCGTGTTGTATATGGTCGTGAGTTTAATCATGACTGGTGTGGTACCGTATATTCAATTCGGAACTGCTTTAGATCACCCCGTTTCTTTGGTTTTACAAGTTGCAGGACAAAATTGGATTGCAGGAATCATCGACGTTGGAGCCTTCATTGGAATGACGACGGTCATCTTGGTTATGTTATTCGGTCAATCTCGTATCATGTTTGCGATGTCTCGAGATGGGCTAATGCCAAAGTCTTTATCAAAACTGCACAAGAAATATAAAACACCATATGCTGTTACTTGGATGTTTGGTTTCATTGCTGCATTACTGGGTGCATTCGTTCCATTAGGTGATTTAGCCGAATTGGTCAATATAGGTACATTAACCGCTTTTACAATGATTTCTATTGCGGTAATCGTGTTACGAAAAACTAATCCGGATATGAAACGTGCTTTTTATTGTCCGATGGTACCTATTGTTCCAGGTTTGGCCATTGTCTTCTGTGTATTCCTGATGTTCCAACTAGGGAGCCATACTTGGATTCGTTTCTTAATTTGGATGGCTATCGGAGTTATCGTTTATTTCACTTATTCACGAAAACATTCCAATCTGCATCAAAAATAATAGTAAAATTCTTCAAAAACACTCTCCGGGGTGTTTATTTTTTTAAAAAAATTATAAATAGTTCAAAAGTCTTGGTAAATACTGTTTAAATACAAGGTAATTTTAATCAAAATAGATTAATATTAACATATAGTATAGATAAATATAATAGATTGAAAGTTGATCACGGGGGCAATTCTTAATGAGAAAAATATGGAAAAATAACCTTACCAAAGATAATGACTATATGAAAAATATGGATCAAGTCGGCATATTAATCAAAAAATATCCGAGTGTGTTAACTCAAATTGAGATGATTCATTTAACAAAAAAGGATCTTTGTATAATCCGTTCATTACAGGTTTATGTGAAAGAACATATTATCAAGATTGTAGACAATTTTTATAAAAACTTAGAAAAAGAGCCTTCGTTAATGATGATTATCAATGAACACAGTTCAGTAGATCGCTTAAAAACGACGTTACATAATCATATGTTTGAAATGTTTAGTGGTTCTATTGACGATGAATATATTAAACAACGAAATATCATTGCGCATGTACATGTAAGAATCGGCTTGCAGCCAAAATGGTATTTAAGTGCATTTCAGGATTTACTTCAATCAATCATTCTAAATGTCATGACTAATATCAAAGAGATAGAACTATATCAGGCGACGATTCTAGCAGTCACTAAAATATTGAATTTGGAACAGCAAATCGTATTAGAAGCATACGATCTCGAAAATGAACGAATTCGACGGAAAGTTCAAGATGATAAAGAAATGATTAAACAACAAGTCAATCGTAATGCAGAAGAACTGTCAGCAATCAGTCAACAAACATGTTCCTCGACCCAATTGATGGTGGGCAAGGTTGTTGATATCCAAATTGTTACGCAAAAGGGATCAGATACTGCCATCCGAACAGAAGAACAATCCAAAGAAGGGGTTGAACTTATAAAGGGTCTTGAGCAAAGATTAATGAAAACGCAAGAAGAAATGGTTATTCTCTCCAAGGATATGGAACAGCTAACCAATACTTCGAAAGAAATCGAAAGGATTGTATCGATTATAACTTCAATCGCAGAACAGACAAATCTTTTAGCCTTGAATGCAGCCATTGAAGCGGCTAGAGCGGGTGAAAACGGCAAAGGCTTTGCCGTTGTGGCCGGTGAGGTTAGAAAGCTATCGGAAAATACGAAAAAGTCGGTAACAGAAGTCGCAAAACTGGTCAATGGAATAGGGCACTTCACCAATGTAATGAATACATCTATTTCCGTTGTGAGTGAAGAAATCATTAAAGGTACCCAACAAGGAAAGGAAACTGGTATATTCTTTACTGATATTGCGGAGGCCATGCTTTCTATCAAACAGCAAAACATGAAAGTAGCCAAAGAAATGACCGAACTTAACGAAATATTTGATGAGATTAGTAAAGCTTTCGATCAAGTGGCTTTATCATCCGACGAATTAATGACGATGACAATGAGTTTATAGAGGGGAATAACAAAATCTATGTAATCTTCCTAAATCATTTTTTCAGAAAAGTATTTTGGTGGGACGTCGAGTATCCTAAATCCCGTGTAGAATGTCTATATTAATTTTTTTTGAAATTTTGACTTGAGAAAAGAATAAAATAATGATATATTAATAAAGCGATGAGCTAATTTGTGTAAGCCGTAGAACATGCTTTTAGCTAAACGTCGGGATGTGGCCTGACGGTTTTACGCCACAAACGCATCAAAGACGCCTGCTGCGTGCAGGCGTCTTTTTCTATGCATTTTTTTATTTTAGGGAGTCTTTCTTTGCAGCTTGTACATCTTCTTTGAAATCAGCTTGTATCTCATCTGTAATTCCTTTTGTGGCGTCTTTAAACTCACGAAGCGAGGTACCGACAGCACGGCCAATTTGAGGAAGTTTACTTGGACCAAAGATCATTAAAGCTAAAATGAGGATGATAATAAAACCAGGAATTCCAATATTTGAAAACATAGATAAGTCACTCCTAATAATCTGATATCTAATATTATAGACTTCACACTGTCAAATGCAAAGGTTAATTACTATTAATTGTAAGACTCGTTCTATTATAATCTGAGCATGTTGCTTCCGTTTTATTCTCTACCTACTTACATACATTCTTTTATATGCAATTATTCCCCTTAATAACTTGTTATTTCGACTGTCTTTATAATTGGCTCATCTTTCCATGTTCATGAGTAGCTGTCCCAAGAGATTGGATTCTAATGAACTGGATAGAATGCAAGGGCAAGGGTTATTATCAGAAGAAGAGTCCTCTAGCCACTGTGTCGAAGAAATTAGAAGATGGTGCAAAGGCATCCCCAATATTAGGTGAAAAGGCAATAGACAAGCTGACCGATGATGGGGAGAAGAAAAACCATTATTAACGAGAGTTCATTAGAACTGTGAATAGAAGATATTCCAGATGTTTACCAATTGAATGTGGTGGTGACCATCTTAAAAAAATTTATGATATTCAGTGATTGGAAATTTTTGACCTTGCAACTTAAGATTTCTTTAGGTATTATAAATACATAAGCTGCGTTGTTCGTAATGATAATTAAGTTTTAACCTTTAACTGTAGACAGGGAGTTTTACATCGAAATAGGAATGTTATGCCTCGTCACTGACTTGGAAAACAGGAATATTTTTGCAAACACCCACTTTGAGGAGTGGTGGTTTAAAACTTTCTTACTGACATACGGCAATGGCGGCTTTATAATTTTTAAAAAATTTGAGACCAGTCCTTAATCGGGACTGGTCTTTTGTTGTTTTATGTAAGAATAGAGGAGGTTACCAATGTTTAGATGAAGGTACTTCTAGACCTCTATTTCCCACATTAAACAGTATTCGAACAGGTAGTTTAGCTTTTATGGACTTATCTTTTTAAAGGGGATATATAATGATAAAATATTCGCACAGTGTTATGATAAACTCTATAATTTCATTTGGAGGATAGATCATGAATATAATTGTTTTTGGAGCTTCAGGGAAAACAGGAAAGTTGGTCGTAGAACAAGCACTTAATCTTCAACACAAAGTGACTGCCTTTGTAAGAAATCCAACTAAGTTGCAGATTAACCATCCTAACTTGCAAATCATTCAGGGGGATGCACTAGATGAAGAAGCTGTACAAACAGCTGTATCCGGCCAAGAAGTGGTTATCTCTTGTCTAGGCTCAAGCAGTGGGCTGGGCAAGACGACTGTTCTTCATGAAATGACGCAGATTATTGTTAATGCCATGAAAGCCAAACATGTTTCAAGAATTATCTATATGGCCTCCGCAGGAATTGATAAAGAAATTCCTGGTCTGATTGGTAAGTTGACCATGAAGATGTTGGGGAATGTATTGGAAGATCATCATAATGCTGTGGAAGTTATCAAAAAAAATGATCTTATATGGACTGTGGCAAGACCAATGGGGTTATCAGATAATCCGCCTACCGGTTCGTATCGGGAAGAGCTTCAAGGGATTCCTAAAGGAAGCCGGAGCATTTCCCGCGCGGATGTAGCAGATTTCATAATACGTGCGCTTACGGATGAGAAATATTTAAATCAATCTGTTGCATTAGGGAATTAAAGGGCTATTTTGTAAAATGAAAGATAAGTGAATGTATGTTTTCATTATGAGAACAGGAACTTATCTTTAATGTCACACATTATATGATAATTAGCACATCATTTATATTTTAGTGGTGTGCTTTTTTATTTAGTAGACCTCTTGAATGAGCTCATTTACTACTACAACATAATTATGAAAATTGTTGAAATTGAAATATATATTCTCAATTTAGGAAAACATGAAGAAACCAATAAGCAATGGATTCGAGCAGATAAGTTACCTAATTCATATAGGGGAATTTATTTATTTTTTGAGAATATTGATTCAAAATCAGTAAAAGGAAGAAGTTGTTGATTAACAGAAATTATTTATGGGTTGTTCAGCCATCGAGCACTTTAGCTGAAGAAAAGATACCCCAATATTGTGTGAAAATAATAAAATTGTTTAGTTTATTTTTATCCGGAAAAATTTTTATCTGACCTTTTATTTTGATATATATTTCATCGATTTTGTAAAAGGCATTTGTTTGACCAATTCAGTGACATATTGATGATTCAAACACATAAACTTGATATGAGAAATAAATAAATCTTGTTCCTCCATCAGTTACACAGAATCAGGAAAACTGAAATTATACCGTTAATAAGATTGATTCAGACTAATATTCTTTTTACTTGATCAAATTTTTCTTTTCCGTACCAATCACACACGTTTTTAAAATAATAGTATTATTGTGTCCAAGAATTATAGATTATCCTGGATTCTTTTGCAACTGAACCCAAAATGGAGCGGTTGGCTACCAAAGAAAATTTTGAGTGTGGTAAAAACATATTTTTAAAAATATAAGATACTAATTATATAAATGGTAAGTATATTAAGCGTAGGATGAAAAAATAGATTGTTAGAGAAAGAGGAGGAGATTTCCATTACTACAACCGTTATCTCTCATTTTTATAATGAAGAGTATTTATTACCATGGTGGCTAATGCATCATACGAAACTGTTTGATCAGGGCATTTTAATTAATAAAGGTTCTACAGATCGTTCAGTTGAAATTTGTAAAAAATTCGCACCACATTGGGAAGTGCGAGATTCTGCATATCCAGAGTTTGATGCCTTAGCGACAGATTTTGAAGTGATGGGAGTAGAACAAGAAGTACAGGGATGGAAAATGATTTTAAATACGACTGAGTTTCTTTGCATGCAAGATAAAAATCAGTTTTGGAAATCATTAAATGAATTGGGAGGGAGGATGTATTGGCTGGAAGGGCTTGTTATGGTTGATGATCCTAACTATAATTATCCGGACCTTAATTTTGGAATTCCTTTAATGCAACAACGATTTCACGGTTATTTACCAGAAGATTGGGCGTTATGGAGAAGAGGTAGATATATTCATAATCATGAACACGGGAGTTATACGGTTGGAAGACATTTATCCGCGCATGAATCTATGAATTATCCGCCTCTTGCTTGTATATTATGGTTTGGATTTAGTCCATGGAACGAAGCAATGAGAAAGAGAAAATTACAAATTGGTCCGACTCTTTCTGAAGCTAGTAAGCATGGGGGAATGGGTACGCACCATATTATTACGCCGGAAAGATTAGAAGAATGGTATAAGGAATTAGCGGTAGGAACGAAGGATTTACGGCTTAGTGATGCGCATCGTTATGCTTTTTTATAAATGATTCCCACCACAAGATTGTGTCTTCAATGCCAGTATTTAGGTCGAATATTGGGTTCCAGTTTACTTCAGTCTTCAAACGTTCTACACTAACGCCGACGAATAAAGGTTCGTCTTTTGGGAAAGGGATAGCACCTAGTTGGATTAAATTTTCTTTTCCTATCTTCTTAGCAATAATAGAAGCCAATTCTTTAATTTGTACAGATTGACCAGAAGCGATATTGATTGTGCCTGTAACGTTGTGGTTTAATACTGTTACGAGAGCGTCAGCGACGTCACTCACATGGAGGAAATCTCTCGATTGTTTTCCATGTGTACATAGTGCATCCTCATTTTTTAATAAAGAAGTGATAATGTTAGAAACGAGTCGATTACCTTGTTCATAAGGTCCATACATATGAAAAATGCGGCCCCAACACATGCTGAGGCCCGTTTGTTGTGCATACGTTTCTAGCCAAGAGTGCAGTGCATTTTTACATAGTGAATACGGGGTTGTATAGGAAAGGAGGGGGGTATCTTCAAATAATACGCCGTTAAACCATTCATACTCTGCGCCAGTACCGGCAACAACGACGCGCTTTCCGCCACAAGTTGTGAAGTGTTGAATCAATGAAATACTAGACTTTAGCCAGTAGTAATTATTAATTGATACGTAGCATGCTGGTGGTACTGCTTCCCAAGCGAGGTGAATGAGATGGCTAGGCTGAATGTCGGAAATGAATTTTTTTACTTCGTCATCGCGAAGCAAGTTTACTTTATACCAATGGCAATGAAGATTAGAGGGTTTATTTTTGTTATACGTGGCGTGCACTTCATACCCTTTCTGTATAAGTGAATGTATGACATATTTACCGATCCACCCGCTACCACCTGTTACAACGACTTTCTTCATGGTTCGATGACCTCAACTTCTGGAACCGTCACTAAAAATTTACCGCCCCATTCACGAATGAAAGAACATTCCTTCATAATCTCGTCTTTCAAATTCCAAGGAAGTATGAGAATATAATCCGGTTTTGTACGTTTAATTTCCTCTGGAGATTTTATTGGAATACGAGTTCCTGGTAAAAGGAGATTTTGTTTGTGAGGGTTTTTATCTACTGTATAAGCTAGAAATTCTTTACCTATCCCACAATAATTCAAAAGGGTGTTTCCTTTAGCGGGAGCGCCGTAACCGATAATTTTTTTGTTTAAAGTTTTCGCTTCGATAAAAAACTTTAAAATATTTATTTTCAATTGTTCCACTCGTTTAGAAAAAAGGAGATAGCAATCTAATGTATCGAGTCCGTGATCGACTTCTTTTTGGAGTAAGTTTGTAACATTGGAATGGATAGTGGATTGGGAACTTAGGTGGTTTATAAAAATACGCAATGAACCACCGTGTGTTGAAAGCTCTTCTACATCAACAATTTGTAAATGATGATGAGCTAAAATTTTTTGAAGACTTATAAGTGAGAAATAAGAGAAGTGCTCATGATAGATAGTATCGAACTGATTAGATGATATTAGGTTTAATAAGTGCGGGAATTCAATTGTTATCGTACCATTACGTTTTAATAGTGTTTTTAAACCAGAGACAAAATCATGCAAGTTCGGAACGTGTGCTAATACGTTATTTGCGACGATTAAATCAGCTTGTGGTAATTTTTTTGCTAAGTCATTACTGAAAAAATTCACATGAGTAGGAATTCCTTTTTGGATGGCGATGTCTGCTACGTTTTTTGCTGGTTCAATTCCCAATGTCTCGATATTTTCTTTTTGAAAGTATTGTAATAAGTACCCATCGTTACTTGCAATTTCAATCACTTTTGAAGATGTCGTTAAGTTGAAACGCTTAATCGCCATTTCTACATATTGTTTAGCGTGTAGTAGCCAACTTGAGGAGTAAGAGCTGAAGTATAAATAGTCATCAAATATATTTTGTGGGGATTCAAATTCATCTAGCTGCACGAGTAAACAAGAGTTACAAACAAATGTGTGCAGCGGATAAAATGGTTCCATTTTATATGAATTTTTTTCAGCTACAAATGAGTTAGCGAGGGGAGAAACACCTAAATCTAAAAAAGTATTGGTTAGTAATGAGTGGCAAAAGCGGCATTTTTTCTGTTCCATTTTATATCCCCCTTATAAATTTTTGAAAGCATCGATTTGTTGTCGTGTGTAAGATTCTATATTTTCACCAGATGCATATTTTTTGTACCATTCAACAGTCCAAGCGATAGAAGCATCTGTTGATAACTTAGGATTCCAGCCGAGTTTGTTTACTGCTTTTGTACTGTCGAGTGTTAAAATTGGTGATTCATAAGGAGTTTTTATAGAGGGAGAATGGATTGTGAGTCGTTTATTCAATAATTTCATTACGGATTGGATGACATCATTTACAGTTCTACTAGGTTCATTGATTGGACCAAAATTCCACGCTTCTGCATATTTAGCATCATTCCAAAGTTTCTCAGCTAAAAGGATGTAGCCGTGTAGAGGATCTAAAACATGTTGCCACGGACGAATGGCATATTCGTTTCGAATGCACAAAGTATGATTGTTCAAATATGCCCGAATGATATCAGGGAATAATCGATCTTCTGCCCAATCACCACCACCAATAACGTTACCTGCTCTTACTGAAGCAAGTTTCAGAGTGTTAGTGTGAAAGAATGATTTTTGATATGATGTTGCAACTAGTTCAGCACAAGCTTTACTAGCACTATAGGGGTCGAAACCTCCTAGTCGATCAGTTTCCGCGAATGCCCGGTTACCGCTCCCGTCATTTTCATAGCATTTATCACTTGTAACATTAATGATGCCACGTATACTTTCTATATGTTTTGCCGCTTCTAATACGTGAACAGTTCCTAAAACATTCGTTTTAAACGTTTCGATAGGATTTTTGTATGAATTGGTGACGATTGGTTGAGCTGCTAAATGAAATAGTATGTCAGGGTTATGCTGTTTCAGGGCATGGAATAAAGAATTGTAATCTGTAATATCACCTTTAATTGTTATGCACTCTTTTGATACGTTACATTGTTCAAAAAGGTTAGGGTTGGATGGAGGCTGAGAAGAATAGCCAACTACTTCTGCACCTAATGAAGATAAAAAAAGGGTGAGCCATGAACCTTTAAAGCCAGTATGTCCAGTAATAAATACTTTTTTCTTATTCCAAAAAGATGATGAAGCCATATTACCAAACCTTCCACGGAGCGTTATTACTTTCCCATAGCTCGACTAATTTATTTTTATCACGCAATGTATCCATTGGATGCCAAAAACCAGTATGTTGATATGCGGCCAATTCGTTTTTGTTTACTAACTGAACTAAAGTGTCTTGTTCAAAAACTGATTTATCTCCAGTAATACAATTGAAAATATCAGGATTTAAAACGAAAAATCCACCGTTAACCCAACCACCATCCCCGAGTGGCTTCTCTTGAAAGGATGTGACAGACTGTTTATCCAATACGAGAGAACCAAATCTGCCTGGTGGTTGTACGGCAGTAACAGTAGCCATTTTGTTGTGTTTTTTATGAAATGCAATAAGTTCTTTTATGTTTACATTACTTAATCCATCGCCGTAAGTAAGGCAGAAAGATTCGTCTCCTATATAGTTTTGAATTTTTTTTACTCGTCCACCCGTTTCGGTATTTAGTCCAGTATCAATTAATGTAACTTTCCATGGTTCTACACGATGAGAGTGGCTGGTAATTGTGTTATCGCTTAAATGTATTGTGAAATCGGACATGTGTAAGTTGTAATTTAAGAAGAACTCTTTAATTGCATATCCTTTATAGCCTAAGCAAATAATAAACTCAGTAATCCCGTAATGACTATACAAACTCATAATGTGCCATAGAATAGGTTTTGTTCCAATTTCAATCATAGGTTTTGGTTTTAAATGCGTTTCTTCCCCAATTCTTGTACCGTACCCACCGGCAAGAATAACAGCTTTCATATCTAATATCCTCCAGTTTAAAACGAAAAAATTTATATACTTTTACTCTAATCCTTACAGTAGTGATCAATTAATTCGCTAATCATAGATTTATGAATAACAATTTTAGTTGCGGAAAAAGGAAGTTGAACAGCATACTCGGATAATAGTCGACGATAACATCATATGGCTACGTTAACGATTATGTAACTAAAAATGTTCATTATAAAATCTGAAAACGTTGTTGTAGTAAATGCGGTTATTTATGATACAGAAAAAGGATAGGTAGAGCATACTTAGTATGGCTCACCTATCCTTTTCATTTTATGCCTTATAATGTCGGACATTATATACAAATTCAATGTTCATATAGAATTATAATCCATACCTTGACTTTTAATAAAAATACTTGCCCCTTGATTTTTTTAATTCCTGGGAGCCCATATGATGACAGATGCACCAATTACACAAATAATTGCTCCAATCCAATCATATAAATCAGGTGTTTTCTTATCTATCCCCCATCCCCATAATACGGATAATACGATAAAAACCCCGCCATATGCCGCATATACGCGGCCAAATGTCGGGAACGTTTGAAATGTTGCAATAACGCCATATAAAATCAGGACTATTCCCCCAATCAATCCGAAATAAATGGATTTCCCTTCTCGTAGCCACATCCAGATAAGATATCCGCCGCCAATCTCGGCCAGCCCAGCCAAAAGAAATATAAGGGTGGTCACCATCATATGTATCTCTCACTTTCTTCATTGAATTTTATAAAAGTTTTTCTCATTGTTTCAACTATCTTCTATTGTATCAGACCATTGACTACCTTTAGGCCAAACAATTCCCTTTTGTATTAACGATTTATAAATTTATTAGCAGGAATGTCCTCAAGGGATTATTTCTTGGATTGCACTTCAGTTACACAGGGTACTATAACTAAAACGAATGATAGAATCCTAGTTAAGGAGATGCAACGATGAAAATTCAATCATATGCTTATATACTAGCCATAGTCCATGCCAGTATTGTTGGTTTATCTTTTTTGTTTACAAAAATGGCAATCGACGAATCGACTCCCCTTGATACTTTGGCGTTTCGTTTCAGCATTTCATTTGGTGTTATATTAATCCTTGTCGCAGTAAAAATGATTAAAGTGAGTTACACCATGGAGTCCATCAAAAAACTGCTTCCATTATCAATCATGTTTCCCACCCTTTTCTTTGTCTTTCAAACTTTCGGACTTAAATACTCCCAATCCACCGACGCTGGAATCTTATCTGCAATCACTCCAATCGTTACGGTAATGATTGCAGGATATTTTCTAAAGGAAAAGACATCTCTCTATCAAAAGGCTTCCATTGTTTTATCAGTAGTAGGGGTCATTTTCATATTTATAATGAAAGGTAGTACGATGAATGATTCCGATTTGCTGGGGATGGGATTGATCCTTTTATCTTGCATGGCAACGGCAGGATATACAACAATGACACGGTTCTTGGCCAAGGATTATACACCTGGTGAAATGTCTTTTTTTATGATGGGTACCGGATTCATCATTTTTAACTTAGCAGCAATCATTTCTCATACTATTAAAGGAACAATGCCTGCATTCTTTTCACCATGGTCGAGTATGGAATTTGTGACTTCTATTCTGTATTTAGGAATATTAGCCTCATTGGTTACTTCGATGCTTTCCAACAAAATTTTATCGAAAATCAAGGCTTCTCAAATGAGTGTCTTTGCAAATCTATCTACCGTTGTCACAATTGGCGCAGGGGCGCTCATTCTTCATGAGAGAATTACGATTTACGATATAATCGGTTCATGTTTAATCATATTAGGTGTCATCGGAACGAATTCCTTTGGGGATAAGAAAGAACATACCACCAAAATGAAATTTCTTTTTAGTAAGAAAGAACACAGTGTTAAATGAAAAATCAGCTTATCCTTCAAAAGGATAAGCTGATTTTATTTCCACCATATTTGATGTGGGAACACATCCGCTCCGACTTGAACTGGCTCACCGATTTTTGGTGTGGAAACCTGAATCGATCTTTCCTTGGCAGCGTTCGTTACCCTTTCAATAGGATCTGTCCAATCATGAAGAGATAAAGTGAAGGCAGCCCAATGAATCGGAATCATCAATTTTCCCTTTACATCAATATGTGCCTGAACCGTTTCTTCAGGCAGCATATGAATGGTGGACCATCGCTCATCGTACTGTCCGCATTCCATTAATGTAAGATCAAAAGGACCGTATTTTTCCCCAATCTCTTTAAAATGCGTGTCATATCCACTGTCCCCACTGAAAAAGATCTTATCGTTTTTGCCCTGAATCACCCATGAACACCAAAGCGTTGAATTTTTATCATTTAAACTTCTGCCAGAAAAATGCCTAGCTGGTGTACAGACTAAATGCAACCCATCGTATTGTACTTCATCCCACCAGTTATGTTCCTGAATCTTTTCCTTAGAAATTCCCCATCTGATTAGATGGTCTCCAACGCCTAGGGGGACAATGAATTGGCCGACCTTGTCCTTTAAGACCTTTATGGAGAAATAATCTAAATGGTCATAGTGGTCATGAGAGAGTATGACAGCATCAATTGGCGGAAGGTTTTCCAAATCAATTGGCAAGTCACCGCTAAACCTTTTATTTCCGAATATCGGAAAAGGTGTGGGTTCTTTACCGAACATTGGATCGACTAATATTGTTTTACCATCTAATTCCAACATGAAGGCAGAATGACCATACCATGTGATTCTATTAACAACACCTTCATTTGATTGCACTGGCGAATCAATCGAAATGGGATCAGCAGGTCGCCTGTTTGGATTTCCCTTCAAATATTCCCGAAGTATGCTGCCAGTATGTTTAAGGCTCATCATCTGATTCGCTGGAGTCTTATTGATGAATTGACGATTCTCAAAATTTTCATTCATCCTGAATCTTTTTATTCTTTCTTTTGATGCACGTCTTCCTAGAGGAGGATAAAATCTTATGAAAAGTATCCCTGTTATTAGGATGGAAATGCAAACCTTAACCAATTTCATTATATAAGTACCTCCTAATATTAAATGGAATAATCCTGAACTTATAATAACACAAAATATGGATACACCTTAATGAAGTGACTCTGAATGAAACATGTGATGAGGGGTGGTCAAGGCGAGTGTTTGCAACAAATTGCATTTTTTTAGTTCTCTCAGATTGCAGGGAAAAGGGGGAGCGTTACTGAATATTAATTATATAAGAATAGAAGCCTTAAAAAGGGGTGGGGATAAGAAAAGTGCTGATGTTTTTCAGAATTTTTGTTTGGCTAGTATTTATCGCTTTATTAGCTTATGTTATTTTATCGTGGACATATAAAGAAAAAATCAGTAAAAAAATAGAAGCCATTCGAAAAACATGGTATGTCATTTTTATACTAGGGGCTTTAATTTACTGGAGTTTTTATCCGGCGAGCATTTTTGCCGAGTGGAAAAATTTTTTGATTGTAGCCATACTGTTTGTTCTGATTGATATGTTCGTATTTTTGAGCATGTATATATCCAAAATAGGAGATAATGAGCTTTCCTATGCCACTAAAGCCGTTGCGGAAAGTGATAGGCTACTGACGGATAATCGGGAAAAGGTCAAGAATATGTTTTACCTTCTGAAGAAAGAAGGGATTCCGGAATATTATCAGACACATGAGGAATATCTGGCCTATTTATATATTTTGCTTCAGGCATATTCGGATAAGGAAGGGATGAATGTCAAGATTATCCCCTTTAAAACGGAGCAGGACAAGAAATTGATGTTAAAAGGTTATCCGAACTTGTCTGGAAATATAATCCGTGCTACATTGGAAAGAGAAGATACGTATTATAATGACGAAGAGAAAATGGCTCTTCAGCCAGTTAATATTCTGGCATTTCCATATATTTTAGAAATAAGATCAGAAAGCTTCGTGTCAGAAGTGGATTGTTTATTAATAGCATTATTGATCATGATGTTTGATATGGTCATAAAACAAACTTAGGGTGGTGCTGGATGCATGAGCATTTATGATAAAGCTGGGGGAAGGGTATCCGTAGCCGTAATAAAACCGCAGGTCAAAATTCCTGATGTAGCTTTGAGTCCGCATACAAAAAAAGTGATGAAACAAAATGAACAGGTTATCTTGAACCATAAAGAGAAAACTGCACGTTTCAGCCGATTGAGAGATGTCCTATAAGAAAAGAATGGGCTTTTGATTTTTCTCATATCTAATGATATTTAAGGAGCGTCTGCATATACTATTTTAAAATGACAAATAGGAAGGGTCCTTAGATATGAACAAGAAGCCCGAGAGAGTATACATCCCAGCCCCTTCAGCATCTCCGTCCGAAAAAAGGATACATAAGAAAAATGCTGAATTGTTGAAGTTTTTACAAAGGTTGAAAACAAAACGTTTGTTCTTTATTCGGTAAAACAAAAATAGTGTGATTGATTATATCTCATCAATCACACTATTTTTGTATGTATTTCTCTACTGTAAGCATCAGGAATGATAGTAATGAATACGTTTTTTTTCTTCTTTTGCCGCATACATAGAATGGTCCGCTCTTTTCAGTAACGTGATCATCTCGTTCCCGTGTTCTGGATAGAAACTCACTCCCATACTCGCAGAAACCTTATGTTCTTTATCACCGATTTGGATGGGCATGTTAGATAATTGCTCCAAGATGTTATCGGCAGTCTGTTTTGTACTTAGTATTAAATCCTCAGAGGAAGATGATTGTAATAAAATGATAAATTCATCCCCACCAATCCGAGCGACATAACTATCCTCTGGTACAGATTCCAAAAGACATTCAGCCGTCCGTTTGATAACGATATCCCCAATATCATGGCCAAAAGCATCGTTGAAATATTTAAAATTGTCGAGATCGATATACAGAAGAGACATATCCTTTTGAAATTCTTCTTTATTATATTCGAAATAATTATAAATGAAGTTCCGGTTATAGAGACCGGTTAGTGAATCTCTTATAATTCCATTTTCGATGATGACCGTTTGACTGATCAGAGATGCCAAGGATTTTAGAAGCACCTCATCATATCCTTTGAAATCATAAGGTTTAATATCAAATGCACATAGTGTACCGATGATCTCCTCTTCATTTGTAATGGGAGCTCCCATATAACATCCATTGTCAAGCATTGTCAAAATGGGGTGATCACGGGTCAAGGGGTTATCTCTAATATTGTCAATAACAACTAGTTCCATATTATTTTCGTTAACCATATTACAAAGAATTTGATTAAAGGTTAGAGTATCCCCACTATTAATCAAGTTTGCATTTCGATTAAAGGACTTGACGATAAAACTTTGGGACTGATCAAAGACCGTGATAACGAATGTATTGACTTTAATCGTGTGAGCTAACAATTTAAATACTTCTTTAGCAATGGAGTCAAAATTCTTGTAGTAATTAATATCATGGAAGATCATTTCTGAATCCCCTTTTCCTAAAGTTTATTGTGCTGGATGCGTTACGATTAGTTTTCAGAGCTTAATTGCAGCCAGTTATCATTAATTCGGGTTTATCATGTTGAAAGGGACACAGGTTTGCTTAAAATTTGGTAGTATAGGGGTAAACCTTCATTATTAACATGGGAATTACATAGCTTATGGTAAATGATGCAAAATCCATACTATACGTATACCACTTTTTATAAAATGGAAACAGTACCATTAATCTATCATACGTGGTATATTTTATCACTATTTGCTGTACAGAACTTCTTTCATGCTTTTAATCACATGTTTGTTAAAAAAATGCTATGATATATGGCTGATTTATAAAATATTTTTGGAAAGGATAATAAATAAGAAGATTCAAAAGGGGATTATTATGGGAAAATTAGAAAGTGTATACCCAATTTCAATAGACCAGACAAAGCAAAAAGTTCTCCAGGATATCGATCGTTATATAGAAAATAAAGATATTATGCCGGTCTATGAGACATACCTTTCAGATCGTAAATCCTATGTCGAACAGATTTGGATGAATGTTTGGTTGAATAAAGCTTCCAATGACGTGCCAAGAAAAGAAAAAAAAGCTTTTTTAAAAGCTAGGGGACATATTACGGAAGGGACCGATCACAAGCATATCAACAATTTATTTCGACATGAGCTAAGGTCATACAAGCCGTTTGATACAAGATCCTGGTTGGATAAAAAATTCTTAGAAAACATGCAAGAATGGGAACAGAGATATGTTAAAGCAAGGGAGGTTTTTTTCAGAAGGCAAGAGGAGCAAAAGCTTGCACATAAACGATGGATTGTTCAAGAAAAACTTGAAGATGAAGCAAACACCTTTTTTGAAAACAGTTCTCTTCTTATCTACTTGCATGTCCGTTATTATATGTCCGGAATAATAGCTTCAGATCTTCACAATAAGCCGAAATTTCAAACTGTTGAGCCATATTTACTTGAAGAGCGTTTAGTGGAAGATGGAGTGTTCGAATCGAACGATTACCTTATGGTGACTGACTTTTTCGAAGAACTGACGGGAGATATTCATTCCACATTCGATTGGGCAAAGAGTCATTACGAATATGAAAATTATTACTATCGCTATGAACGTTTGGTTTTAGATTTTATCTTTGGATTTGTCCCTAAAAAGGTTCTTGATTATTTATCTAAAGAAGTATTGCAGGATTTTTCAGAATCCTATGGCGAAATTGTGAACCTGGAGACCCTTCAAGAGTTACTTCAAGATGATTTGACAGATCTTTCACAAGCTTGTTTTGATGAACTACAAGAAGAGTACCTATCTGACTTATTGAAACTGGTCCACATTCCGTTCGACGAAGCTTTGCATCAAGAAATTTTTGAAAAAGATGAGGAAAACAGGGAGCGTAAAAAAGCGGAATTACTGGCAGAAGAAGAACGTAAGAAAGAGGAAGAGAAAAGAATTCTTGATGATATTTTTGGTAAGGCTTATACCCCTTCCTTAGGCAAACAGGTAAAGTATATTTTGCATATTGGAGATACGAATACAGGTAAGACACATCAAGCCCTGGAGAAAATGAAAAAAGCTGAGAGCGGTTTATATCTTGCACCACTTAGACTCCTTGCACTTGAAGTGTTCGAAAAGTTGAACGCAGATGGGGTGCTTTGCTCATTAAAAACTGGAGAGGAAGAAAAGCCGGTAATGGGAGCAAAACATATCTCTTGTACGGTGGAGATGTTTCATGAAAAAGACTACTATGACGTGATTGTCATTGATGAGGCTCAAATGATAGCCGACAAAGACCGTGGATTCTCGTGGTATAGGGCAATCACGAAAGCGAATGCCAAAGAAGTACACATTATCGGGAGCCGGAATATTGAAAAAATGCTGCTCAACTTACTTGATGAAGCAGATTTGGAATTGTATGAATATCATCGGGATATTCCATTAGAGATAGAACTAAAGGAGTTTGAGTCAAAACACACAAAAAAAGGGGACGCTCTCATTTGCTTTTCGAGAAGGCAGGTTCTCGAAACTGCCTCGCGTGTTCAAGCGAGTGGGCACAGGGTCAGCATGATTTATGGAAGCATGCCTCCTGAAAACAGAAAAAGGCAAATTGAACTTTTTAATCGTGGCGAGACATCAGTTGTTGTTTCTACCGATGCAATTGGAATGGGGTTAAACTTACCAATCCGACGTATAGTCTTTCTTGAAAATGAAAAATTTGACGGGACACGAAGAAGAAGACTGACATCCCAAGAAGTTAAGCAAATAGCAGGACGTGCTGGGAGAAAAGGGATTTATGACACGGGTAAAGTAGCGTTTACAGCAGACATAAAAATCATGCGAAAATTACTTGAACAAGTAGATGAACCTGTACAAACATTTACGATTGCCCCGACGTCTACAGTATTTGAACGGTTTCAAAAGCACTACAGAAACCTTGGGACGTTTTTTGAATTGTGGGAGAAGTTTAACCCACCAAATGGAACAAAAAAAGCATCACTTTCAGAAGAACGTGAGCTTTATGAACTGATTCGAGATACTGAAATCGAAGCTCGTTTTTCATTAATGGACTTATATGGCTTTCTTCATCTACCTTTTTCAGCAAAAGAGCCTCGGCTCATTCGTCAATGGCTTGAAACCGTCGAGGCAATAGCTGAGAGCAGCGAACTTCCTGATCCCCTTATAAGGACCAGGAACTTAGAGGAGCTGGAGCTTTCATATAAGGCAATAGGACTTCATCTGCTCTTTCTATATAGAATGGGAAAGAGAACTGAAGCTGTATATTGGGAGCGGGTACGGGAAGAAATCAGTAATGGTGTTCATGATCAATTAAAGGATGAAATCATCAATTATCAAAAAAAATGTAAGCGGTGTGGAAAACAGCTACCCGAAGAATCGCGTTTTCAAATTTGCGACGCTTGTTATCATAGTGGTCATAGAAAAAATCGCAAATACTAAAAAGATATAGTAAAGGGAAACCCCCGGATATCACCTAACCAAGGTGTCTCATATCCGGGGGTTTTGATTATTCTCATTTTTTACTCTTGGCAATTAGGGCAGCTTGCTGCTTCATACGATTATCCGCTTTTTTATCATGAACAACCAAAATAGCATGAATCAAGCCTGGAACGTAGAAAAACAATGTGAGAATCAGATTAAGAAGGGCTTGAATGGGTTTACCGGCAAACAAAACGGCTAATGGGGGGAAAAGAATGGCGATTAAATAAAGGATATTGATCACTCTCCAAAATTGTTGATATATCTAATATAACATTTAAAATATTTCAGGGCTATTTTAACTCTGTAAATTAAACGAGATTCTTATTGGGAGTTCACTATTAAAAAGCAGAGGTTGACCGATAAATCATGGGCACACACTTGAAAGAAATGGGAACCTTAATACACGTTTGATGTGGGCATTTTCAAGTAAATGAAGGGAAAAGGTTATGACATTACGTATAACATTTTGAATCCAGACCATCAATAATTTTCATTAAATTGCCTGGGAAATGCAAGGAAGCATTAGGCTCAGGGAGCAAATTGACTCAATCCACTTTATTACGTATTTGTTCAAGGATTAATTCCAAATCTTCGATAGGTAGATCACCAAGGGAATTTTTAATTTGTTCTTCAACCCGTTTTCGGTCAAGCTCCCTGTATTGATCCCACCATTCCTTTAGACCATCAGTGTTTTCCAATAAATACTCGATGTCAATTTCTTCTTGTTCATCATCGGATAAATACCTCATGACCTCTCCTAATAAACGATTTAGTCGAGCTACTTCGCTTTCTTTCTCTTTCTTTTCTTTTTCCTTATCTTTGTCAGCGGGAACTTTTTGATTGGCCATCTACATTAACCTCCTGTATTTAAGTCTAGTATTCCTAAAATTGCAAAGTTCAATAACCTAAAATCTATAGGGGCAAAAAATATGAGAATAAAAGAGAAAATACAAGTATTAATTTCAGAATAAACCTCGGTAGAATATATAAAATTCCCACTAAACTCATTATGTAGTTTAAATAACATATCAGTAATCATTAGCAAGAGATAGTAAGGACAAATAAAGAAAGGACAAAAAAACTGTCCCTTTCATCAAAGTTATGAAATTAACTTCCTACATGATTCCGCACATGTCAAGCAGGCCTTGGCACAATTCTGACAATGTTCATAATCATGCTTTTTGCATTCATCCCCGCAATTTTCATAAATCTTAGCACAAGCAGCTGCCAGTTCAGAAACGAATAGAAACAATTTTTATAACACGAATGGCCTAACAGATACTGTTTAGACATACTCGGACATGACAAAAAATCCAGATTAAGAAGAAAGGGTCTAGCAAAATCATTTACGGAATGAATAGGAGTACTCATGCATAAATTTAAAGAAAAGGAGTGGTTGCATGCATGTATATTAAATTAAGCGTGGCAAGTGTTTCCGGAGCGGTCATTTATTTGATTTATAATTTGAATCAGACGCTTCGAAAAGGGATGGGTACACTTGAGGAAACCAATAAAACACTTGAAGAGGTGAGAGAAGCAGTACATGGGCTAACAGTTGAATCTAAACAACTAATCCATACCGCGAATCAAATTACAGTCGATGTGAAAGGGAAAATGAGTAACGTAGATCCTTTGCTAGAATCTGCCCAAGATGTGGGAGAAATGATTCATAATGTCACGCACTCAATCAAAGAAGCAAGCAGGAGTGAATCAGAAATTCCACCAAACCCTACAGCTCCAAATAATCAACCAGAGGGAGTACACATAAAAATCAAATAATATTAAGCCATGCACCCCAGGATTCACTAACATTTGCAACGGTCGAAGGCCATATGAAGGAATGAATTTTTCAAGTCTAAGGGGGACTTTTTCATGGTTATGGAATATAGCGTCGCGGCAATTGCATTAGCTTTTATATGGTTGGTTGTCTTCTTGATCGGTACACTACAGAAAGTGATGGTGACCTTAGGAGAGGCCAACAAAACATTGGTGGGTGTGAGAGGTGCCATACAAGATCTTTCATCCGAATCTAAACAACTAATCCATACCGCGAATGATATCACCGTGGATGTGAAAGGGAAAATCAAAACGGTCGAACCATTGTTCGACTCTGCACAAGACGTCGGGGAAGCCATTCATTCTGTTACAGATACGGTAAAAAAAGCAACTACCACCTATAATACAAAGCTCTCACCTAAAAAAACCAATTCGACTAAACCAAAAAGTCATATTAGATAAAAAGATGTTCTCTTCTTTTCATGTATACATACATCTCATTAACCTCATAGAACAAAAAAGACACTCCGACTTGGGTAGTGTCTTTTTTTGATATATTTTTATCTATTGCCCAGTATCTTCTACATGAACCTGCATGAGATTCTGAGACTAGAATGTTAACGTGTAGACATTCAAATCCGTTCAGTAAAATACGTATTATTTCTCGTTTTTATTATTAGTATCGTTACCGGAGGCTTTGGGCTCATTGCCATGTTTAACGCCTTTACTTACATATGGTTTGGCGCTCTTTTTCTTATTGGCTCCCGTTTTCCAACGATTCCAGCCTTTCTTCCCCGTACCTGTCCCTGTTCCCTTGCCTGTTCCAGTCTTAGCTTTAGCCTTGCTCATGAAATCACTCCATTAATGTTGTATGCTTAGTTTTAAACCACGTTGCTTGATTAATACCCAAGTATGTTGAAATATACATCAAATAGAGAAATATGTACAGGGAAAGGGACAATTCTTTTTAAAAAATCTATAGGATACAGTATACAGAAATTCGTTTAGTTTAATGAAACCAAGCAAGAAGCGTACAAGAAAAGGAAAGTCGATTAATATACGTTTTGCTTGGATTTTGTCAATGTGAGGCTAATGCCTATTTTTTTACATATCGTTAAGTAGTGCATGAATGTTATTAAGACTGCACCTGTATTCATACCTAAAATAACGCCTTCCATATTGAGAATGGATTGGGAACCCAGGATATACATAAGTGAAAATGAAACAATATGTGCCCATACTGTATGGATAAATGCGTCTTTCACTAATCCTAAACCAATGAGATAGGCTTGCATCGGTATGATGAAAAAGTGAAAAAGGAAATAAGGACAAAGCATTTTCAAATATAGAGAGGCAGCTGTAGAAGAAAAGAATAATGCGGTCAGGGGTTCCGCAAATAAATAGATAATGAGTACGGCTGGAACTCCATACATCCCCGTAAACCACATTGACTTTTGCAATAGGATTCTAAGCTTTTCTTTATCCTGTTTCTTATGAGCTTCCGATACCGTTGGAATGAGCATGATCATTAAAGAGTGAGCGATAAAAGCCGGAAAGAATCCGATAGTCATTGCAACACCTGTCAGCATTCCAAAATGCTCAGTTGCGAGTACTGTGCCAAAGCCTGCTGAAAGAAGGGCAGCATGGATCAGGAAAGGTTGGATAGCATTTGTTACGGCATGGAAAATTCTTAGTCCCATTGTCGGCAGGGATACTTCCATTAGCTTTTGGCGGGCATGTTTGCCCGTAGTTCTTAGATTCGTACCACGACCCATGATTCGAACATGAAGAATCAGTATACTGAACAAGTATAAGAATACAAGGAACTCGCTTCCAACCAAAACGAAAAAGGCCATGAGCAAAGACTTTTCCTGGTTGAATTGAAAAAGGTTGAAGATGACGAGAAGCAAGCCGAATTGAAAAATCTTCTTTAAAAAGTTTGAGATTGCAATTTTGCTCATTTGCTGTACACCCATAAAATAACCTCTTGCAATCGATGAAAATGCGACGATAGGGATCAAACCAATCAGCAACCATTTTATATACGGATGGAATCCATCCATTATCGAAGAAAATGTAAGGACCAAAGGCAAGATGATACACATAATCAGTACGACAACTGTAGCTAATTTAAAAGCATGTAACAATAGATTATAATGTAACGTAGGTTTGTTTTCTGCTACAAACTTGGCGATTGAAACATGTAATTCAAAACTGGCAATTACATATATCAAAAAGAATACCGGCAAAATGGACATATAAAGTCCCATGCCTTCTTCTTGTAGTTCCCTGGCAAGAATCATGTTTACGAAGAACTCGATACATTCGCCAAAAAACGCTGCGATAATTAAGATGAGCGTTCCTTTATAAAAAGACTGCATGCTGTCACACTCCTCAAAAGGTGTTTGTATAAACATATGAGACAGGCACCGGAATATTCATAATGAATGATACGAGTAAGCTTAGGAAGTATAACGTTAGTGGAGAGACAGCATAATTCCCTCTCGGTAGATACCTGTGATAAAAACCGAATGAGGGTAAATCAAACTTTGATATACACTTTGTAATCAAACAAATATTTTGCTATCCTGTATTCAGAGGAGATGAAAAAATGAAATTTTCAACTATTGATCATTCCAATTTAGACGAATTATGTATTGCATTTGAAAGTTGTTTAACCCAAAATCAAATTTCATTCAAATATGTAGACATGACAGAAGAAGATGGAATAATCTCGTTTATATTTTGTAACAATCCCGAGTATGCCAGATCTGTTGAATTAGACGGAAAACAGTTCATCGGTTTAGATACAGATTACATAGCAAATGAAATATTAGTACCCATTTTACCTAGATTAAAAGAATTTGCAGATGAATGAACCTTTGAATTGAGGATTTATATTAGTTAGATTAAATGTGCCTTATAAAATCAGTTAGAAGTCAAAATCTTATAATGAGAAAAAGTACGGCATGAGTTATATCAGTCCGTACTTTTTTTATTATCTGCACAAGCATACTCTGAACAATCAACATTTAATGATCTTTGGTTAAGAGGAGAAGTAATGATTAGATTGGAGTTTCTGGATCTAAGGTTTCTATTTCCACCTCGATATTTGGTATCCGTTCAACCTTTTCAACCTTAGTGCTTGGTATAAATATACTGAGAATAAAGGTGATGATGAATAATCCAATTACGATATATGAAATATTCTGTATGGCAAAAGAAAGGCCCTCTCCCGATGCAGTTGACAATAAATCCTCAAACTTTATTCCGAGCGATTGAAGTTCGGATACAAGTCCTTGATCCGTTATTTTCCCTTCAGATAATCTAGCTTGTTCAACGGCTCCCATGAAATTAGAATCAATGCCAGCCTGTTTAGCTTGACTGAGAAGAGATGACTTTGTAAAGAGGTCCGTAAATGTTGAAAATATAAGTATTCCTGTAACTGAACCGAACGGAGCTCCAAAGTCGCGTAGGGTTGAATATAGACCTGAGCCTGCTCCAAACTGGGATGGTGGAATCTCGCTTAAAGCATACTTGATGAAAATCGGCGTAATTGCACCTAGACTAAAGCCTAAAATAAAGGCGAACGTGGAAATATAAGAAAAAGGAGTTTGGGTATCAATAAATGAAAAAATGAAAATTGTAATAATGGGAATCAGCAAGATGGATAGTACAAGTTTTTTGTTATTTAATTTATCAGCAAGTTTTCCAAATATCAGCCCTCCAACAGCAGAGCCCCCATAGATGACCATGTAAAACAATCCTACCTCTACCACATCGCCCCCAGGTTTTGTAGAAATAAAAAAGTTCATAGAATAGATGAATGCTTGAAATGCTGTAATGACCAATAGATTTATGATTACAACCATGGCGAATAACCGTCGTTTAAACAGAGAAAGCTCAACGATAGGGTTGACCATTTTATTTTCGGCTATCCATAGAGAAATTGCAGCTACAACACCCATACCAAGGGTTCCAAGGGTATAAGGAGAAGAAATGCCAAAGCTTTTCACCAATGTAGAAACCGATAACATACACCCAGTGGTTATAATTAATAGCAAAACACCAAGAAAATCTAAGGAACGTGATCCATTACCTTTTGCTTCTTCCACAAACACTTTTACTACTACAAAACCAATAACTGAAAGTACGCCACTGACCCAATAAATGATTGGCCAGCCATATTGCTGTACCAAGTAACCTGCGATAACAGCTCCAGTCATCGAGGCTACGGCCTGAACTGCTGATAATATTCCTGTAGCCATTCCTCGTTTTTCAGGAGGGAAAATTGTCCCGATATAAGCAATAGCTACTGGTAAGATACATGCTACCGCAAATCCTTGTACAACACGTGCACCTAAAAAGAAGGAGAAACTAGGACTTAAAGCAGCTGCAAATTCAGAGATTGCGAAAATTGACATCCCGAATAATAGAACCCGTTTTCTTCCCAATTGATCTGCCACTCTTCCCATTACTGGATAGAGTGCGGTGGAAGAAATATAAAATGATAAGATGATTAACCCTGCCAAGTATGTCGGTAGTTGAAAATGTTCAGAAATACTTGGAATTGCAGGAGCCTGAAAAACCATTGCTTCGATTGCTATAAATGAACCGAACACTAATGCAGCAAATTGACCCCACTGAGACTTTTGTTTTCCTTCTCTCATCATATTCCCCCAATTTTAATATAGTAAAATTACATATTGCTTAAGTAAAACCCTTGATGTAAACGCTTACAAATAAAAAGGAACTTCTTCATCACAAAAATAAAAGTTCACTAGCTCATTACATGGATTATAGTCCGTTCGTGTAAGGATTATCAATCATCAAAAATAATGGAAATGTTGAAAAAACAATAAAAAAAGGGGGACTTTCTAATAAGTTCAAATTACACAACAAAATAAGCTTAATTTTCCGTTAACTTTGTTGAGTGAATTAGTTAATTTATTCAATGTGGGTAAACTGAGGGGGCAAGAGTTTCATGGTAAGAATCTTCGTATATTCTTGTGCTATATAAGTTGACGTATACTTCATATCAGTTTGGACTAACCAGTGATAAATAAACCCTGCTAGAACCGAAGAGAGATAGGTAGCCAAAAAACCTTGATTAAGTCGTTCTTCACATTCCAGAGTCTTAATTTCCTTAAAGTAAAAATTATACATAGTTTGAGAGATATGAATCATAAACTGTGGCACCCTTTCATGATTCATCAAGGTTTTAAAATAAGCGGAGTGCTTTTCTATATAGATGAATAGCTGGAGTATTTCAATGGAGGTACCACATACTGGATTTGTCTTCGTGTGGTTTTGTAAGGAAGATTCACGCATGCAATGAATCATGCCATCTAGGAGTTCGTTAATTAAACAAGTTAGTAATTCCTCCTTGTCTCGAAAATGAGCATAAAAGGTAGATCGATTAACATCAGATCTATTTACAATATCAGTAATGCTGATAGCTGATAGTTCTTTTTCTTCAATCAATGAAATAAGAGCATCTTTTAATGATTGCCTTGTTCGTCTAATTCTACGGTCCACTTTTTTCATAGCAAGCTCCTCTTTAAAAAATATTTTATACCTAAAATTCTTTGAGGGATTTTATGAAATTACATGGTAATAATCAATTAATTTATTTCATTTCATTTCATCTTATCTGTTAAAAAGTATGAATTCAGCGGTCTTGTTTTCTGAATATTTAATTTTTATATAATTGCTATTTTAGCAATTTTATATTATTATTAATGCAATGGCAATATAAGGTAAAAATAAAAAGAAAACGGTTACAAAAAATGTGAGGGAGGACTAGGATTGAATGCTTATTTGTTATTAAATATTGCCGCGAGTATAGCACCTGAGCAGGAAATTATAAGTTTTGGGGAGAAAAGGGAAACCTACTCTCAATTAATTGACCGCACAGGCCGCCTAGCTTCAGCCTTAAAATCATTAGGTGTAGGGCGGGGTGATCGAATTGGTATCATTGCGACTAGCAGTCCTGAAATGATTGAGGCTTTTTTTGCTAGTTTCCAACTAGGAGCTGTAATCGTTCCCATTAATTATCGTTCAAAAGCTGATGAGTTGGAGTTTATGATTACTGACGCAGGTATTAAAGTTCTTCTGATTGAAAGTCGTTATACGAAATTAATTGCTCCCTTGTTACCTTCAAGTGGAATTAAATCAACAATTTGTATTGACGGTGATCAGGGGATAGGACTGAATTATGAAGAAATTATCAACAGTGTGACACACCCGAAACTGGAGTTTGTAGATGTGGAGAGTCATGAATTGGCAATTCTTTTGTATACGAGTGGCACCACAAGTAGACCAAAGGGGGTCATGATTACATATGGCCAGTTAACTACTTATGTAATGGGACATTCTGAAGCAGCTGATGGAACAGATAGAGGATCTACTATCATTTCCGTACCGAGCTATCATGTTGCTGGTGCGACTAGTATTTGCAATGCGGTATATACGGGGCGACGCTTGATTCTGTTAAGGCAATTCGATGCTGGTGAGTGGCTTCATGCTGTAGAGACTGAAAAAGCTACGCAAGCATTTTTAGTACCGACTATGCTTAGTTGGGTAATGAATCATCCAGATTTCACCACGACAGATCTAAGTTCACTTGAAAGTCTTTCTTATGGTGCTGCTCCCATGCCGTATCCAGTCATAAGACGTGCAATCGATTTATTCCCTCCAAGTGTTAATTTTGCGAATGCATTTGGAATGACCGAGACCACTTCTACAGTCTGTGTACTAAACCCTGAAGATCATAAGCTCAGTGGATCAGCGGAAGAAATTGATAAAAAGATACGGCGGCTTTCCTCAGTAGGTAAACCCTTACCAGGAGTGGATATAAAAATTTTAAACGATGAGGGTGTGCCTGCGGAAGTGAATAAAATCGGACATGTTTATGTTCGAACGGGAAGGACAATGAAGGGGTACTGGAAACGACCTGATGCCTCAAGTGAAACACTAGTCGATGGATGGGTCAATACGAAAGACATGGGGTGGTTAGACGAAGACGGCTACCTGTTCTTAAGTGGACGCAGTTCAGATATGATTATTCGTGGTGGTGAGAATATTTCCCCCTCTGAAATTGAGAACGTATTTTTTGATCACCCTGAAGTAGCTGATGTCGCTGTAATTGGTATCCCCAGTCTGGAATGGGGAGAAGAGATAATGGCAGTTGTCATCCCAAACAATCCAGAATCTCCACCCACAACTGAAGAACTCATACTTTATTGCAAGAACCATTTAGCTAGCTTTAAACGACCAACGAAAATTACATTTGCAAAAGAACTCCCCAGAACATCAACTGGTAAAATCCTAAAAAGAAATTTAAGGGAACAATTTATTACCGATCCTATCAACTAAGGAACACCCTCATATAATCCATTCTAAGATTACTCGATTTCTAGAACTTAATGTTGTGAAAAATTGTAAAGAGGTGATCGTTATGCGTTTCGACTTAACCGATGAACAAGATCAACTAAAACAGGAAATCCGCTCATATTTAGACAATCAAATAACACCTCAACTATTGGATGAACTAAAAGAGAATCCAGATGGGGGTCCCCTCTGGCATCAATATATTCGTAATCTAGGTCAAGATGGATGGCTTGGTATTGGGTGGCCTGCTGAATATGGTGGCCAAGGAAGGACTCCTCTCGAACAATATATTTTCTTGGAGGAAATTAACCGAACAGGTGTCAATATTCCATTTATTACCCTCGAGACGGTTGGACCGACTCTGATGAAACTCGGGACAAAAGAACAAAAAGAATATTTCTTACCTAAGATTCTGAAAGGCGAAGTCGAAATCGCAGTTGGTTATTCAGAACCACAAGCTGGGACGGACCTTGCATCCCTAGAGACGAGAGCAGTAAAAGAAGGAGACTCTTACGTAATTAATGGTCAAAAGGTTTTCACCACTAATGCACATATAGCTGATTACATTTGGTTAGCGGCCCGTACTGATCCTGAAGCTCCAAAACATAAAGGCATATCGATTTTTTTAGTACCTACAAATACTCCCGGATTCTCCGTGACACCAATGAACCTGATGGGTGAAAGAACGAATGTCACTTACTATGATAATGTTCGGGTTCCTCTAGAGGCTCTTGTCGGGGAGGAAAACAAAGGGTGGCAATATATCACAACACAGCTTTCCTTAGAAAGGCTTATGCTGTCAACCTATTCAAAGATGGAACGAATGATTGAGGAAACGACTGAATGGGCAAGTGATAACATGATAGATGGAATACGCATCATTGACAATCCGTGGGTAAGTGAACGCCTTGCTGAACTAACCGTAGAAATAGAGGTTCTTAGATTACTTAATTACCGGGCTGCATGGTCTCATTCCAATGAAAAGAACGCAACTTTTCGACCATCTATGAACAAAGTGTTCGCAGCAGAGCTCAACCAGAAAGTATATGATACATGCATGCAAATCATGGGAATGTTTGGCCAGTTAGAAACAGGTTCAAGTTATGCTGTTTTAGATGGAAAAGCTGAGTCCTATGCTAAAAAGCATGTCGTTTTTCTTTTTGGCGGAGGTGCAAACGACTCCATGCGTGATCTTGTTGCAAGATTCGGTTTAGGATTGCCTCGAACGTGACGTGAGTGATAAAAGAATGATATAGAATCATAAAGACAAATAAGGAGGAAATAAAAGATGCCTTTGACTGAAGATATGATAAACGAATTTGTGGGTGTATATTCTGAAAAAATTGAGGGACCAGATGAGGTTTGTAAACCAATGATTCGACATTGGTGTGAAGTGATGCAGGATACAAACCCGTTATATTTGGATGAAGATTATGCTTCAAAAACAAAATTCGAAGGTATCATTGCTCCTCCAATGCAAGTGCAAGTTTTTACGATGAATCCACTCTGGCCAGAAGCCAAGCGGGATCCGCATTCGCAAGAACTTTTAATTGCTTTACTGGAAAAGGAAGGATATACGTCTATCGTTGCAACTGAACAGAGTCAAGAATATTTTGAACCGATTATGTTAGGAGACCGAATATCCTACACCGTTTCAGTGGATAAAGTATCAGCCGAAAAGCAAACGGTCCGTGGACCAGGTTATTTTGTTACCTTTCTTTATACATTCGTCAACCAACGTGACGAATTAGTATGCAAACAGACTTTCACTATTTTAGTTTATAATGCTATTTCTAAACATAAGGAGGAAAATGAATGTCTATAACAAGTTCATCAGCAATTAGTTGGAATGAAGTTGAGATTGGCTATGAGTTACCTGTACAACAAAGGGAGATTACCGCGGCATTAGTAGTTGCAGGAGCGATTTCCGCAACGCACGATTATACAGACGTACATCATGATTATAAAGCGGCACGTAAAGCAGGTGCTGACGATGTATTTATGAATATCCTTACTACTAATGGACTAATCGGAAAGTACTTGACGGATTGGTGCGGTCCAACCGGGGAACTTAAGAAAATTACAGTCAGACTTGCTGTTCCCAATTATCCCGGTGATGTGATGTCCATTAGTGGCCGCATTATCAAAAAATATGAATCTGATAATGAGAATTTAGTAGAAGTAGAGTTTAACGGTAAAAATAAGCTGGGGAATCATGCCGTAGGCACTGCTGTACTAGCTTTAAATTTAGACCATGTGAGGAGGTAATATCTGTGGAGAATGTATCTGATAAAACTGCGATAGTTGGGATTGGAGCTACAGAATTTAGCCGTAACTGCGGTCGAAGTGAACTTCACATGGCTTTAGAAGCTATTTTAGATGCAGTCGAGGATGCTGGGCTCAAGGTTGAAGATATTGATGGAATGGTCAATTATACCCTAGATACTGCTGCTGAACAGGTTGAAATCGTACGAGCATTAAGGATACCGAACCTAAGCTTTTTTAGTAAAACCCCTTATGGCGGCGGTGGAAGTTGTGGAACAGTTGCACATGCTGTTGCCGCAGTTTCGGCGGGTTTAGCAAATTATGTGGTATGTGTACGATCGATTAGGGATGCTTCAGGGATAAAATTTGGTGATTTTGAATCTTCAAGAGTCTCTACTGATGTGTATATGGGAATGTATCACCCATACGGACTATTAACCCCCGTTTCTTGGGATGGTATGTTTGCTCAGCGTTATATCCATAAATATGGGATAAAGGATGGACAATTCGGTTCTATTGCATTGGTTAACCGCGAACATGCGAATCGTAATCCACATGCAATGTTCTATGACCGTACTTTAACCATGGAAGAATACCTCGATTCACCAATGAATGTAGCCCCTTTACGCCGACATGATTGCTGTTTAAGTACAGATGGAGCCGTTGCCGTAATAGTTACAACAGCTGAACGGGCAAAACACTTGAAGCAGCGTCCAGCCTATATTTCTGGTGCAATTCAAGGCACTTCAACTAACGGGGAAGTCATGACTAGTTTCTATCGTCCTGATATAGCGGAGTTTCCTGAAATAGCGCAATATGGAAAAGACTTGTTTAAGATGGCTGGTGTAACTCCGAAAGATATCGATGTAGCTCAATTTTATGATGCTTTCAGCCCTTTAGTTCCTATGCAATTAGAGGCCCTTGGCTTTGTAGGAGCTGGAGAAGGAGTAGGATTTTGTGAAGGTGGCGACCGAATTAGACTCGGAGGCGAGCTTCCCATCAATACAGCTGGCGGTCTTATGTCCGAAGGCTACCTTCATGGTATGAATCTAATCACGGAAGGTGTACGCCAGATTCGGGGAACTTCAACCACACAAGTAGAGGATGCGGAGCTTACCTTGGTGACAAGCGGTCCAGGTGTTCCTTCAAGTGGTCTCATTTTAAAAAGGAGGTAATGAGTAAATGGTTCGCTACAATACGGAATACGAAATCCCTAAACCTATGATGAGTGAGGATACAAAAGAGTTTTGGTCCATCCTCCTTGAAAAAAAAGAACTTCACATCCAAAGATGTAAGCGCTGTCAACTTTATATGCATCCACCTAGACCAATTTGTTACAACTGTAAAAAATTCGATATGGAGTGGGTACCTTCAAGTGGAAAAGGGACTATTTACAGCTACGTCGTTTACCACCGACCTGTTCACCCCGCTTTTGAAGTTCCTTATGAATGTATCCTTGTTGAATTAGAGGAAGGGGTCCGCATCGTTTCTAATATGGTAGATTGTGAGCCTGAGGAGATTTATATAGGTATGCCTGTAGAAGTAGTGATTGAACAAATTTCCGATGATCTTGTATTACCCAAGTTTAAACGCCAAAATACATGATAAAAGAGGTGAGATTTTATGGATTTTGCTTTAAGTGAAGTTCAAGAGGTGTTCAAAAGCACAGCGCAAAAATTCTTCAAAGAGAAATGTACGGTATCTATGCTAAAGGAGTTTGAAGAGAATAATAAGGGTTATTCATTATCTCTTTATAAGGAAATGGCCGATTTGGGCCTACTAGGATTAATAATCCCAGAAGAGTATGGTGGAGCTGGTGGTAATTTAATGGATTTGGCCATTGTCATAGAAGAAGCAGGGTATGCTTGCCTGCCGGCCCCATTTTTATCAACTATCTCTTATGGGGTGCTTCCCCTTATTAATCATGGTACAGAAGCACAAAAACGTGATTTGTTACCTAAAATCGCTAGTGGAGAGCTTATATTCACAAGTGCTTTATCGGAGCCACAAGCTCATTACGATCTTAAACATATAACTTCCTTCGCAGACAAGAGTGGAGGAGAATATAGTCTTTCTGGGTCAAAATTGTTTGTTCCATTTGCAGATTCTGCTGATTACCTGCTTACTCTAGCCCGAACGATAAAGAGTTCCGACGTTAGTAGTGAAGGGTTAAGTCTCTTTCTAGTTAAAGGAAACCAATCAGGAGTTCAAACTTCCCAATTACCATCCATTGGATCTGATCGATTATTTGAAGTTGACCTTCAGGAAGCGAATGTCTCAGCTGGAGATATCCTTGGTGAAGTAGACAACGGATGGACCATCACACAAAAAACATTACAGATGGCAACTGCTCTTCAATGCATTGAAATGGCTGGTGTACTCCGAAGGGCATTGGAAGTGACTAGAGATTATGTGAAAGAGCGTATGCAATTTGGACGGACAATCGGCAGTTTTCAATCAGTGCAACACCGGTTGGCGGATATGTATACAATGGTTGAGGGAGGAAGGTTAGCTGCCTATCAAGCTATATGGAAATTTGAAAAAGGTGTGTCTGCAGAAAGAGAAGTATCCATCGCCAAGACATGGCTGGGTATGAAAGGCCAAGATGTTTTGGTGGGGGCTCATCAATTACACGGTGGTGTAGGACTTGACATGGACTATCCGTTACAATTCTGTTTCCGCCGTTTTAAAAGTATGCAATTGAATCTTGGACCGGCTCCCATACATTTGAAGAGGATCGGTCAATCTCTTTCAAAAAAATCAGTTGCCGATGCTTCACTGCAATTCCTTAAATGAAAATGTTTAAGGTAAATGATGAATAAATGATGTACAGCTCTAGTTGTAAACTAGAGCTGTGAATTAATAATATTTTCCTATGAAGATGAAGGGTGTGAAATATATGGGGGAGCAAGCCCTTTCTGGCCTCAAAGTTATAGACTTATCAAGAAACATCGCGGGACCATATTGTACTAAAATGTTGGCAGACTTAGGTGCCGAAGTTATAAAGATTGAACAACCTGGAAAAGGTGACCCCTCAAGAAAAGAAGGACCTTTTCCTAATGATGAACCCAACCTTGATGCAAGTGGATTATTCGGCTACCTTAACAACAATAAAATAGGAATCACATTGGATTTGAAAAGTGAACGTGGAGTGGAAATTATTAAAAATCTAGTTAGAGATGCTGATGTTTTGGTGGAAAATTTCAGTCCCAGGGTCATGCCAAGTTTGGGATTAAGTTACGATGTACTTAAGGAAATAAATCCAAACCTAGTTATGACATCTATTTCAAATTTCGGCCAGCAAGGAGTTTATCGTGATTTTAAGGCCACGGAACTTATAACACAGGCAATGAGTGGATTTGCATATCAAATTGGAGATGAATCAAGAGAACCACTTAGGGCTGGAGGGGCATTAAGGATGATGGAGTACATTTCAGGGGCAATTGCAAGTATGTCAACACTCGCAGCAATTGCCGGTAGACGAAATGGCAACAAAGGTAAACATGTAGATGTTTCAATTACAGAATGCGGAGTACTACAAACGCCCTATCGTACCGTCCAAAATTCCTTTCCAAGTAGTCCGTCCATTTTCACAAAGCGATATGTTTCACTACCAAGCATCGAAAAATGTAAGGATGGATATATTGGCATTAGCATCCTGACAGGAAAGCAGTGGCAAGATTTTTGTTATATGACGGAAATGTATGATTGGGTTGAAGATCCCAGGTTCATGGAATTATTCAATCGAATTGAACATAGGGACGATTTTCGCGAAAGAGTAGATAAATGGCTAATGGAACATACAAAGGAAGAAATCTTCAAACTAGGTATTGAATGGAGAGTGCCTATCACTGCCATTCCGACATTTGGTGAGATGCTTGATTTTCCACAATATAAAGAGCGT
This sequence comes from Peribacillus sp. NPDC097675, assembly GCF_050277655.1. Lineage (NCBI taxonomy): Bacteria > Bacillati > Bacillota > Bacilli > Caryophanales > Bacillaceae > Peribacillus > Peribacillus sp. NPDC097675. The sequence goes on along the minus strand of NZ_JBNNSK010000006.1, from coordinate 205,155 downwards.
GAATTCTTTGTTTCCGTCAATCATCCTATCATGGGTGAGGTGGTCCAGCCAGGGGCACCTTACCGCTTGTCTGAAACTCCATGGGAAATAAGAAAACCAGCTCCATTATTAGGAGAAGATAATGCATATTTCTATGGTGAAATATTAGGGTTTACAGAAGAGGAACTCCAACTGCTGGACAAAGAAGGAGTAATTTAAGTCAATCATGTTGGATAAAAGGAGGAATTGAATCTATGTCATCCTTACCTTTGGAAGGAGTTCGAATATTAGACTTGACCATGTGGTGGTCGGGTCCAATCTGCACCTCGTATCTTGGTGCATTGGGCGCAGAAGTGATTAAAATTGAATCGGTACAGCTCCCAGATGGATTCAGGTATTCCATGTCTACTCCAGGAGAAAATTGGTGGGAGTTAGGGCCTCAGTTTAATGGTGCAAATATGAATAAAGTGGGCATCACACTTAATTTAAATGACCCTGAGGGGATTGCGTTGTTCAAAGATCTAGTCACTAAAAGCGATGTGGTGATTGAAAACTTTACACCACGTGTCATGGAGAATTTCGGTCTCTCCTATGAAACCCTTTGTGAAGTCAACCCACAAATCATTATGATGTCTATGCCTGCATACGGTAAAACTGGACCTTATCGAGACCAACCAGGCTTCGCTTTCACTTTTGAAATATTGTCTGGTATCGCTCAAGTGAATGGTTACCGTGACGATAATCCCATGGTTGTAGCAGGTGTAGCTGACGTAATCTCGGGTTTCCATGCTTCTAATGCCCTTTTAGCTGCATTGGAGTACAAAGCAAGAACAGGTAAGGGGCAATCAGTGGAAGTTGCGCAAGTTGAGGGATGTGCTAACTTAATGGGTCAGCCAATAGCGGATTTCTCCATGAATGGACGTAATTGGGGACGTATGGGGAATCGACAACCGAATATGTCACCACACGGAATATACCGTAGCAAAGGGGATGATACATGGGTGGCGCTTGCTGTCACTACAGAAGACGAGTGGCAAAGGTTCTGTAATGTCATAGGAAACCCTTCTTGGACAACTGATACCCGTTTTCAGACTATGGATGGAAGGTGCGAACACCAATCAGAATTGGATCAATTGGTGGAAAACTGGACAAAGGAATTAAAAAATGAAGAAATAACAAATGTTCTACAAAAATCGGGAGTGAGTGCTGGTCCTGTACTACATGTAGACGAGATAGCCGAAGCGCCTTACCTAAAAGATATGTTTCAAACGGTTAGCCGGGAATTCACGGGTACACAAGATTTTCCGACATGGCCAGTTAAATTTTCAGAACAACGCCTTGAACATCAGACTCCGGCCCCAACACTAGGACAACATAATGAGTACGTGTTAAAGGGTATTTTGGAATTAACAGAAGAACGTATCGTTTCATTGAAAGAGAATGATATCATAGGGGATATGCCATTAACTGCTAGAAAAAAAATTAAATGAGAATAGTACCGAAACGAGTAAAAGCAGGAGGCGGAGAATTTGTCACTTAAAATTGGTAGCAAATATGTTTGTTTAACATGCCAAAGTGAATTTATCGTAATTAAGGCAGCACCTGCAGAAATGAAATGTTGTGGGAAAACCCTGGAAAGCAAATAAACTAATATAGTATGAAAATACAAATAATATATTAAGTAGGGGTGAGTATCAGTGGCAAATCAACTTGGTAAAAGGATGGAATGTAAGCAATGTGGAGTTGAGATCCTATGTATAAAGGCAGGAGAAGGTACTGTTCAATGTTGCAATAAAAATATGGAAATGAAAAAACCAGTTGCCTTACCCACAGCTGATTAAAAAGCCTTGAATACTAACAAGATAAAAAGGAAAACCAAAAATCCAAGTGGGTAAATAAGGTGAAAAAGTAAGTGGAAACTAAGATCTGATATTGGAATGGAAGAAAGGCGTGTAATGGCAATGTTGCATAAATTAGAAAACGAGCTCTTGACCGGAATTCGGATTCTTGAACTTGCAGAAGGTCCTTCTGGTGGATACGCAGGCCGGATGCTTGCAATGAGTGGGGCACAAGTAACCAAGTTGTCGATGAAATCACAAGTAATTTCTTCTTTCCGGGATACCGAAAAAAAGGTTTTACAGGCCAAGGATTTTAGAGACCGTGAGATAATATTGAATCGGCTTCTTTGCGAATCATGGGATATCATATTGTGGGATAGTCATGGATGTAATACGTTGGACCAAAGATTAACTACCTTTCTATCTGATTCAGAATTCCGTAGTATTGTTGTTCGAATAGATTTTCCAAAAGGTATTGAGAATGATGAAGAGCATGGTCTTCAAGCCTTGGGAGGATGGATGGATTTAACTGGTGAACCATCTGGGCCTCCTTTGGCAATTGGAGGTTATCCTGCCTCTTATCTGGTTGGAGCCCATGCTGCAACGGCTGGACTGCTTGCCTTTTTGGAGAAAACGTGGACAGGTCGTGAACGCTTGGTTAAGGTGCAAGCGCTCTCTATTGCCGTTAGTGCTCTAGAAGGCGTTTATTCTAATTATATTTCAACAGGGGTATCTAGAAGTAAATCAGGGAATCGGCACCATTCATTATCCCCAATGGCTATCCTGCCCGCAGCTAATGGTTGGGTCTTTGTGGGAGCCCCAGTTGATGAGAAGTGGGAATTGTTAGAGAATTGGGCGGGATTATCACATCGTGCAGAATGGTCGGATGCAAAAGTGAGAATGGCAGATTGTGATGGTTTGGAAAATTCTTTAGCGAAGTGGACTTGCACAATGACACAGGAGGAATTGTTCGTTACAGGACAGACATTTCGTATGCCTTTTGCTAAAGTCCAAACTCTAGAAGATGTGAAAAACTGTACTCAGCTGGCCGCCCGTCAATTTTGGTCGGATTCAAAGAAGATTAATCTACCTTGGAAAATCAACTCCAATCACACACAAATGAAAGGCGAGGGTGGTAATTCTATAAAGAAATCATCTTGGAAAGATATAAGAATATTGGATTTAACAGGAATGTGGTCTGGCCCATATTGCACGCGATTGTTTGCAGATCTGGGTGTGGAGGTTATTAAAATCGAGGCACCCCACCGTCCGGATGGCATTCGGTCAAATAAAGGTGCATCGTCCCCGTTTTTTAGAGAACTTAATCGAAATAAGACTGGAATTCAATTGGATTTACGATTAGAGTCAGATTATCGAACATTTCTAGATTTAGTGACCACAAGCGATATCCTCATAGAAAACTTCAGCCCACGCGTTATGACCAACTTTGGGTTAACAAGGGAGAAATTATGGAAATATAAACCTGACTTAGCGATTGTTTCACTTTCTGCTTTTGGCCAGACAGGTCCGTATCGAGATTTCGTAGGATATGGCCCTACCCTAGAATCAATGTCTGGGCTGGCATCAATTACTTCTTATCCTAATAAAATTCCTTTTCTCCCCGGATTTTCCTTGACGGATATGGGAGCAGGTATTCATGGTGCTTTTGCTCTTGTTACTTCCCTAATAAGGAAGGAAAACGAATGTACTGGAATGCAGATAGATCTTTCTCAATATGAGGTGGCGTGTCAGTTTACTGCTGATTATTTGATTGATGGGGATATTCCGGCCCAGCAGAAAAATCCTGTTAGTGTGAAAAGTATGATAGATATAGTTAATTCAGGTCAGATAATCCCTTTTTCTTTACCTGGTGGAGATCCTGTACTTGGTTTACCTTGGGAGAGCATAGGTTGGGAAGCTCCTAAGTGTCCGCCTCCAGAATTTAATTCGCATGCCAGTGAAGTGTACGGTCATCTTATTAAGTAATTTCAAAAACATGAAATGAGTGAACGGTGTTACATGGGAATTTTATTGGTTGTAGATGTTACATGGTAGCGCATTTATTTGGAGGAGGTTGAAACTTTGAAATATCAATATCTTAAGGTCTGGATCGAAGAACAAATCTTGTACGTGTTACTGAATGACCCAGAAAAGCAGAATCAATTTAATTCACAGATGTCACAGGAATTAAAAAGCATTGCGCGTGAAATTATAGAAATGAATGACATTAAAGTTATTGTTCTCGGTTCCAGTGGTTCAGACTTTTCGATGGGCTTAAACCATTCATCAGCGACTGTGATTCCGGAAGATGAATCATATGCTACTGTTACTCTAGCAAGTGCAGCAATTGAAGAGTGGGCGCGTATACCCTACCCAATCATTGTCGCTCTAGATGGTCAATGTTCTTCCATTGGTTTGAGTTTGGCATGTGTTGCGGATATCAGGTATGCCACCGATACTGCTTTTTTTTCGGTTCCAGAGTCAACTTGGGGACTCGTTCCAGCTGGAGGCATTACTCAACGTTTGCCGCGCTTGATCGGTAAAGGTCCAGCAATGTCTATGTTGCTTGGCGGAGAAGGGATAACAGCATCTCAAGCACTAACACTTGGTCTAGTAAACAAAGTAATAAGTAGTATCTCTTTGTGGGAAGATGCATGTAGAGAGGCCCAACGGCTAGCCAAACTCTCCACTCTGTCGATGCAATTCACAAAGGAATGTCTCTTAAGAGGGAGTGAATTGCCATTGGAACAAGCACTCCGCCTGGAACTTGACATTTATATGTTGCTCCAAACAAGCCATGACCGAATGGAAGGGGTTCATGCTTTTCTAGAAAAGCGCCCGCTTCAATTTAAAGGAGAATGATTAAAATCAAAAGTGAAATTCCTAAAAGGGGTGACTTATGGAATCATACGATTCAGTAGTCCGTTTAGAAAAAGAGGGACCCATAGCATTAATTACATTAAATCGTCCTGATCGTTTAAATGCATTCAACGTTGCAATGAGGGACCAATTATACGAAATAATCATGGTTATTCGTGATGACCCGACTATTGAGGCAGCTGTATTATGCGGAGCGGGAAAGGGGTTTTGTTCGGGTGCAGATCTAACTGAATTTGGTACCTATCCTCCTGTATTAAAAAAACGGCAAGTTAGGCTACAAAGAGATTTATGGGAGGAAATTCGTCGTATGACAAAGCCAATTGCAGCGGCCTTGCATGGATTTTCAGTAGGATCAGGATTAGAAATGGCTATGCTTTGTGATTTTCGTTTTGCAGCCCCTGGTACAAAATTGGCTTTACCTGAAGCGCAACTGGGGATGATACCTGCAGCAGGAGGAACCCAGAGCCTTCCTAGACTGGTACATCAAGGGTTAGCTATGGATTTTGCTTTGGGTGGTCAACGAATTACGGCAGAAGAAGGATACCGGATGAAAATGATTAGCCGTATTGTGCCTAGAGATGAATTAATACAGTTCACTGTAGACTATATGCGGAAAGTTGTTGAGCATAATGCAAATTCATCAAGGGTAATTAAGTCCTTAGTTACTAATGGTTTGGATATGTCATTAGCTGAAGGATTGGCAAGGGAAAAAGTACTTATAGCGCATACCTGGAATAAACACAAGTAGGAGATTAATACATAGATCTCCTACTTGTGTTTATTGATTAGTGCTTCCCAAATTCCATGGAAATCTTGTTTGCAGTATTTAAAACTAGATTGATCATTTCGTCTCGTCTATCAGGTGTGATGCGTGTCATAGGTAAATATATTCCTATTGTGGCTGCAGGTTCATCAGCCAGTCCCCAAATGGGGGCAACTATACCTGCAGTTTCAGAATCGTATTCTCCAAAACTAGTGGAGTAACCTGCGTTTCGGATTTTTGTCAATTCAGTTTTCAATTGTTCGAAATCCACAGTAGTTTCAGGTGTGGAATTATGTAAAAAGGTCCTTTTGAAATAGTTATCAATATCAGCCGGTGACATGTAAGCCATAAGTAGTTTACCAGTTGCGCTATAATATAATTCCATTTCATCACCTAAGGGAATCGTAACCTTCATGGGATGGGAACTATCGACACCTGATAAGAATATGTTCTTATTTCCTGACCGAATAGATAGATAAATGGACTCAGTCGTATGTGTAGCCAGCTCTTGAATGAATGGCTGTGAAATGGTAATAATATCATTCACTTGAAATTTTCGAATTAATTGAAAGAGGATAGGGCCTGGATAATAACGCTTTGTTTTTGAATCCTTGACCAAAAATCCTCGATCTGCCATAGTGGCAGCCAAACGGAAAGCAGCGGTTTTACTGATACCAGTTTCCCTTTCCACGTCTACGAGTCCTATTGAATCATATTTAAGAAACAAAGTGAGAAGTGATATTGCATTATCTACTGTACTTAATCGATGTATGGTCTTATTAGAAGACATGTATTCCTCCATTAATCTATTCTGTCTTATTCTCTTGGACTAGTATGTAACTGGTCTTAAATATTTTTATAAGTCAAAAGGTAGTTCAATCATACTATAGTCTAAATATTGTGACAAACTGATAATTAGGGTTTAATTTTCTATATCACAGCTGTTATAAACTAATTTCCCTCGTATCCAAGTGCAAAGGGTATGTATGTCACTTAAACTCTCAACCTTGCAAGTAAGCGGATTTTGATCTAATGCTATTAAGTCGGCCTGAAAACCTGGGCGTATCATTCCCCTTTCTTTCTGCCAACCAGCTGCCATGGCAGCTCCAGTCGTATACAATTCTAGTGCTTGCCAACGGCGAATCTTTTCACTGATCCCTAATTGTTTCCCTGATGAGGTAGCGCGGGTGCATGCGGTTTGAATACCAATCCAAGGATTAAAAGTAGCGACCGGGGCATCCGAACCAGCAGCCATTGGGATTCCATTTGAAAGTAGGCTATTCATTCTGTATAGCCAACTATATTCTGAACTCTCCACCTCGGAGAGATATCGGTCGCCATGGTCATGAACCAGGCTTGGATTTGTTACTACGATTATACCTAATTCTGAAATATCCGGTAAAAAAGCTTCAGGACAAAGACTTAAGTGCTCGAGTCTATGTTGGATTTTTTCTTGAGGATATAGCTCTGCCGCATGGCGAATTGCCTCTAGAGCAGACCAAACCATTTCGGGATTTACAACGTGTATGGCCAAGGGCACACCACGAAGAGTGGCTTCGACGGCCAGTCGTGAGAGTTCAAGGGTGTCTGGATATAGTTCTGGCAGAGATTCCATTACGACCTTGATTGGTCCCATTTCCAATGCATTGTAAGATCCAAGCACTTTATTCTTTTCAAGGAAATGCGCCATACAATCGTAATTCTTCATCTCCGTCATCATTTGAATCGCTATTACCCAATCACTTTCCATTTGGCTAGACCAGAATTTCAAGTCAAATATACTATTTGTCGGAGTAGCATCTTGTACCGCCGTTATCCCTTTACTAAGAAGTTTGGTTTGTAAATTCTTTGCCCCGAACTGCAGTTCTTTGGAAGTGATAGGAGGAATCACATCTTGGGATAACCAAGTGTCTCCACCATAAATAAGACCAGTGGGAGTTTTCGTATCAGAATCTCGTTCCACAGTGATACCTACTGGTTCAGAAGGTTCCGTCCCGATTCCTGCTAGTTCGAGAGCCTTACTATTTAGTATGGAAGCATGCCTGGTCACATGGCGTAATCGGATGGGATGATTAGAAGTAGCTTTATCTAAGTCCCATCGTGTAGGATACCGTTTATCTGTTTGGTGAAAAAAATCATATCCAGTTGCGCGTACCCACGATCCTTCGGGAAGAGAATTAGAACGTTTCCGAATGGTTAAAATGATATCTTCGATGTTTGATACATCTTCTCGACCACAAGGAACGGAGAGAACTTGGCTTATCTGAGCACGCAAATGGCAATGGGCATCAATCAGTCCCGGTAAAACTGTCATTCCATCTCCATCGACTCGTTCACCACCAGGTGCTATTGGCCAATAGCTATTGTCATCGTGTCTGATGAGTTCTAGTATCTTGCCATTTGATATGACAACTCCCTTTGCATAAGGACAAAGTGGATCCATAGTAATTACCGAAACATTTTCAATTATTAAGTCGGCTGGCACCTTTTGCGACATAAATCAGAACCTCCGTCCTTTTATTATGTTATAAAAGAAACTTGATTACATTAATATACCATATTTTAGAAAATAATAAGGCTATCTTTAAGAAAGTATTTCTAGCAAAAATAATATTAATATATAGAACTATAGGAGTTGAGGTTCGTGAGATTAAAAGACAAAGTGGCGTTAGTGACAGGTGGATCATCAGGTATTGGGCGAGGAATTTGTCATGCTTTTGCAAAAGAAGGAGCATCTATCTTGTTTGTGGGTTTAAATGAACAAAAAGGAAAAGATACAGAAAGCGAATTATTAGAATTAGGGTGTGAGGCGAAATATATTCAAGCAGATTTAACAGACAGAGCCGTTTTATCTAACTTAGTAGAGAAAACAATAGAATATTTTGGTAAATTGGATATATTGGTAAATAATGCCCATGCTTCAAAAAATGTAAGTTTTGAAGATACGACTGAGGAAATAATGGATTTATCTTTTAATTCGGGATTTTGGCCAACATATATTTTGATGAGAGAAGCCTTGCCCTATTTAAAAGAATCTAAAGGGAAAATCATTAATTTTGCTTCTGGAGCAGGGCTTGAAGGACTAAGCAAACAAACGTCATATGCGGCAGCTAAAGAGGCTATTCGTGCCATTTCTCGAGTTGCAGCTAATGAATGGGGAAGATATGGTATCAATGTCAATATAATTTCCCCTTTAGCAAATTCACCCGGAATTGAACATTGGCATGAAAATAATATCAACTCTTATAACAAGATGATAGCGACCATTCCACTAAGACGGCTGGGTGATTGTGAGAATGATATTGGCAGAACTGCAGTGTTTCTTGCAAGTAGCGATGCTGATTATATAACAGGGCAAACTCTTATGGTAGATGGTGGTACGGTCAAGGTTAGGTAACCATTAAGTAGAAATAAATAACTTTGTTATAAAACCACTATTGTCAATTGAAAGGAGTTCATGAATGATTAATAAGGTGTCTGACCAAATTTATCAATTAAAAGTACCCATTCCCTATGATATGGGGCATGTTAATTGCTATTTAATAAAAGGAGAAAATGGTTTTACAATAGTTGATACTGGGGATTACACGGAGGAAGCCAAAATATTATGGACTAAAGTGCTTTCTGAAGACACTCCTGTAGAAAAGTTGGTATTGACTCATTGTCATCCTGACCATGTTGGTTTAGCTGGCTGGTTTCAAAAGCGATTCAATATGCCAGTATGGATGTCAGCAAAAAGTTATGAAGAGATGCTAAGGATAAGGGCATCCTTCCAGGATGAAAAATCATCTAATTCACACTCATCCTTATTGTATTTACATGGGTTACCTATTACCACTAATCAGGATAATGAATTTAATAGGATGGAATCCTATGATTTTGAACCCAATCATCTCTTTGAAGATCATGAAGAAATTATACTTGGGGATAGCATCTTTGAAACCATATGGACCCCAGGGCATTCTCCCGATCATTTTTGCTTTTATAATCAACAATATGGCATTCTCTTAGCAGGCGATCATATTCTGAATGATATTAATCCAATTGTTATGTCCCAAAGCGTTGGAGATAATCCGTTAAAGAATTATATCCACTCCCTTGATAAAATCAAGAACTACCCTACCCAATTTGTACTTACTGGACATGGTGAGTCAATAACAAACTTATCAAGACGAATTGAAGATATGAAGATACATTACCAGAAGAGATGGAAACAGGCATATGAATCAATCCTTGAACAAGGAAGTAGCGCCTATCAGGTGTCTCAACTTATATATGGTAAGGAACTTTCCCTTCATCGCTCTATATCTGCGTTAATCCAAACTATTACAAATTTAGTTTACTTAGAGTCTATAGGGAATATAAAGATGGAAAAACATGGTGGAAGGGTATACTTCTATCAAAATTAAAATGATCTACTGTAATAGATACTCCGGAATAAACAGAAACTCTTACATAGTTTTTGTTTAACTAAGTAAGAGTTTCCACAGTATGATTTCTCACTAGTTTTGCAACCTCCCCGTTAATACATCATTGTTAAAATGTCGTAGTGGCCTCAGGTGTAAGTTAAATCGTTCAAATGAATGAAGGAAAAAGTCTATGTATATAGAATATAAAGGAATAGATATATTTAGGATTTTTGGTATGACTACATGTTATATATCTTCTTGAAAATCATATAGTAGTAGATAGCGGCTTAAGTAAACTAGGAGGTCTTCATGCAGAAAAATATACACGGTATGGAAAACCTAACAATGGAAACATATAGCCAATCGAATGGTACTATGTCTCATTTTCCCTGGTCAAATAAAATCAAGGACTTTTTGGTACTTTGCATTTATGAACCAAGCAACCAATATTATGATTTTAATAAAACTTTCAAGCTACATAAGCTAAAAGGTTTGACCGGTTTTCAAATGTTTAAAGAGGGGTTGAGTACATCTTTTGTTATTTGGGAAGAGTCTTACAAGGAAAACGAAGAACTGTTTTTCAAGTTAAGGGTTACCGCTCGAAATGAAACCATTTCTCAAATGGCCCAAAATATTGTATTTCACCTTATAAGTAGGTATGAAAAAATCGCTTCAAAAAGTGACACTTTTTTAAATGATAAACAATTAATTGAAGATGCCATTTATCAAATGGAAAATAAATTAAAAAAAGATACTTTTCTGGCTAAGGAGTCTGTTTGGAATGATTTCTACAGCTGGTTTAGGCTTCAAATAAAAGAATGGATTCTTGAAGAAATAGTCAATTTAATAGGTTTTAATGAGGTGGAAAGTCTTGATGATGAAGAACTGAATAATATATTCTATCAACATCTTACTAATAATTTCGCTAAAGACACTGGTTTTGTATCGAAATTAATATATCTAGTAAATGGTTATGTACAAGAATGGGTTAAATTAATCATCATTCATTTCAATTTAGAATCTTGCTCTACGGAAAAAATAGAGGAAATTCTTTGTTTTAAAAAAGATTTTTGTCCTACAGCTGATTTATTATTAACTAATATCAGGGATTTCTCTTCAAGCTTTACTATCCAAGATCATCTACTGGTGATGAATAATGCTCCGTATCAATCTGTCAGAGACGCCATTTATAAAAAAAACTTTCAAAAAGTCGGAAAGACCCCCTGGCCATCAACTCCTATCTTAAGAGGCAACACGGAAGGCTTTATACAAATTATACCTAAGGCCAATCACTCCCTACATATCAATCAGAGTCTAGTCGAGGAAGCATGGAACCAAGTACAGTTATTGTCGGATGCAGATGTGGATGTATTCGATGCTCTTTGTAGCCTTTTTTTATCTAAGGCCAGGCATAATGAAGATATCATAGAAATCCATTTGAATGAATTACTTTCCATTAGAGGGTTAAAACCTAAACTTGGTGGAGACGGACGAAGAGGTGGATATGAAGCAAAACAACGAGAACAAATTTTGAAATCGCTTACAAATATTCAAAGCATATGGATTAACATCCATAAATCCATCGTTTATGAAAAAGGGAAACCTGTCCATACAATGTTACAAGGACGTACATTTATTTTTAAAAACCATATGGGTGAAGAATACTCTATTTCCGAAAAAACATGCAAAAAAAAGATAACGTTTACAATTGATGAAGTTTTTGCTAAATTCTTGAATGGTTCTGGAAGGCAAGTTGCACTTCTTTCAATTAAAGCGTTGCAATATAATCCCTATAAACAGCTTTGGGAGAAACGACTTACAAGATATTTAAGTTGGCGTTGGAGGACACAAGCTAGAAAAGGAACCTTCTTACAACCGAATAAAACAAGTACGCTATTGGAAGCAATCGGTGAAAAGCTGAATACCCGTACACCATCGCGCACTAGGGAGCGTTTTGAAAAGGCTCTGGACATATTACTTGAAGATGGCGTGATAGCATCATGGCACTACGAAAAGTGGGACGAATCTATTGCTGATTTTAAGGGTTGGGCAAATATTTGGTTAAATTCTATGATATTAATAGAACCCCCTGAAATTATTAAGGATCAGTACCGTTCAATCGAGAAAAAACAAAAAGTCCAAATAGAAAGCAAACATGGGCAACTTAATCTTACTAACCAAAAGAAAAATGAACAATTAGGTGAGCTCATAAGAATGACAAGAAAAAATCTTAATCTTACTTTATTTCAATTGGCAGAAGAACTGGAAGTATCCGCTCCTTATGTGAGTAATATTGAGCGAGGAATAAAAATCCCATCCAATAAAATTCGGATGAAAATGCTTAAATGGTTGGAAAGTCATGAAACAAACCATGAAAAATAGATGTTAAGAAGCTTGTAAATGATAAAGATTTTTTATTGGGAGTCTCTTTAGTGGGGTTCCCTTTTTTATTTTCCTTCAAAAAAAGGTTATGCGTTTATCTTGTTCAGTTGTCGGGGCTATCGATAAGGGATGTCGGGGTTATAAAGAACATGAATTTTTTTGAGAGATCTTGAAGCCCCTGGTGTATCAAAGGTTTGCTAACCTGTATAAAAAAATTATCCGCCTAATGTTTATATGAATTTAGTAATAGTTAATTTTCTTGTCATTTTTTCTCAACATGTAAGATAAAAACAGAGAAATACTTTATACATTACGAGGTTGGGGGGAGAATTTATGATTAATGAAAAGCAATTAAATCTTTCAAATCAATCGCTCGATCCTTTATTTAATCCTAGGTCAGTAGCTATACTTGGTGCTTCGGCAACAAAATTCAAAATCGGCAATTTACAAGTGAAAACTCTTTTAGATGGGAAATATATCGGTGAGATTTATCCTATCAATCCTAAAGCAAAAGAAATCGAAGGCTTAAAGTGTTATCCATCCTTATCGGATGTTCCAAATGATATTGACTTGGCTATCTTTTGTTTAAGTGCTGAGCAAGTTCAGCAAGGTTTAGAGGAATGTGGAAAAAAGAATGTTAAAGCTGCAATCATTTTTTCTGCCGGTTTTTCTGAAACTGGTAAAGAAGGAATTGAAAAACAAAAGGTTATCACTGAGATTGCTAGGAAGAATGGTATCCGAATAATTGGCCCTAACTGTGTTGGTTTAGTCAATTTGTCTAACGGATTAATCGGAACGTTTTCACCAGCAATTCTATCCGTTCCTTTAGATGGTCAAAGAGGTGTTGGATATGTCTCACAGAGCGGGGCGTTTGGAGTATTAACCTATATGGCAGCGGCCCAGAATGATCTTAGTTTTAATTATTTTGTAAGTGTGGGAAATGAAATGGAAACCGAGTTTGCCGACGTAGTGGAATATATGGTTCATGATCCAAAGATAAGTATAATCAGTGGATACTTAGAAGGAGCAAAAAAACCAGAAAAATTAAGAGATTTAGCTAAGCAAGCATTAGACAAGAATAAACCGATCATTGTCATGAAAACAGGTCGCAGTATTGCTGGAAGTAGAGCTGCCGCCTCGCATACTGGTTCTCTCGCTGGATCGGATAAGATATATGACGCATTTTTCAAGCAATCAGGCATTGTAAGGGCTGATGATTATGAGGATATCATTTCTTTTTCGAAGCTTTTTCTCTCTAATAAATTACCAAGCGGTAGAAATACGGTAATCATCACTAGTTCCGGTGGTAGGGGAATAAACGAAGCAGACCGTTGTGAAGAATATGGACTTACTATCCTCCCTCTAAGTGAAAGAACAAAGGAAAAAATTATGTCTAACATCCCCACTTTTGCAAGCGCTTCCAACCCGGTAGATCTAACAGCTGCTGCCGCTGTTTCCAATCCGGAATTATTTATCGCTCCATTAAGGGCCCTTATTGAAGATCCTGAAGTGGATAATATTATTTTTACTGAATTCCCTAATTATTGGGATGCCAATCATCCATTGTTGAAAGAGTTCATAGATCTTTGTAAGGATTCAAATAAATTCATATTCATTACCTCTTTTCCGCTAGAAGGAATGTCTATTCCTCAAGGTATGGAAGAGCTTGTTAAAAATGGAATTCCCGTTGTGCCCGGTAATTTAAATCCTATTAGGGGGTTTGCTAAATTAGTCGAATACAGTGAATATTATCGAAAGAATAAGGAGTTACATGCATTTGAACAGCTTGAAATTCCTAAGTTGATAGAGAAGCAAGATATAGAAGCACTATTACCTGCTGGAATGACATTGAGTGAATCAGAAGCAACCACTATATTGGATCATTATCAAATTCCAACTACAAAGAGAACTTTAGCCACTACTGCTGAAGAAGCGTCAAATTATGCAACAAATATGGGATATCCGGTCGTCTTGAAAGTGGACTCCCCTGATATTCCGCATAAAACGGAGGCAGATGCCATTCGATTGAATGTCAAGGGCGAAGAGGAAGTTGTAGAAGCTTTCGATGAAATAACCCGTAATGCCCTGAAATATAAACCAGACGCTAGAATTAATGGAATTTCCGTACAGGAGATGCTTCCGAATGGCGTGGAAGTAATCATAGGGGCTAATAATGATCCGGTTTTTGGACCTGTTATCATGTTTGGTCTTGGAGGGATATTTGTAGAGGTCTTCAAAGATGTATCGCTCAGAGTTGCGCCACTTTCCAGAAAAGATGCCCATGAAATGATTGAAGAAATTAAGGGAAAAGCCATTCTTAAAGGTGCTAGGGGAAAAGAACCGGTTGATATCGAGTCCATCATTGATGTGTTACTAAAGGTTTCCGCCTTGGTTATAGATCATAAAGATTTCATCAAGGAACTTGATATAAATCCTTTAATAGTTTATGGAAATGGAATTAAAGCAGCGGATGCGATGCTTGTTATCGGTAACGAATCAGAATTGAAAACAACGATTAGGGGGTAGCAAACTATGGAATTGGATTATTTAAAGGGTTTAACCGGAAATCAGTTTGTATTTGAAGTCGAAAAAAGGCATATACGTCAATTTGCAGAGGCGATAGGTGATTCCAATCCTTTATATGTGGATGAAGAATATGCTGCCAAAACGATATATGGAGGTATTATTGCACCTCCCACTTTTCCGATAGCCATAGGCCAAGATAGTGGAGAGAGCCTAGAGCTAAATCTTGATCAAAGAAGAATGCTACATGGTGAACAGGAATTCATCTATGAACGCCCGATTCGTCCTGGGGATAGACTATATTGCCAGATGAAGGTCTCTGATGTGTATGAACGTGAAGGTAAAAAAGGGCCGATGCAGTTCGTGGTTCTCGACACAGAAATCAAAGATGAATCGGGTCAGTTGGTTGTGATAAGCCGGACGAATATTATCTATAGGCCCTTAAAAGCAAAATCTTCTACAGTTTAAGTGAGGTATAAATGGTTTTTAATGAGTAGTCGTTAACCAGTCGTTCTGGCAAAAGGAAGAGTTCCGATGAGGGAGGAAAAGGAAATGCTGAATTATGAAGGCTTAAAAGAAGGACAAAGACTTAAGTCACTCACCAAGCCAAGTGTAACAAAAGTGCAATTAGTCAAATATGCAGGTGCTTCAGGTGATTTCAATCCGCTTCATACAGATGATGACTTTGCTAAAAAAGTGGGAATGCAAGGGGTGATTGCCCACGGAATGCTGGTCATGGGTTTTCTTGGGGAGTATGTAATGAACTTGGCAGGAGACATAGCAGTGCCATCTAACTTTAAAATGAGATTCGGTGCTATGACTATGCCAGGAGACCAAATTACCTGTTCAGCATTTGTGAATAACGTGTATGAAGAAGAGGGGAAACGCTTTGTTAAACTGGATCTTATTGCAGAAAAAGAACCAGAACATGTTGTGGGATCAGGTCAAGTGGTCTTGCAATTTCAATAGGGAGCAGTTTGTAGCAAACAAAAGGGAGGCTTTTTTATGGGAAGTATAAAAGATCGCTATGCCATTGTCGGAGTTGGGGAAAGTGAACGATCCAGGAATTCTGGAACAACGCCCTTACATCTGGCATTGGATGCCGCACGAGCTGCATTGAATGATGCTGGTCTTCAAGCGAAGGACATTGATGGCTTCATGAGCTATTCAGAAAATGATTCTTGTACATCACATCAGTTAGCCACGTATTTAGGGGTTCGTCCGAAATATGTGAAGGATATCATGGGTGGAGGTAGCAGTACGGAGATGTTGATCGCCGATGCTGTTGGTCTCATTGAAACAGGGCAAGTAAATACAGTTTTAATTTACCGTTCCATGAATGGGCGATCTGGTGTCCGCATGGGCGGAGGCGGCTGGGATGTGAATTTGCTCCAATCGGCTATCGAAGGGGGCAGCTTTATCATACCTTACGGAGCGGGCAGCCCCTCTCAATGGTTCGGACTTTTTGCCACTCGTCATATGCATGAAACCGGGTTGACACAGGAACATCTAGGACATGTTTGTACTAGTTTCTATGAGCATGCCCAAAGAAACCCTAAAGCATTTTTTTATGGAAAGCCTTTAACGATGGAAGAATATAAAAATACACCATATTTAAGCTATCCGTTTAATAAGCACGATTTTTGTATGGAATCTGATGAAGCAAATGCGATCATTGTCACTTCAGCAGAGCGAGCTAAGAGTGGAAAATCTAAACCAGTTTACATCATGGGGTTATCTGCGAGACAGTGTGTGTCACACGCACATTATTGGAACAATCTAGATGAAGTGGCAGCTGACTATGTTGCCCCGGAAGTGTATAAGATGGCTGGCGTGACACCTGAAGATATTCAGGTTGCTTCCATTTATGATTGTTATAGCTGGGTAGTCCTTCGACAATTGGAGGCCTACGGGTTCGCTCCACGAGGTGAAGTGGGGAATTTTGTAGCAGAAGGAAACTTACGTATGGGAGGTAAATTACCATCGAATACTGCAGGAGGAATGTTATCGGAAGGCTATACACATGGCATGAATAACGTTTTGGAAATTGTTCGACAAGTCCGCCATGAATATAAAGGGACAGATCGCCAGGTAGAAGATTGTGAAATAGGTATTTGTACTGGCTGGGCAGGTCCAGATATCGCCGGCGCTATGATTCTTAGAAACTAGGAGGGAAAAAGATGGAATACCAAAAACCAATTCCAGTAAAAACCCAAGATAATACCCCATATTGGGATGGGGCAGATCGTCATGAACTAATTCTCCAAAAGTGCAATAGTTGCCATGAGTATGCGCATCCGCCTGGGCCAAGCTGTGCCAAATGTGGGAGTACGGAATTAAGTTGGGAAAGTCAAGGCAGTGACATAAAAGGGAAAGTTTATTCATATATCATTTCCTATCGTCCTTTTCTGCCTGGATTCCAAGATGATTTACCACTCATCATTGCGATTGTTGAACTAGATAAATTACCTAATGTCAAATTGACCGGGAATATTCTACAGTGTCCAACTGAAGAGGTTCAAATAGGAATGCCGGTCAAGATGATCTGGAAGGAAATGACGGAAGAACGTTCATTGCCACAATGGATTCAAGTATAGATGTTCAAATTTTACACTGGTAAAAAAGGGGGAAAGTAACGATGGATTTTTCATTTTCAGCAAAGGAAGAAGAATTCCGACATGAATTAAGAACCTGGCTTGAACAAAACTTACCTGAAGGTTGGTTAGATGGATCTAGTCAAGTTTCCAAGGATGAAAGTGAATATGCCGCTTTTTTAAGGAATTGGCAAAGGAAATTATATGAAGGTGGCTGGGCTGGTATAGCTTGGCCGAAAAAATATGGTGGCCGGGAAGCGACATTGATGGAGGAAATTGTTTATCAACAGGAAATGGTTCGCGTTAAAGCACCACCTCTAGTAAATTATGTCGGTCTTCATATGGTGGCTCCAACTCTTATGCAAATTGGTACGGAAGAACAAAAAGAAAAGTATATTCAAAAGATTCTCACGGGAGAAGAGGTTTGGTGTCAAGGATACTCCGAGCCAAATGCCGGATCAGATTTATCAGCCATCCAAACGAGTGCAGTAAAAGATGGGGATCGTTGGATCATTAATGGCCAAAAGGTATGGACAAGCTTTGGACATCTAGCGGATCGCTGCTTTTTACTCGCTAGAACAAATCGCTATGATAAGAAGCATAAAGGAATTACAGTATTCCTCTTGGATATGAAACAGCCAGGAGTAGAAACGCGACCTATCATTCAAATGGACGGCCAGCATGATTTTAATGAGGTGTACTTAAACGATACGATTGCATACGATGCCGAAATCGTTGGAGAAGTGGATGAAGGATGGAAGGTTACAATTGCTCTCCTTATGCATGAGAGAACAGGCATAGGAGCACAGGTTTTCACAGTGGAACAGCAATTTAATGACCTTGTATCATTGACAAAAGAATTGAAAGAGGATGACAAGCCGTTAATGGAGGATCCGCTTGTTCGTAAATCAATGATAGATTTATACACCCGTTCTCGTGGTTCGCTATTAAACTATTATCGAAATTTGACCAAGACATTAAAAAATGGTCACCCAGGAGCAGAAGGTTCCATGGATAAGTTATTAGTAAGTGAACTTACCAAAGACCTGCTTTCTCAATCGATCTCCTTACAAGGTCATCAAGGCCTTCTTTGGAAAGAAGATGCCATTTCAGGTCAGTCGTATTGGCAAGATAATTACCTTTATTCATTTGGCCAGACAATTGGCGGGGGAACGAGTGAAATACAAAAGAATACAATCGCTGAAAGAATTCTAGGCTTACCAAAGGATATGGGACGCTAAGTCTAAATAGGGGTGAAGGAAAATGGATTTTTCTTTAAATCGAGAACAAGAGATGTTTCGGGGATATGTCCGAAAGTATTTAGATGATGCAGGTCAAACAAAAACAGCTCGTGAATTTATTAAGGCTAATTTGGAACCGTTACAAGGCGTTCAAAGAGGAATGGCTGAATTAGGTTGTACGAGCATAAATATTTCCGAAGAATATGAAGGAATGGGATTAGGACCTTTGGATTTGATACCTGTACTTGAAGAATCAGGTCGTTCGTTATTACCAGGGCTGTATTTAGAAACGAGTGCATTGGCTGTTCCCTTATTAGAAAAATTCGGTACGGAAGAACAAAAAGAGAATTACCTACCTTATATAGCTAATGGGACTAAAATGTTCTCTCTTGCATGGTTAGAGAGGGGTGGAAGTTATAGTCCTTCTGGAATTACCCTCTCTGGAAAAGTGGAAAATGATCAAGTGATAGTAAATGGGGTAAAATCACTTGTTCCAGATGCCGAGTTAGCCGATCATTTTATCGTAACGGTACGTACAGATATTGGAAAAGGTACAGAAGGGATTTCGTTAGTTATTGTCGATCGCACAGATCCGAACCTAACTATACAACACCAAAAAAACATGGATGAGACACGTAGCTTAGGAGAGCTTACATTTACTAACGTTAAAGTTCCTAGAACTCAAATCCTCGGAACCCTACACAAAGGCTGGGATGTTCTCCAAGAAGGTTTGCTTTCATTTAATGCTGCTCTTTCAGCTGTAATTGTGGGAGCAATGGAGAAAATAGTCGAGATGGCTACCGAGTATGCAAAGATTCGTGAACAATTTGGTCAGCCCATCGGAAGATTTCAGGCTATTAAACACAGAATAGTAGATATGAAGACAGATTTGGAGACAGCAAAGTCATTGACGTATTATGCAAACTGGGCACTAGAAAGTCATGCATCCGACCGTGTCCAAGCTATTGCTTGTGCGCGAATATTTGCAACTGATGCCTTTACCCGCATCTCCGCCGATAATATACAAATTCATGGAGGAATTGGTTTTACAGAAGAATTAGATTGCCAGTTATTTGTAAAGCGTGCTCGATTCTATGAAAATTATTTAGGGCGTACAGAACAATTTTATAAACAAGCGGCAACAGCGTTAGGGTGGTATGAAGAAAGTGCAATTATCATTCCTGTTTGAGTTAATGGATACCTATTTTGAAAGGGTGACGATGAATAGTGAAAATAGCAAATGAAATTAAAAATTATCAGAATGTTATAAATGGAAATAGAACTCACTCTTCTTCGGGAAAACAAATAGATAGTATCGATCCATCAACGGGAAATGTTTGGGCCACTATTCCTTGCAGCACGGTAGAAGATGCGGAATCCGCAGTATTATCAGCTCGAAATGCTTTTGAAGGCTGGTCCTCTCTATCCGCGATAGAACGTGCAGATTACTTGAGGAGAATTGGTGATCTAATCGTTCAACATGGTGAAGAGTTAGCAGAGTTAGAAACAAGAGATAATGGATGGGTGATTAGGGAAACAAGCTATGGACTCATACCGAGCTTAGCAAGTTATTGGTACGATGCGGCAGGAGCAACAGCTGTAGGAAGTAAGGGTGATACGGTCCAATTAGGGTCTACAAGTGTTGGATATACTTTAAGGGAGCCTTTTGGTGTCATAGTAGGAATTCTGCCATGGAACGCACCGCTTTTTACTTTTACAGTTAAAGCTGCTTATGCGCTTGCTGCCGGGAATACCATCATAATAAAACCATCAGAACTGGCTTCTGTCTCATCATTGAGGTACGGTGAATTAATTAATGAAATTCTTCCACCTGGAGTATTGAATGTTGTATCAGGGGATGGAGTGGAAGTTGGGAGCACATTAGTCAGTCATCCACTTGTAAATAGAGTTAGTTTAACTGGATCTGGGGCTACGGCCCGGTCGATTGCCCAATCAACGGCAGGTAATCCTAAACCGATGACGTTTGAGTTGGGTGGAAAATCCCCCAATATCGTATTCGAGGACGCAGATCTTGAAAAAGCAGCACAAGGGGTTACACTTAACGGAATTTTTACTGGAAATGCTGGTCAATTATGTACAGGTGGGTCAAGAATTCTTATACAAAGGTCGATTTTCGAAGATATGATTTCTAAAATGAAAGAAGTCATGACCGAGTATAATAAACTAGGGGATCCCATGCATCCAGAAAGTGCGATGGGACCGATTGCTAATGCCATACATTACGAAAAGGTATGCTCTTATATAGAGTTAGGAAAAAAAGAAGGGGGAGAAATTATCCTCGGCGGCCGTCATGGTGGACAGAATCTATTGCCGGACTCACCCCACTTATCGGAAGGATACTGGGTTGAACCGACGTTGATCAAGGTGACTAGCAATTCACTTCGAATTTGTCAGGAGGAGATATTCGGCCCAGTGGCGACCGTAATTCCTTTTGATACAGAAGAGGAAGCGATTTCTATGGCCAATGATACGGCCTATGGACTTGGCGCGGGAGTTTGGACGACGAATTTGAATCGAGCCCATCGAATGATTCGTAAATTAGAGTCCGGTAATGTTTGGGTCAATACATTCCGGACAGTAGGTCCTGAATTACCTTTCGGAGGCCACAAAAGTAGTGGTTACGGTGTGGATTCGGTTCTAGAATTCACCCGTGAGAAAACGTGCTATATAGAAATCGGTTGACCTTGAAGGTTAAATTAGAGTGGTAGAAGAAAAGGCGGTCTTATATGGAACAAGGAGCTAAAGGCGTATTCTATGGTTGGTATGTTGTATTATGTGGCTTTTTTATAATGTTTGCCGCTTACTCCATAATAAATTCGTTACACAGCTTATTCATGGTTTCAGTTACTGAAGATTTAGGGATAAGCAGGACGACTTTTTCCATTGCCCTTTCGATTGCCGGTCTAGGAGTGGCAGTAGCTTCCCCATTCATGGGAAGGCTACTGGCTAAAGGGAATATGAGACTGATTATGTCGATTTGTGTAGTGGTGGCAGGAGTGGGCTTCATGTCATATTCGTTAGCCAATTCGGCTCTATACTTTTGCATCGTTGGATTTATGATTGGTATCTGTGTGGCAGGTTTTTCGAATATCCCCATCTCGATTATGGTAACGAACTGGTTTTATGAGAAAAAGGGAAAAGCCATGGGTTTTGCCTTTGCTGGATCAGGTATAGGAGCTGCTGTGCTTAGCCCTGTCCTGACTACCATCATCACAAACTATGGGTGGAGAACAGCGTATGTTATAGCTGGGCTCCTTCTCATTATCTTAACACTGCCTTTTATCTTACTTTTTGCCAAGAAAAGTCCTTCTGAAAAAGGACTTGTACCACTTGGTGCTGATAAAATGAATTCAACTGAGAACATAGAAACGGAAAAGAGCGGCTTAACGATGGGCGAAGCGAAAAAGACAGCTATGTTTTGGATCTTTGTGCTAGGAATCGTAAGTTTTGCATTGGTAGCAGGCGGCGTACAGATGCATATTCCCGCTTATCTAATAGACATTGGCCATCCGGCACTCTTTGCTGGAACGATTTTTGGTCTACTTTCTCTTTCAAATACAGTGGGAAAGTTGATTTTAGGTGCCGTATTGGATAAGTTCGGAACTGCAGGAGGAGCAATCTATGTAGGAATATGTATGTCAATCTCTATGGTAGCCCTTCTTTTGGCTAAAGGACAAGCTTTCGCATATATATTTGCCATAGCATTTGGTTTTAGTGTGGTTATTTCGACATTAGGACCACCATTCATGACAAATGATATTTTTGGAAGCAAAGATTTCGGCGCAATTTTCGGAATCGTACAGGTATTCTTTGTTGCTGCAGGCTCCTTAGGCGTCATAGTTTCCGGCTTAATTTATGATCTCACTGAAAGTTACCGTGTAGCCTGGTTCTTTTTCCTTGGTTTATTTATCTTCAGTATGATTTGTGTGCTAATTGCTAATGGCATGAAAGGAAAAACGAAAGATAAATATACAATGGAGTCCAATAAAGAAATCATATAATAAGTTAGTTTTCCCTGAAAAATATATTAAAAAGACACTATTTCCATATTAGTGTCTTTTCTTTCGTTAGGGAATGAAAGGGGAAGAAATTAAAACTGATTTTCTCCATTCATCATCTTCCAAAGGCACGCCATCTATGCTGATATAATTTACAATAAGTTCACCATGTACAAGTGCACCAACTATATTAATTGAATTGATAACCTCGTTAAAATCAATTTCATCTGTATCCAAGAGGACAGTCGGTGCAACGTCATAATCTTTTAGCTTATTAGTTGATTAGGGCCAATATTCAATTCTATTCCAATCTCTAAGTACTACTAAGTCATCACGGAGCTACTTTTCTTCTTTGTTTATAACCTCTACAAGTAAACAGTCTTTTGATACAATGATTTTATCAGTAATTCTTCATAAGGAGAGATAATCTTGGAAGCCTTTCAAAGAAAATTGAATCATAATCGGGATGAATATAGAAGGAATATGTGGGCTAAACATCGTGAGCAGGTTACAGAATTATTCAATACCGCTCTTTCAAAACAAGCTTCGGTTGACAAAATAGGAATTATTGGAGCGGGCAATTGTGATGATTTGGATTTAGATCATCTGGCAACTAAATGTAACTTGATATATTTATTCGATATAGATAAAGAGAGCATGATAAATGGCATCAAGAACTTCTCAGAAAGTACTCAATGCAAAATTCAACTCGTTGAATGTGATGTGAGCGGGTTGGAAAAAGTGAATTTTGAACAAATACTAACTTCAATGTTGATGAATGGTGAAAGGACCGAGAACATCGTAGAATTCTTAAAGAAAACGAATGGTCAATTATCAGAAATCATACATAATGAGTTTGCTGAATATATTGGTTCTTTTGATATTTTCGCAACATCGGCCATTTATACCCAGTTGTTTTATAACTGGGCGTTAGATACTCTTGAGAATAATAACCACCACTATGAACAAATGGATTTAATCAGAATTAAAGATGGATTTTTGGATGTAAGAGATCAGATTGTCCTAAATTTGCAGGAATTATCTTTCAAATGCTGTACTCCAAAAGGCTTCTATATTACATGGTCCGATATTTTGCAGATGAAACCTGAATATATACAAACCATTAATCAAGGAATTAACGCTATCTTTTCATTAGCTTCCAATGTCGGGTATGGGGCCGCTTTACTTGCCATCCAGGATTATATGGGAAAAGTGAATCGAAGGGAATTTTCCTTGCGCCATTGGGTATGGGACTTCCATGAAGATAAGCAGTATTTAACAATCGGTCTTGTGGGGAAAAAGGAGCAATGCAATTAGATCTTTCTAGGTGTTAAGAAAGAGAGAAAGAAGATTTAAAAGGGCTTTTTCTCTTTCTTATTTATCTTGTATTCCCTTAAACCAGTGAAAATAGATAAAAGGTATAAAAAAATAAATAAACAATTAACCTTTTGTCTAATGAGTGTAATAGTTAGTAGAGTTATAATGAAAGGAATAATCTGAAAATAAAGAAAAATAGCCATGCGATTTAGTCGAAGGGAGACATGCTCTATGAAAAAACAAAAACTACTGATTAATGGTAAGAGGTTAAGTGATTCGCTTGAAAAATTTGCGGATTTTGGACGCACTGAAAATAATGGAGTTACGCGCCTGTCATTGACGGATGAAGACCGTTTAGTTAGAGACTACTTCGTTTCTTGCTGTGAAGAGTTGGGAATGTCGATTAAAGTGGATGATATGGGCAATATATACGCTACTTTAGCAGGCGTTGAGAACAAGCCACCGATCGTTATGGGTTCGCATATGGATACCGTGAAAAAAGGCGGTCGATTCGATGGAATCCTTGGGGTGGCTGCTGGGTTGGAAGTGGTTCGTACATTAGTGGACAATGATATCAAACCACAAGTTCCAATCACAATCGTCAATTTCACAAATGAAGAGGGAGCAAGATTTGAACCTTCTATGATGGCCTCGGGAGTCCTTTCTGGGAAATTTGAAAAAACTGCTATGATACAAAAAACGGATAGTGATGGAATTACGTTTGAAGAAGCATTGAACTCAATTGGCTATGCAGGAGATATTGAGTCACGACTAAAAGAGGCAACAGCATTTTTAGAATTACATATCGAACAAGGGCCTATACTTGAAAGAGAAGCATTGAAAATTGGTGTGGTGGAATGTGTTCTTGGAATGGTCTGCTATGAAATAGAAGTGACTGGAGAATCAGATCATGCTGGCACAACTCCTATGAATATGAGAAAAGACGCCTTCTTTACTACAAATAGTCTTGTCACAGAAGCCATTCAAAAGTTGGGTCTTCTTGATGAAGATTTAGTTTATACTATTGGCAGAGTAAATGTGTATCCCAATATTCATACGGTCATCCCGAATAAAGTGGTTTTTACGATCGAAGCGAGACATAAGGATCAACAAGTCATTGAACGGGTAGAAGATATAATAAAAGGACTTGTACAGTCAGACTCAAACGATAGCTGCGAAGTAAAGGCCACGAAGTTATGGGGCCGCGACACCGTTTGGTTTGATGAGTCACTTTGTGATTTGTTAGAACAATCGACTAATTCGTTGGGGTATTCCTATAAAAGGATGGTTAGTGGAGCGGGTCATGACGCTCAATTCATAGCTAGTTACATCCCTACTGCGATGGTTTTCGTTCCAAGTGTGAATGGGAAAAGCCATTGCGAAAACGAACTTACTTATTGGGAAGATTGTGAAAAAGGTGTGAATGTCATCTTAGAAACGGTTCTTGCAATACAAGCTAAATAGTCCCAAAAAGATACAGTACTAAATCTTTAACTGGTGTGTCCTAAAAAAGGCTAGATTTCATTTGAAATTATGCCTTTTTTATTGCAATTGACCATCTCGGGGAACGTACCTTTAAAGTTAACAGCTCGGTAATAGGAACTGTTTGATTTATTGGTATGCCTTTACAGGATTTACTTTTGTTCGAATATTCCATTAAAAGTATGTTAAGTTAATAGTAATTAGAGAGATGAGTACGGTACTTGTAAAGATGTGTAGGGGGATTAAGATGAAATTTTCTATGATAGTAGTATTCATCATCATGATTATTGCCTTAATTGGAACCATGGCTTTAGGAGGGAAAAGTGATGATAATTACTCCGGAGAAGTTAGGGGCAATTTAACCAGACTAACATGGATTTATGCAGCCCTGGGAATTGTTTTAGCTCTAGGAGTAGGCCTTTATGTGGCTATTGTATAAGTATGGGGGGCTGTCCCAAAAGGTGTAATTACACCGAAATTGTATAAATAATAAAAGGCAGAAACGTTGATTTAACAACATTTCTGCCTCTTTGTTTTTGCGAAATTCACTGGAATAAGGACTTATTAGACAGCCCCATTTTATTTTGAATTGATACCAAGGATTACTTGGTTACTTCATTACTCTAAACACACCGAAACCTAAACTATTTCCATAAGTAAGGGTTATACGATAATGTTCTTCTAGTATCCTGTTATAGTCTTCGTTAGAAGGCAGGATCCTGGATTCAGTTGCTTTAGAATTCTTTAATTCTTCTAGTACCGTATTGGATTTTAAGATTTTCACCTGTGCAAATCCTTCTTTATCAAAGGCACTTATCCATTCTGGTTGGGTCAAGATTGATTTAAGATTATAGAAATTCATGATTTCTTTCCTTTGTTCCTCAGGTAAAATGCCCTCTGCTGTCATATCTATAGAAATCAGTGTTCCACCAGGTTTAAGGACACGATAGTATTCACGAATGGATGTTTGAATGTTAGTGAACGATGTTGAGGATTCGGCTATAATAAAATCAAAATAATTATTGGGGAATGGCATTTCTTCGATGGAACTCATATATACATTCACGGGTAAGTTACCTAGTTGAAATCTTTTCGTAGCTTGTTTCACCATTTCTGGATGATTATCCAGTGCATGAACCTGACAACCATAGGTTTCAGCTAAATATTGTGAAGTCTGGCCAATTCCACATCCAGCCTCGAGAACATTATCATATTCATTAATTTCTTCGTTCCTCAGAAGATGTCTGGTCAGTTCAAAACCTCCTGGATGAGCACCTTCCAATTCATAGAAGGCTAACGCGTCTTGATATGAATGGATCATTTCTGTTGTCTCCTTTTCCATGTAATTGATTTATAGTATGTCATGGATGTTATAGAGGATAGAGTTAATTAAATGCTTTTCAAATTTAGTAGGTGTTCATCTATGCAAGCTAGTCCCCTTATACATATCATGTAGAATCCAATATAAGGGGAGTGTTTAAAATATGGGTTATGATAATCAAAACTATTTTAATAGGTGCAACCAAGGAATCGGGAGACCGGTTGAGATCCGTACAAATAGAGGAACCATTCATAGGGGAATTATTCATCGGGTAACACCCAATCGAGTTTACATTCGTCCACTTGATAATCGAGGGAACCTTGGAGGATTTGGTTATGGTGGATATTATGGTGGGTTTGGATGGGGAGCAGCTTCTGGTTTTGCTTTTGGAGCAATAGCCTCGTTGGTCTTTTTAGCATTTCTATGGTGACTTATAATGATTTTAAAAAAACCTGATTGTCATTACTCAGGTTTTTTCCTTTTGAACTTACATGTCTGGAAAAGAGGGGATACTACCACTCAATGGGTTACAGACTTTTATATAATAAAAATCCTCTCTAATAATAGACTCGAAATCGCTAGTATTAGAGAGGATCTCTACATTTGAAAAGGTATTCTTTTATAGTTTGAATTTCTGAACAGCTTCACGTAAAACTTCGGCCATAGTGGCCAGGTTATTGGATGATGCTGCAATTTCTTGTATCGTTGCAGTCTGCTCTTCTGAAGCGGCAGCGACATTTTGCACGTTTCCTAAGGATTGAGTGGAAATGGCACTTAATTCTTCCATAGATTCGGATATATTTTGCATACCCTTATTCATGTCTTCTATCGAACTGTTTATGGCTAGGATTTTATTACTTACACCGTCCACTGAGTGTAGAATATCTCCGAAAGCCTGTCCGGCCTTTTCAAACGTTGAAAGTCCTTCTTCAAGTGAATGGTATCCTATAGACATAGATTCAACCGCATTTGTTGACTCAAGTTTAATCGTTTCTATCCTACTGCTGATTTCATTCGCAGCATTTTTCGATTGGTCAGCTAGTTTACGAACCTCACCTGCAACAACAGCGAATCCTTTACCATGTTCCCCTGCTCTTGCTGCTTCAATAGATGCATTCAAAGCTAGAAGGTTCGTTTGATCGGTAATTTGAGTTATCAGGGTAACAATATCACCAATTTCTTTCGTATAATCACTTAATCGGTAAACGATATCAGACGTTTTTTTTATTGTTTGGTACGTAACATTCATTTTTTCAACGGATGATTCTATGATTTTATTGCCGTTTACTGCAATTTCAGAAGCACTTTCAGAGCTTTCTGTCGCATCATTTACGCTTACGGTGATTTGTTGCATGCCATTTGTAATATAAGCAACGCTTTTATTCATTTCTACGATATGATGTGATTGATTTTCAGCTCCGGTCGCTACTTCTTGCATGGATTCGGTTACTTGAGAAACGGATGAACTCGTTTCCTCGGAACTGGCCATTAATTCCTCGGAAGTAGCGGCTACCTGCTCGGCATTTTCTGCTATCTGGTTTATAAGCCCATTTAAATCAAGAACCATTTTTTGAATTCCTGTTGAGAGCTGGGCAATTTCATCTTTTCCATTGATATGCATTTCTTTAATGGATAAATCTCCATCTGCCACTTCATTCACGTAGTTTCGAATGGAGATTAGTGGATTTGTAATCTTTTTACTGATAATGTATGCAATCACAAAACCTAATCCAACGAAAATAATTGTTAAGGCAATAGAAATTGTGAAAACCATAGACTTAAGGTCTTTAATAAAAGAAGCATCCATATCTATTCCAAAAATCATGTTCGTTCCTTCGAAAGGAATGAAAATTGACTTATGGGTGCCAAATTCATCATCGTAAATCGAACTATATTCTATTGTTCCATTCTTGAGTGATTTCCTCATTTCATCTGAGAAAGGATAATCCGTACCTTGATCATCGGTATTGCTTAAAGCGACAATATATTCTTTGCTACCAGTCTTTGCAAGTACATAAGTATTTTCAACGTTATGCTTTTGTTGATACTTTTCTAAAATCATTTTTAGTTGCGCGTATTTATCTTTCTCATCGCTATTTGCTCCTTCTACAAGTGTAGTATCGATGTCTTTCAACGAATCTTCAGCAATCAGCTTTAAGCTTTTCTCAAATTGAACAATTACATGTTGATTGATGATGTTCATTGATAAAAAGTACAAAGTAAGGCTGAAAAGGATTGAAAAGATAGCAATAGGGATGACGAAACTTGAAATATATTTAATAAGAATCGAATTTTTCATCTTAGAGAACATATGCAGTTTCTTTTTTCTCTATTTTTTTCAAGGCACTTTCAAAAGCTCCCACAATATTGTCTAAATGTTCGACTTCTGTATATGGAGAAATTGAGAAGAACTTCGCCGCATAGATAGGTAAACGCTCATCTGAATTGACAGCATCGACAAGACATTGTCTTTTTGTATCTCCAAAGAATACTTCTTCCCGGTTTTCTCCAAGGATTTCAAAAAGTTCATAATTATAATCATTTGTTTTTTGTATTTGTTCTTGAGTTGCTTCTCCGTTCAGTTCAAGGTCCCAGTTAGCACCATCTTCATATATTCTGATGGTAGTAATTGGCCCGATGTTCTCCGAATTTGTAATACTCATATTCGGAATTCTTGCTGCCAGTTTCTTTCTGAACGCAAGATTGACTCGGACGTAATTTGCAAGAATCTGTTGGTACCCTTCAACGCCAAATGAGAGTAAGGCTGCATAAATGGCAATTGAGCTTCCCATACGAGAACATTCCAATGTATATCCTGTATGATAGCTGCCGTAGCCACGATTTCCAACATAAGGAGTCTCGAATTCTTCCAGATCAAGTAAACCTAGATCACTTCCATTTTTCACTAAAAATAGACTAGTTAGATAAGGTGTTTGTCCGAGTTTTTGAAAGTCAAAACATAAGCTGTCAGCTACATAGAGGTATTGCATCCTTTCGTTGATGGCATTCAGACTGTTCAATACATCTTCTTCAAAGTTAAGCGGGTTTTGTATGAAATCATATTCACGGAACAGGCTGTAAAAACCGCCTAATGCAGAATCGGCATGTATGTGAATTGGTTTTAAGTTATACTTTTCTTCCATTTTAGTTGTTATAGCCTTCACGGATTGAACATCATCAATCCCGAAACAATCGGTCGTACCTGTTGTTGCAACGATGTAAACAGGAATCCCGCCATTATTGATTGTTTCCTCCAGCTTCATTTGTAAATCTTCCATATCCATGGAATGATCTTTCCCAGCTTTAACACGAATCAGATGATTGCTTCCGATTCCAACCGCTTCTACAGATTTTAACAAGCTATAGTGAGCATTTTCAGAGGCAAAACAATATAAGTTATTGGGAACACCTTCTTCTTTTGCTTTCGGAAATTGTTTCGCAACGGCAACCCTAAGACCGCTGAATACAGCTCCTTGGCCACCCCATGTTGTATATCCCCAACTCTTAGTGTGATCATATCCAACCAGTTTTGACATCATGGTTATGACCTTGACTTCTGTCTCGGCTGCTGCCGGTCCATATACATCCCAAAGATTGTTACCGTTTAATAGTGAGTTAGTCAAATTACCAATAATACCAGGAATGCTGGCCATAGGTAAAACATTCGTAACAAAATTCCTTGTATGATAAGGATGTCCCTTAGTAAGTTTTATCAGTTCATCCAATACCAGATCCATCTCAAGACCGGTATTTGGCGTTTTTTCATTCTCAATAATCTCTTTATAAAAGTCATCACTCTTTTCTTGTATGGGTCCTAAAGTTGATTTGTTTGGATCTTTCGAACTGTCGATGGCCATGATGATTTTTTCTATATAAGACAAAAAGGTCACCTGTTCAAATTGATTACCATCTTCACTTGGAAATAGTTGCTGTACGTCTTTCATATTCATAGTTTCTCCTCCAATAGATACTTAAATCATAAAATAAATCTAGTTCTTATAGCCTATGTGGTGCGTTTGAATGCAAAAAAAAATACGGCTATAAAAAAACATATAATCCTAGGTAAAAAGGTTCGTATAAAAAGTCTTTTTAGACAGGATTGTTGAGTACTATACCTATTAAAGAAGATATATTGCAACCCAGCCGCCATAGAATTCTCATTCCTCCTTAGACCTGTGGCTTTGCGCCCTCACTTTTCAATGAGTTTGCCTATAGTTATGTTAAGAAAATAATTTCCTCAAGTGTATATATCGTCACTAGTATTGTATTGTTGAGAAATATTTTAAAAAAATTATCTAGTAAAATTTAACATTGTATATTGTGACAAAGAAACGGTTAATTAAAGGAAGATTTAGAAAATTTTGATGTTAACCTATATTAAATGCATCACAAAGGAGAAAGATTGTAGATTGGAAAGTAGAATGCAGGTATATTCAGTAACTATATAAATATATTAAAATACACGAAGAATGATGATATTGGATAAAAATAAAACTAAAGGATTGATTGTAAAGATAAAAATTCATTATTGTGTGGCTACAGACCGGATTAGATATAAGCATGGCAATTAATTCACAAGATGGGGATTATATTGAGATTCAACCGCATCCGCTTGTATATGCCTTTTTGCAAGCAGTGAAAATTCTTGGCTTTCACTTACGTAAGACAGAAGCTAAAAAAGCACCAGGTTATCTTCGAGCAAGATTACCATTCGCACAATAGTTTGAATTTAAACCAACAAGCGGATCATTCAGAGGTCGATTGGATGAATTGGAGGCAGTATTCTTTATTTCTGAAAATCGAGTGGATGTTATTATTCAAGCAGATAGAAAAGGCGGTTTTTTGCAGAAAAATTTGATATGGATGAGAGCCATGTCCGCTTTTCATACGGAACGAGCGATGTCCCAAGATTGAAAAACTATTGTCTGATCTTATCAGTAAATATAGTTGACTGGAGACACCTAGTAATTTACTAGGTGTTTCAAGGTTCAATAAATGCCTTTCTGGTTTTCTACTAGTCCGATATGATGATTACTTGCTCGCCCTAAACACCCGGTAACCAAGGCTATTTCCATGAGTGAGCATAAGACGATAATGTTTTTTGATGATATCATTTAATGTTCCTTTGATAAGCGTTGAGTTGCTTGAGCGTTGGTTGGCAGCAGAATATTTCTTTAACTCTTCTAAAACTGTATTTGAATGAAGGATTTCCGTTTTTTTAAATCCTTGTTCTCTAATGGCACTAATCCATTCCGCTTCAGTCGGGATATGTTTGAGTTTATAGAAATTCATCAATTCATTCTTCAGGTTGAGACCTAATGTAATTTCTGCTGTCATATCAATCGAAATCAAGTTCCCCCCCAGTTTTAGCACCCTGAAATATTCAGCAAGGGACTTTTGGATATCTGTAAAACCGGTAGTGGATTCCGCTATGATATAGTCAAAGTGGTTTGCGGGAAACGGCAATTCTTCTAAGGAACCCATAAAAACCTGAATGGGTAGCTGGGCTTGGTGAAACCGCTTGGCAGCACGTTTAACCATTTGCGGATGATTATCCAATGCATAGACGTTACAATTAAAGGTTTCTGCCAAGAATTGAGATGTTTGACCTATCCCACATCCTGCATCGAGAATTGTGGTAAGCGGGTCAATTCTTTCCTTCATCAGGATACTTGTAGTCAAATCGAAACCACCTGGATGTGCACCTTCAATTCCATAGAAGGCTAAGGCATCTAGATATGATTGATGCATAATATTTTATCTCCTTTGGTGTAGTCACACATTTATTTTATGCTTTAAAATATAAGAGTGACTTCTTCAACTTCATTATATTTATGTACGTTACATGTTACATCGAAGTAATCCTATGAGCAGCACGTATAGGAAGGTAAGGTGTTTCTAGCGTATACTCGTTATTGAATGAAGAATAGAAAAACAGATAAGGGGTTTAAGAGTAAACTCCATGGAAGAAGGCAAAAAATGAATAAGACGATTGGAATTTTAGCGCATGTAGATGCTGGGAAAACAACATTTTCCGAACAGCTTCTTTTCTGTACGAATAGCATTAAACAAAGAGGGCGCGTCGACCATCAGAATTCTTTCCTTGATAGCCATGAGATCGAGAGGCAGCGGGGAATCACTGTGTTTGCGGATCAAGCCAGGTTTACTTACCATGATTCCAATTATTATTTAATTGATACTCCGGGCCATGTCGATTTTTCGCCGGAGATGGAACGGAGCATTCAGGTGATGGATTATGCAATCATCATTGTTAGTGCCGTGGAAGGGATAGAGGGGCATACGGAAACGGTTTGGGAGCTTCTGAGAAAACATCACATACCCACCTTCTTTTTTATCAATAAAATTGACCGTGTAGGTGCGGATGTGGATACAGTGATCAAAGATATACAAATGTATCTGACCAAGGATGTCTGTAACATCACTGATTCTTTCGTACAGGGTGAAATGAAGGAAGAGCTTGTTGAATTTGTCGCTGAACGTAATGAAGCCCTTCTGGAGAGCTATTTGGAGCACGGTTATGATCAAGATCTGTGGCTTACTACGATGAAGGATATGATTCATGATAATAAATTGTTTCCTCTTGCATGTGGCTCAGCACTCCAAGGGGTTGGAGTAGAAAGCTTTTTGAAAAAAATAGATCAGTTAACTACCACTGACTATCGAAATCAAGAACCATTTGCTGGGCGCGTCTATAAAATTCGTCATGATGAAAATGGGACGAAAATCACTTTTATCAAAGCAATGAGCGGTGCTTTAAAGGTTCGAGATGAAATCGAGTATGGAAAAGCAGAAGATTCAATCGTCGAAAAGGTCACCCAAATACGCGTCTATAATGGTAGGACGTTCAAAAATGTCAATCAGGTTGAGGCAGGGGAACTCTTTGCGGTGACAGGTTTATCCGAGACTTCAGTCGGTGACGGGATAGGTGCGTTAAAAGAGAAAGTTGTATATGAAATGGTACCGACATTAAAGTCAAAAGTTACATTCGAACCTACTGTAAATATCAAAGAAGCTTTACGACAGTTTCAAACCCTGAATGTCGAAGACCCTTCCTTGGATGTATCATGGGAAGAACGCTCACAAGAAATTCATATTTCTGTTATGGGAACCATACAGCTAGAAGTATTGGTACAAATAATCAAGGACCGTTTCCTATTAAATATCTCTTTTGAAAAGCCTGAAATCCTTTATAAAGAAACAATCGCTTCAGAATCTATAGGATATGGACATTTTGAGCCTTTGGGACATTATGCAGAAGTTCATCTTCAATTGAAGCCGGGAGAAAGAAATAGCGGCATTACATTCGAGAATAAATGTCATGCTGATGATCTCACGGTAGGAAATCAAAATGTCATTCGCCATCATCTTTTTGAACGAGAACATCATGGTTTACTAACAGGCGCTCCAATTACAGATATACAGGTGACACTACTCACAGGAAGAGCTCACAATAAGCATACATCAGGTGGGGATTTTAGAGAGGCTACATACAGGGCCTTAAGGCAAGGGTTGGAAAAAGTAGAAAATATCTTGCTGGAGCCTTTTTATCAATTTAAAATTAAAGTGGACCTGAATCAGATGGGGCGTGTACTATCTGATATTCAACAGGCATACGGAACTTTCGATTCACCGAAAACAGAAGGTGACAAAGCATTTTTAACGGGGGTTGTACCAGTCGCCACATTTATGGACTATAGCGGCGAATTGGCTTCTTTTACACAAGGGAAGGGATCTATAAACTTGAGCTTTGCTGGGTATGATCGCTGCCATGACCAAAATGAAGTCATTAAACGAACAGGTTATAATAAACATGCAGATCCCGATTACACCTCATCTTCCATTTTCTGTTCTAAAGGACAAGGCTATACGTTAACTTGGGAAGAGGCTGAGAGGAATATGCATGTTCTATAGGTGGGAGTCCTAATTAAAGGGCAAAAAAAGAGAAATCAGATGTAGCAGCTAAAATGCTTCATCTGATTTCTCTTCAATAGCAATGGCAGGTGTGCTGTTCTCAAGGGTATCCAGAATCTTTTCTACCTTATCACTATATGTAAAATCCCCGTAGCAATAAGGATAGCGGAAATTATCCTTATTCCCCCCACAATCATAGAGTTCGGGATTCTTTTCGACTTGAAGTGCAGAAAACTCCTTTGCTAACTCTTCCGTATGTTTACCACCGGAATTGGCAATAAAATCAATATAGCCAGTCCCCATGTTATAAGATTGGATGATTGTAGAAAAGTCCACATCCTTTTCATTTCCATATTCGATAACCTGCTGGAAATGTTTCACTCCATATTTAATGCTTTCATTAGGATCGGTAATTGTATTCGGGGCGAGGCCCGCTGATTCAGAAGCCTGCATGGGGTCTCCTCCCTTACCTCGACTTTCCTGTTGCATCACGGCAATTACTGTTAATGTTTGATCCTCAAGTCCATATTTTTTCAGTTCATCATGTATTTGCGTACTATATTTTTCAACGATTGCAAGCGAGTTCATCTTATTCAGGGGTGTAGATAGGTTTACTGAAAAGGGCATTTGCAATACTTGCTTTATAAAGAAAAAAGCAAAAAGTATCGTCCCTATTACAAGTATAGCCTTTGATTTTTTCCGTAATCTCCTCATATTCTCTCCTATTATCAAGTTGATCTTCTTCTATTCTAACAAAAAGAATGAGCAATAACTATTTTACTATTCTATTAATCTTTCTTAGCCATGCAATTTGAACAAAATAAAAATGTTCCTTGGGTTAAGACTCCGGTTTAATTTCCTGATTTAAGAAAAACCATTGTGAAAACCTTATCAATTTATTGTACCGTTGTTATTAACCGGTTTTTTGGTTGCTTTTTATATAAAAAAAGGCATATGATTAATAAGGAGACTCAACCAGAAAAGATATTATAAGATGAAAGAGGATTTTAAATGATTACATTAAAAAGTGAACGAGAAATACATTTGATGCATGAAGCGGGTAAGCTTCTTGCTGAGACGCATAGAGAAATTGCAAAAATGATCAAGCCAGGCGTTACGACTTGGGAAATTGAAGAGTTTGTGGAAAAATTCCTGGAGGAACATGGCGCAACACCAGAGCAAAAAGGCTATCAAGGGTATAAATACGCGACGTGTGCTTCAGTCAATGATGTAATCTGTCACGGTTTTCCTCAGAAGAAGCCGTTGAACGAAGGAGACATCGTAACAATTGACATGGTAGTTAGGCTTAATGGAGGATTGGCTGATTCAGCTTGGACCTATAGTGTTGGTGAAGTTTCCGAGGAAGCACAACGCTTGATGGACGTAACGAAAAATGCTCTATACAAAGGTATCGAGGCTGCACAAGTGGGCAATCGTCTTGGAGATATCGGGTATGCCATCCAATCGTATGCTGAAGGGGAAAAATTCTCGGTCGTACGTGATTTCACAGGACATGGAATCGGAAAAACGATGCATGAAGATCCAACCGTATTACATTACGGTAAACCTGGTAAAGGCGCTCGCTTGAAAGAAGGCATGGTCATTACGATTGAACCAATGTTGAATGCAGGAACATGGCATATGAAAGTGGATAAAGACGGTTGGACAGCAAGAACAACGGATGGCAAGCTTTCCGCTCAATATGAACATACAATCGTTATTACAAAAGAAGGTCCAATGATTCTCACTGAACAATAAGCAATAAAAAAGCGATGGCCGATATATAAGGTCATCGCTTTTTTATTTCATTACCCTAATTTATTCCATTAATTATCTCGACAGAATATTCTGTTTTATTCTGACACTAAAATAGATGGAACACATAGTTTATGTACTAAGTAATTAGGCATGAAACCCTTTACTATTTTGTAGGAGCACAGGATAATAAGAATAAGGAACCTGAATTTATTTTAACGAGTTGATGTGGTAGATAACATATAAGGGGGGTTGACAGTGAAAAAAGGGGAAAAACTATCTACAACGGTTGAATCTGTTGGACTAAGTCAGAGAGAATTCTTAACGATTTTTTTACTGCATTCTCTGACTGATAAAGCAAACTATCCACGTGCCATTCATCAAGATCTGAAAAATATGTTTACGGGTAAAGTGCATAGTTACGACTACTTATGTAAAATTTCTAATAATCTTGTCGAATCTGGCCATTTATCATTATATACGAATAAAGGAAGAAATTATTATCAGATGACGGAAAAAGGGAAAGAACTTTATACTTGGTACCAAAAGAATTTCCTGGAACGTTTTTCCGAAGTAAAAAAGGTCATCGACCGCTTCATGTTTGATTTAAAGGGATCTGGTACAAATCCCGCGGTGGTTAATGAGCTTCCTGAGGAATACCGCTCTTATTTTTCAAAAATCATTTCTGTTAAGGATTTAGTCCGTTATGTTACGTTGAAGGCAGCCTTCACAAAACGTCCCATTTATATGGGGGAAATTGCTGACCTGCTAAAAAATCAATTTGGTTGGATTGCCTCTAATGGGTACTTGTACGATTTATCCCATGAAATGGAGGAGACAGGATTACTTGTAGGCAGATGGGAAAGTGAGAAACGTACGAAGCGTTATTTACGAATTACGGATGAAGGGCAACATCATTATAAGCAAATTGCCGATTCGGCAGCCTATCAAGTGCAGGAAATCCAAAAGTACTTAGCAAGCGTAGTGACGTTTCTCGCAGAAAAATCCTAGTATTAAATTATCTCCTTACTTCCATAAGAACTAAATACCTAATGACTGAAAAATTTATCATTCCATGTATGTGCTTAAATTGAAACGTTCAGGGGTAAAGTTTTAGAAAACTGTTCTTAATAAGGGGGAATTTCCATGGAAGAAAAACGTGATGAAATGAGTAGTATATATACATTGATCAAAGGACAGGTCGATAAACTCCCAATTTCACAATCGAAAAAGAATAAGATGCTCGACCAACTCATGAAAGTAAAAACGATGACCGTAGATGCGAGAGAACCAAGGATTGCTCTTGTCGGGAGGCGTGGTTCAGGCAAGTCTTCTCTGATTAATTCAATGTTTGGTGAAAAACGGCAATATGTTAGTTCGGTCAAGTCGGGTACGGGTAAAGGTAAATGGTTGTGGTATCCTAGCGATGCCGAACCTAAAATCCGTTTACTGGACTCTCGTGGTTTAGGGGAAAGTGAAGCACCTACAGAAGAATTTGAAGAAGATACGCCATTGGATGAGTTGATTAACGCGGTTACAGGGGAACAGCCAGATGTATTTCTTTTCCTCATTAAAGCGAAAGAAACCGACTCTCGGATTGAAGAAGATTTAAAAGAACTAAACAAGTTACGGAAAATCGTTAAAAATAAACATCACTATGATGTCCCGGTAATCTGTGTGGTTACCCAAGTGGATGAACTGGATCCACCTCATTATAAACAAGTGCCTTTTGATGCTCACCCGAAGAAAAAGCAACATATAGATGAAGCGGTTTCACTAATGGAAAAGCGGTTTAAAGAAAGTGACATTCCGCTTTTGAATATCATTCCTATTTGTTCTTATATTGATTTTGATGAAAACGGTGATATCGATTACGATATGCGATGGAACATCGATGAATTATCCACCTACTTGATTGAGGCCTTACCCAGTGAAGCGAAATTAATGACGGCTAAGGCCATGCAAAGCCATTTCGTCAAAAAAAAATTCGCTCGGACAATTGTTAGTACGTTTACCGCGATTGCCAGTTTAATTGGTGCTGAACCCATCCCATTTGCTGATTTTCCCATATTAACAGGTATTCAAGGACTTATGATTGTTGTGATTGGATTTATCGCGGATAAAGAAATTAATACGAAAACAGCAAGTGAGTTCATTGCCGCTCTAGGCATTAATGTTGGATTAGGCCTCCTTGTTAGAGAAGGCGTACGTGCCGCAGTACGTCTGATCCCCGGCGCCGGCCTTGCTGTTTCTGGAGCGGTAGCGGGAGGCGTCACTTATGGGATTGGTCAGGCTGCCATCGCCTATTTCATTGAAGATAAAAACATGGAGCAAGCAAAAGAAGCATATAAACATGCAAATAAAGTATATGAAGACGAAGCAAAAGAAGAAATCATCCCTTAATCCATTCGATTAAGGGCACTTTCAACTTAAATAGATGACTAAATTGATAAGAAATAGGTGAGTTCTATTAATTCCACTCACATAAAATATATAGATTTACATATTAAGAAGGGATGATCATCATGTCGTTTTTTCAATCAGCGGAGCAAAAAAAATATATAGAAAAATTAGAGCAGGCTATCCAGTCCTTTCCGGAACGATCCGAAGCACTTGACGAATCAAAGGGTTTTCCTTTTGAAAACATTCAGGAGTTGAAGGATTTCGGTTATCCAATATTAACACTTGCGAAAGAATTTGGGGGTCAAGGCGGTTCTTTATATGATTTCCTCCTAGCCCAGGAAAAAATTGCAGAATATTGTGGGCCGACCGCATTAGGTATTGGCTGGCATGTTGGGACAGTTTTATCTTTAACAGAGAAACGTCCATGGAAAAAAGAAGTCATGGAGGAGTTTTTTAAGGAAGTGTCTAAAGGATCCCTCGTCAATACGGCTGCATCAGAAGCTGGTACTGGTAGCCCGACACGTGGGGGACGTCCAGAAACGACTGCCATCAAGAAAGGTGATCAATGGATACTGAATGGTAGAAAAACCTTTACTACGCTTTCGCCAGTCCTTGACATCTTTCTTGTAACCGCCTGGGTGACCGACGAAGAGCAGATGGGCACCTTCTTAGTCCACCGAGGTATTCAGGGAGTTACAATAGAAGAAACATGGGATATGATCTCCATGCAAGGCACAGGAAGTCATGATCTTATCTTAAATGAGGTTAGCCTACCAGAGAAGTACTATGTGATGCAGAAGGAGCCTGGTAAGAGGATACCGGAAGCTTGGCTGCTACACATTCCTGCTTGTTATTTGGGAATTGCAACCGCAGCGAGAAATTATGCAATTGAATTTGCGAAGACATACTCACCGAATAGTCTGCCTGGACCTATCCGTGACCTCCCTAATGTACAAAGAACAATTGGAGAAATAGAATTGGAATTAGCAGAGGCTCGCCATTTTCTTTATTCCGTCGCGGGAAAATGGGAAACACAACCTGAAAATCATGGGGAATTATCAAAAGAATTAGGTGCGGTTAAATTATCAGTCGTCAACAAATCCATTACTATTGTTGATAAAGCAATGAGAGTTGTTGGGGCAAAGAGCCTGCAGCGGACTAATCCCTTACAACGGTATTACCGGGATGTCCGAGCTGGACTTCATAATCCACCAATGGATGATGCTACGATTACAACGCTTGCAAAATCAGTACTTTATTAAAAAGAAACATATTCAGACACTGAAATAGAAGGTTCATTTCAGTGTCTTTTTTTTTGATTAAGTTAAGGGAAATCCTAAGATAATTCAAGCCAAAATACCATGAAGGTAAAATTAGAGTATTCAACCTTTTAACCCCTTGTAGATTGACGGTAGTTCAACAATCCCTTATCATCTAAATAAACTACCATTTTATTGAAAATTTCACTCAGGAAAAGTGGTTACACTGTTTTGTTTTATAGCGAAAGGGGAAATGATATGAAATCGCTCAAAGAGGGAGAAATCATTTGGAAACCGACGCAACAGCGCATTAAGCAAACAGGATTGACTCAGTATACAGACTGGTTAAAGGATAAGAAAGGGTTGGAATTTGATGACTATCAAGAGTTATGGAAATGGTCAGTCAATGAACTTGAGGAATTTTGGGCGTCCATATGGGATTATTGTGATGTAATAGCGACACGAAAGTATGATTCGGTTTTAGCGAATAAGACGATGCCTGGTGCAAAGTGGTTTGAAGGCGCGAGGCTAAATTATGCGGAGAATGCCTTAGCGAAAGAACATGCAGATAAACCAGCCATTTTCTTCCGTTCTGAGACTATCATAAAACAAGAAATCAGTTGGAAAGAGCTAAAAGAAAAGGTTGCCTCTGTCGCTCACTCATTAAGGAAACTAGGAGTGAAATCGGGTGATCGAGTTGTGGCTTACATGCCGAATATCCCCGAAACTGTCATTGCTTTCTTAGCTACAGCCAGTATCGGCGCCATCTGGTCTAGCTGTTCACCTGACTTTGGGGCAAGAAGTGTCATTGATCGCTTTAAACAGATAGAACCTGTTGTTTTATTTGCTGTTGACGGGTATCACTATAATGGCAAGTCCTTTGATAAAACGTCTGTCGTTTCACAGTTGCAAAAAGAATTGGTTACAGTCAAACATACAGTGCTGGTTCCTTACATAGACCAAAAGAATCTACAACAAAAACTAGAAAACACAATTTTATGGAAAATGCTTTTAAAAGAATCAGCGGAATTATCTTATGAAAGCGTTCCATTTGACCATCCACTTTGGATTCTCTATTCTTCAGGTACGACGGGCATGCCAAAACCGATTGTTCAAGGACATGGAGGTATTCTACTCGAGCATTTAAAAGCTACACGGCTTCATCAAGACATGACTTCGGAGGATACGGTATTCTGGTTTACCACGACAGGGTGGATGATGTGGAACCTGCTGATGGGGGGTTTAGTGAATGGAGCAACCATTGTCCTTTATGATGGCAGTCCTTCTTATCCTGATATGGAGACCCTCTGGCAATTGGCAGAAGATACAGGCATGACTTCCTTTGGAACAAGTGCCCCTTTTCTTACAAGTTCGATGAAACTAGGTATGAAACCAATCGGAAAATACAATCTAACAAAGTTAAATTCTCTATTTTCTACAGGAGCCCCTTTATCTAGTGATGCTTTTAAGTGGGTGTACAATAGCGTTAAAGAGGATATTTGGCTAAGTTCATCGAGTGGTGGGACAGATGTATGTTCTGGCTTTGTAGGGGGCGTGTCTATCCTTCCTGTTAGAATCGGAGAGATACAGGGACGCTCGTTAGGTGTTCATGTTGAATCATTTGATGAACAAGGGAATTCACTAATTAATGATGTAGGGGAACTGGTCATCACAAAACCTATGCCTTCCATGCCACTATATTTCTGGAACGATCAGGACGGCACACGATACTTCGATAGTTACTTTGATACTTATCCTGGTGTCTGGAAGC
The DNA here is from genome assembly GCF_050277655.1 of Peribacillus sp. NPDC097675. Lineage (NCBI taxonomy): Bacteria > Bacillati > Bacillota > Bacilli > Caryophanales > Bacillaceae > Peribacillus > Peribacillus sp. NPDC097675. The sequence continues at coordinate 163,287 of NZ_JBNNSK010000006.1, read as the reverse complement.
ATGGGGATTGGATTAAAATCGATGATAAAGGCAGTTGTATCATTTACGGACGTTCCGATTCGACCATTAACCGTTCAGGTGTCCGTATGGGAACCAGTGATATTTATCGGGTCGTTGAAGCAATTGATGACGTGATGGAAAGTCTGGTGATTGATAGAGAAGTACTTGGTCGTGGCTCGTCCCTACTGCTATTTGTTGTGCTTAAGCAGGGGAAGGCACTTAATCCGGAACTGATTGCAAAAATCAAAGAGCAAATCAGGGAACATGTTTCCCCACGTTTCATACCGGATCAAATTTATCTTGTCGAACACATTCCAAAAACTTTGAACGGAAAGAAGATGGAAGTACCAATCCGGAAACTATTACTTGGTTTTGAGTTTGATAAAGTGGTGAATGCCGATTCCATGAGCAATCCAGAATCGCTACAATTCTTTAAAGAGTTGGCAGCCAAGTTGAATGAGGAAAAGATATTTTAAAATACGGGCGGGGTCTAAGGACTTCGTCTTCTTTTAGTACCGTGTATAGTTAGCAGAATGAAAGGTTTTATCAATAAATATTAACCAATAAGCGGAAAGAATATGAAATTTGGAGTTGATGCTGTTAAGACCTCTGTAATTGCTGAGGGATGTTTTTAAGAGGAAAGAGTTTTGATTAGTGTGTTGAGCCTCATTACCCACGTAATAGTCATGGATAATCGCTTTATGGCCGTGAGAGAGGTACCGAATCAGGATCAGGTAATAGACTGAAAGGCATGGGGAATCGATTTTTGTAGTACATTTCATTTTTTTTATTTATATGCAGCAACTTTTTATATACATACTACGTCTATCTTATTAAGGTGGGGAATTTATATGAAGAAGTGGCTAGTACTATCATTTATTTTGCTTAATCTAGTGGGGTGCACAGATGGTAATGAAATGGTTGGAGGAAAGCCTCCGAAGGTACTGATTGAAATGAATAATGAATCCTATGAAACGAAGCTTGGTACGTATTGTTGGAGCAATAACAAAGGAAATACTTGTGTGGATATGGCTGGAACAGTGGAACTATTAGCGGATAAAAAGCCTATTGAGGCACTACCGGGTGAGAAGGTTACCATAAAGATGGATTATGAACCTAAACCAAATGAAACGCATGTAACACAGTTTAACGCGAATGAAAAAAATGAAGAAACAGATATTCTTTTAAGAGATAATCAGTTTACTGTTCCTAAAGAAAAAGGCATTTACTATTATGCTTATAGTGTGTGGTGGATGGATGAAGAGGATGCTAGTATTTCAAAAGGTGATGCGTTGTACGCTTTTGTACTAGAAGTGAAATAGAAAGCGGAAGGGATATATATATATGTTAGTCAAATAATAGGTCATAAAGACCCCAAACCTTAAGTAGTTATTTGCGGTTTGGGGTTTACCTTTGTAATCGTGAGGAGAAAATGCATTTCTAAAAAGAAACAGGAAGTGAATCAAGACTTTGAGATGAAAGGGAAAACTGCCATTCAACTTTTTCCTTAGGAATACTTAGCCTTAAGTTGGGCATTCGTTTTAATAGAGTAGTAAAGGCTATATCTCCTTCTATACGTGCAAGCGGAGACCCTAGACATACGTGGAGGCCATGTCCAAAAGCGAGGTGACGATCTATTTTACGTTTAACATCTAAATCTTCTGAGTTAGTAAAGACTTTCTCATCACGATTGGCGGCTTTCACCATCACAAGTAGCAAATCTCCTTTTTTGATTTGCTGCCCACCCAATTGTGTATCTTCTTTTGCAAAACGCGGTCCTACAATCGTTGATGGACCATTGAATCGCAACAGTTCCTCGACAGCTGAAGGAACTAAAGTTAAATCAGCCTTAAGCATTTCTAACTGTTCTGGATTCTCAAATAACATCATCGTGCCAGTTGCAATTAAGTTCGACGTTGTCTCATGACCTGCAAAAATAAGTAACGTAATCATCGAAATTAATTCTGACTTATCAAGACGTTCGCCTTGTTCTTCAATGGCAATCAACTGACTAATTAAGTCATCAGAAGGATTTTTCCTTTTTTCTTCAACTAACATTTCAGTATATTCCCCAAATTCTTGTAAATGCTTCCCAACTGTCGGGTCTTGTTTACCCAAACCTAGGCCATTAGCGATTGCTGTGGACCAAACTTTAAGCTTATTGCGATCTTCATGCGGCACACCTAACATCTCTGAAATCACATTAATCGGTAAGGGGTAGGCATAGTCTTTAACAATGTCCATCTCACCTTGAGACTGAACTTGATCCAGTAATTCATCAGCAATTTCTTGAACCCGAGAACGTAACCCTTCCATATATCGAGGTGTAAAGGCTTTAGAAACTAACATACGTAATCTCCTATGATCAACACCATCAGCAAAAAGCATGGATTTTCCGGTAAAAAAGGTATCAGGTGACGATGAATCGACTTCGGTGGTCATTTTATCCCTATAACCTTTGTCATTCTCAATCGTTTTAGGGTCCACTGTAAATATCGCGTGATTCTTCAAAACTTGAGTTGCTTCATCCATATGTACAACTAACCAAGCTTGACTATCATTTTGACCAAAAGGGTTCGGAATAGAAATGACAGGTCCTGTTTTACGTATTTTGGCGAATATAGAAAAGGGATTCTCTTTATTTTGTCCACTTAATAGATTTAGAACTTGTTCTTGCACCATTTGATCTGAGTTGTTCATGTTTTATCATCCTTCCTTACAAATATTTTTTAATCGTTAATACTTGTGTAAGTTGTAGATAAAATGCAATTTATTAAAAATTTCAATTACTCAAAATACATTACTTTAATTCAAGTAATATATTTTAGGTTACATTTCATTTTTTCGATAGTCAATGCGAGTAAAGTACTTTTTCTCATAGTGGGTATAATGGAGCAACATTAAAAAATATAGCTAAGCATAATATTTTAGCGGATTTTTTTCATTAATAAAATTGGTGTTCTATACATCCAATTGAGAGTAAAGCACTCACTGGTTTAAAAGGAAATCATCCTTAGTAAGAATACTATTATTTATTTATGGAAAGCGGCCTATAATGAATCATAGTTAGGAAAAAGATGCTAAAGACATAGATATATTTGTTTTAAAAAAAGATATTAGTATTAAATTGGATGTAATTACTATTCTAGAATAAAGAAATTGAAGTGTTACCCCGTGATTTTTATCATTTTCTCTAAAATAAGACATATCAATATAATAATTAGTGGTAATTCTTCATAACTGGTTCATCTCTAGATATCTGATTGATATGGAGCTAGTTAATCCTGAAAATGATAAGAAGGATAGGAGGGAAGAAGGGAATCGTATAGTTATTTAATTATATTTAGAACCAATATTAAATTTGGGAAAGAGGGATATAGGATAAAAACATAATGTAAAGAGAAATATACTCGTATAAAAGTAATAATTGAGATTAGAGATCTTTCTTAATAGAATTTTACGATTGCTACTATAGTTAGGAAAATACTGTTAAGGGTCAGATTGCTAAAGTAAGATATTAATGATCTTCAATTTTATGGAATCGAATATTGAAGTTGAGCTGTTTAATAATATAGGTGGTTTAAACGGTATGGTTAATGAATTTAGGTGTTGGAAATTAAATAACAGTAAATTTTCAATAATAATGTGCATGCATTAAGTAAAAACCTCTGGTAAGTTATTAAGTTATATTGATCATTATTATATAATCTAAAGCTATTTATAAATTAATTATATATGGGATGGTTATAGTAAAGCATTTAATGAAAACAGAAAATCTCGATTCCGTCTCACTTAGTTGAGTATTCTTTAGATATGAGACGAAAACCGATAATGTTTTATAACTTCCTATAATATATATTATGTAAACTAGAATTATTTCACGCCATGATTGGTGTTATCCCCTGTAGTTCCTATAATATCTGTACTAGTGAAGTTTTCTTTTTCCAGTTCCTTATAATGGCTTCTCTTTTTCATTGTCCGATAATCTCTCCTTTTGGGCGGTTAATGGTCTTTTTTGTACGGATAATGTTGTATCGTTTAAACACTATACGTGGAGGTTTTTACATGGAATTAAAAGCTGTCATTGATGAATTCATTTTGTACATTCAAATCGAAAAAAACTATTCGGATCATACGATCACCAGCTATGAATACGATTTGGTGCAGTTTCTATCCTTTTTACGTAAATCCAATGGTTCTACGGATGTGGCATGCATTACCAAGACCCATGTCCGCCGCTTTATCCAGCATCAAATGGGAATGTGTAAACAAAAGCCACGTTCCATGCATCGTAAGATCTCCTGTTTAAAATCGTTCACCAAATATTGCCTACAGGAAAAATACTTGATGAGTGACTTTATGGCTTCCATAGAATCACCTAAAACGGATAAAAAACTTCCAGTTTATATGACGCTTACCGATCTTCAACAGTTATTTCAGATGCTGAGCGAGGAACATTCGTCCTTATCGCTTCGAAATGAAGCCATGTTTAAACTTCTTGCCACTTCGGGAATGAGAAGGAACGAACTTGTGACGTTAACATGGGAAGAAGTCGATTTCTCAAGTCAGTACATCAGGATTTATGGTAAAGGGAAAAAGGAACGGTTAGTGCCCCTCCACCCGGTTGTCCTGCCTCTGCTTCAAGCTTATAAGGCAACCCGTAAGAAACATCAATGCCACCCGTCACAACCCGTGTTTTTAAATAAATTGGGGAAACCATTGGACCCACGTGGATTACATGCAATCTTTAAAAATGCTTTGCGAAAATCAGGTCTTCCCCCCTCCCGCTTTTCGTTGCATCATCTGCGCCATACCTTTGCAACCCTTATGCTGCAGGGAAATAAAGAAAATGTGGATTTACGCACCCTTCAGGAACTATTGGGACATGAAAGCATCACGTCGACAGAGGTGTACACCCACGTAGAATTTGAACAAAAGAAGAAAGCCATTGATTCGTTTGATATATTCTAAAAAGATAACTACCCAGACTGGGTAGTTATCTTTTTGCTTGAACAAGCAACTCTGGGGCGATTTGAGCAGGAGGTATTCCCGTCATATCCTGTTGGTTTCCATAAAAATTCATCTGCATAGGTACTGGTGCGTTTGACTGAAAGTTCATTTGATTTTGAGTTGGAACAAGTTGATTAGATGGTTGGATATAAGTGTTCGGTACAAATTGGTTAGATTGGGTAGTATGTGGATTAAACTCCTGAAACAAGACTTGTTGATCTGGAATCATCATAGGTTGAGAAAGCTTTTGTTCCACTTCTGCCATGGTAAAACGGATCATTTGTTGTTTAAAAGTATGAACAGAATAAATATTGTTCATTTGGGCCTGGAAAGCTGCCGGCAAATTTTCATACATCGCCTGTAGATTCATTTGAATTCCCAGTTGGTCCTCTAAGTCTAAAGCTGTCTGCAACACGGTCTCTAGGATGGTTTGAGCCATTCGTAACTCTTTTACTTCTTTTGTATCTCGACGCAGATATCGTTCGAGGGCCCCTTGGGAAGCTTTCTTAGAATGCAGTAATAAAAGCCGGATGGCGTTATCTGATACACCCATTTCATGAAACATGGTAGCAACACTATACCGTAAACCGTGTGGCGTGAAATATTTACTTGTTTTGTGTTTCATCGTATGTTTACCGGAAACAGTACCCTTATTCCCATCCTCCACTTCTGAAGGTGTTACGTCTGTTATCCAACCAAGATGTTTACATATTTTATGGACGATATAGTTCATTTGCTTGTTCGCAAATGCCTTTCCCCGTAATCCATATAAGAGAGGATCTTCTGGATTCATATCTTTTGTATATTCCACAAAATAAGCCAATACTCTAGGAGGTAAAGGAATAAAACTTTCTCTATTTTTCGAGTTAGTGGTCTTTTCTCCCTTCTTTCTTTCAACCTCACCATGATTTAAATTAGATAATATTATCCTTATGCCACCCGCTTCTTTATCTATAGACTGAGCTTGTAAGCTAATCAAATTGGTTGAACGAAAACCGGTGAAAATGTCTAAGAGAGTTGGAGCTAAGACATTAATTCCTTGAGCTTGTAATTCATGTGCTGCCTTATATACTTGGTAAAGTTCAATAAGGTCCAACTCTTTTGATAAATATTGTTGCTCGGTATAATCCGTAATCTTTACCGTAAGAAAAGGATTTCCTTCTATGATCTTTGCATGATTCAAATGTCTAAACAAGGAAGATAGCGTACTTTTTTGTTGTCTTAATGTACTGGGTTTTACCTTTTCGACTTGGGCGTTTTTCCATACCTGGCAATATTCATATGTAACGTTGTCAAGAGTAGGCTGCAAACCTACGCTGATCAAATGATTCGTAACATCTTTAATGTTTTTTTTATAGGCCTTCTTTGAGTTCAAAGACCAATTACTTATTTGTTCTTGGTTTGAATAGGCTTCCTCTAAAGTACTTTGTGGTGTAATCGTATTTTTTTGCATAAGTATTTACTCCCTCTTTTATTACAACAAAAAAACCCCAAGCTTAATACAAATCATCATCGTATCCAAATACGCAATGATTGTATGGCTTGGGGTTTTCCCTTGTTTAATATTAATTTATTAATATATTAGCATGAATACATTATATGTCAAGAGTATTTTAGTTTTTAGTAGTATATCGAAACTTAATGCCGTATCAATATCTAATTTGCACTATTTGGTAAGACCTCTGCGTTCAAATCAGCTAGAAATAATCGAGTTAACCCTCTTTTGGCTTCAATCCGTCCTTTAGGCATGACCAACTATTCAATCCATAACTCAATTATTAGTATCCAGAGTATTTATTTGGAGTAATAGAGTAATGATGTATTTCTATGTCACTATCTATAAATCCTCTTCGTTGAGCAGCTTTTAGCGTATGAAACATATTTTCACGTCCAACACCATTATCCGTGTGTAGAAAAATTTTATCCGCTCGTAATCCTTTTTCACAGAAGTATTTTACTAGGTCATACCCTGTCGGTAATATATTACCATCTTTATCTTCTCCTAAATCATGATCCAGGGAAAGGATGTTTATTTTAGAGTTCTCCATATAATGAATTGCTTGTTCAATGTTCCTTGCAATTACAAATCCCTTTGGACAGTCCCTTAAATCATCAACATAAAGATTTATTTTTTGACCAGTCATTAGCATTGTCACCGTCTATCCTTTATTTTATATACTGAATTATTCCTTTTCTTCAACAATCTGGCATGTCATAAATAGGTGAAGTAGTCTTGCTACGGCACCCTATAGTCTACAGAGAATTACCCCCAAAGTATAAAAGGACCTCTTCTTCTCTTTTATTATGTTTAAATTTATTCTCTAGTTGCTTATACAAGACATTCAGCAACCTTTAAATATTAAAGGACTTGTTGATCTATCTAAAGAAGAAGACAGAAGACCGAATGGATTTTATTCACAAAGTACTTAAAAGATACCTAAATGAGTATAAGGAAATAAGCAAATCCGATGAATTAGAGGTATATGATAAATTATTAGAGGTATATGATAAATTCATTGAAAAAACTATTAACAATGGAAACGCACAAAGCACCTATTTATCATTGGTTCGTATTTTCGGAAATGAAATAAAGCGAAAACGGGAGAACAATTATCTAATATCCAACTATTGTTAGATTTTACAATTTCATGTTACAATTTTACTTAAAAACTTAAAATTTCTTAAGTAAAAAGACCCCTTCAATATCTGGATTAAATGAGATATTCAAATAGGAAATGTAACTTTTTAAAGTAAAGGCCAATTAACAAAGAAAAGGATGTGACTAGTTTGGATTCAGCTTTTCTTCATGATACTGTTTTTAATATAGAGAAAAAGAGAATAAAACTAGAGAAACAAAAATTAAACAGAAACGAGATTAAATGTTGGTTTGAAGAAAATTATCGTAATTTTTCCAAAAAGGGTGCTTTTACCTGCATACGCTGTAATAAAACAGTGAATATGAATCTAACAAAAGATGAAGGAAGACCTTTTTATTTTCGACATAATGATGACAGTGAATGTTCCTATTCAAAAAATACTAGAACATACGAGAAACATATCTCTAAACATGAGGTTAAGTCAAAGAAAGACATAGGGCTTACGGTTTTCCGCGAGATATTAGAAGGGCAGCTGAAGCCTCATGGAGCCAAAATAGAACGAGGATTTCACTATAAAAAAGAGCTTTCATTTATTCCCGATTTTATTATAAGTTTTCCATCCTCGGAGAATTTTTGGGCTATTGACTACTATACGGCTATAGGTCAGGGATTAGTCTCTGGGAGTTATGCTCGTCATTTACAGAATAGAAAGAAAAGCTATGAAAAAGAAGGATTTAAAACCTTTTCATTTGTAGATAGTAGCTGGCTCTCTTTTGACGAAGATACGAATAAGGGAACGCTATTATCAGCTGAAACGCATGTTACGAATAAAAATGAAGAAGATGCTTTGTGGGATAGATACCTAAAAGAAAAACTACATGCCGAATTATTCTTTTATTTTATTAAAGAAACTGGAGCATCCTCGCTGGAATTTAATACCCAACACATTATTTATGTCAATATATCCAATCGACTTTGTACAATTTTCCGCTTCATTGAAACATCATATAACAGCCGTAATATGACCTTTTACAGATTCAGTTCATCCAAGATATCACTTGAACAAGCCTTAACACTAGATACTTTTCATGAGCAATTTGTCTTTTTAAATATTAGTGAAGAGCTTACACGAAAGTCCTTTTTACATAATCTTATTGAAAAGAAAAAACAAATGGAGCTAGAAATACAACAGAAGGAAGAATTGTTAAAACAAAAACAAAGAGCTATAGAACTTGAAGATGTACATATTGAAAAAGAAATGAACGAAAGAGCAAGAATTGCCACTTTACGACCTATCGAAGTAAACCCTAATCGATTCTATCGAAAACATGATTTTTACAGTAGTTCGTATTATAATCACAAAAATTCAGGGTCCTCCTTTGAAAGTATGAATGATCAGAATGAGAAACAGAAAAAACAATTAGTAAAAGAAAGGCTTCTTTCTCAACCGATTAAAGGAGAATTATATATTGATGGGGATAAAAAGTATTGGAGATTAATAGTATTAAAATGGATTAATGAAAATCAAGCAGCTAATTTGATTAATGTTTCTTTACATCAGCTTTTAGATTATATGAAAAAATCCGGAGTTTCCTTTAATCAACAAGATAATATCGTGCAGTATCCAATAATAAATTTTCTGAAATATTACGAGAAGATCATAAAAACAGAATTGAAGAAAAAGGTACTACTAATGATTAAAGATTAAATAGTATTAATGGCTATCGATAACAATTATTTAAATGGCCTTTTTAATATTTGATTAATTTGCTGTTTTCACAAATTCGATGTAATAACCCTCTATATTGTATATAAATTATTATAAAGACAATATAACCTTTTTCTTTAATTTAATCTCCAGAATTTTGCACTAATCCGTCTAAATCTGTTGCCCCTGCTAACAATGGCATAATACGTAATGAAATAGTGTCAAGAAGATTTAATCTGTTCTTTTGTAGTAATATCTCTGTTTAACATTAAAATTCGTTCTCCTTTCTTGTGTGAAAAATTTAAAACCCCAAAACAGAACACGCCTTCATAAAGCCGGTTCCATTTTGGGGTTTTCCCTTGTTAATATTGATTTTTATAATGAATAGAACTTTACCATAACTTGTTCAATTGACATAAAAATCAACAACCATCAACAACCCACTTTTTCCAAATCACTAAAATAATATTCGCTTCACTATAGTCTCCCTCTACTTCTATACCGATAAAAATTATCGATTTGGATCTTAGCTGTTCTATTTTATAACCTATCCTATTTTACATTTATATTCCTCTAAGTAATTGTGAACATCTTAGGATTGTTCTGTATATAAACTTAAATCGCTATGATTTAATATAAAACACATGCGGTCAGTGATTATATGTTAGAAAGCTTAAAATGAAACTACAAGTTTTGCACCCATTCCTTTTACTTCTCTAATTCTATATCCTCTAGCATTATCATTAAGTACATTAATAAATTTGGTTTTTAAATCTTTTTTCGCTCTATTTTCTGGAGTTTTTTTAGTGTTTTTTGTTTCATGAAATTCTAATATTAACTTATTTTTATTTATTTTCACTAGAACTGAATCGATATCAGTAACTATTCTTTCATTCGGTGATTTTGTAATATCATAAATTGTAATTCTTGCCATACTAGCAAGTATAAATCCTTCAAAGGAACGAGTCGCCGATTTTTTTAGTTGTTCTATTTCGAATGCTCGATCTTTATCTGGTTCATTTTCTATTGAATAGTCAAAAATACGTTTTAATCTTCTACTTTTTCCATTTACATTGAATATAAACTGTGGGTAACTCCTTGTTTGTATATTTACGTCCCAATTATATTGATCTTTTATAAAATACCTTAAAATACTCCATAATAATTCTTTATATAACGGAATAATATCATTCATAAACCTGCGATTTAATTCCGGGAAAGTTAAGTTTTTTGACCTAGCAAGTATTTCATTTAATTTTTCTATATCAAAATGGTACTCTTCCCCTAATTCCATAACATTATTTAAAACTCGGTCAATATCAGAATTTGCATTTTGTTCTAGAATACGTGTAAGTCCATGAATAAAATTACATATATTAAAAATGAATGGTGGCAATTGTACCTGTGAGAATTTATCTTTACACAAAAAGAAATCGATAAATCTAAAGTTGCTTACTGGATTATAATCAATACTAAACTCCGTATCCCTACACCCTGTCCGTACCTTCGATAACTCATTTAAATCCGATTTAAAATCCTTTCCATTTTGCACTGTGTCTTTCAGTATTAATCTAGCAAAATGTTTTAAATTATTTTTGAGATCACTATGCAATCCTTGGGAAAGTGCCAATTCAATTAGCTTATCAACACCTTCTGTTTTATATGAACTAAGCAAATTCTGAGATTCAATTTCATAGTTTCTTTGTACTTCTAACACCCTCGTATTTAAGTAAATTTCATCATGAAGCAGTGAAATTATAGGCTGTAATTGTTCTATTAAACTTTTATTATTATATGTGGTTTCTATTGATCCTAATGAGATGATAGCTGCTATTAAATCTATAGTAACAGGAATATGTGAGTAATGACCGTCTATAGAAATAATGGATAATTTTCTAATTACATTAAAAAGCCTTTTTAATTGTTCAAGTTTTTCTTCATTAAACCTGAAATCTAGTTGGGCTTTATTTAACAATAGTAATTTTAATAATTTAATCAAGTTTTCCCTTGTCTTAAGATTCCTTCCTGTCTCTTTGTATATCCTTCTAATTGCTAAAACATAGTGCATCATTGAGTAATCGTAATCCATAATTACTTTGTCACACCAAGATTTTAGGTCAATGTCTTGAATTGGTCTAAGTAACTTAGTTTTAAAACCTTTTGTTTTTAAAGCATATAGCATTATCGCTTTTTCATCACCATACGTGTATTTTGTATGTCCAAAGTTTGATAGGAGAAACCAAGACTTCATTATTGAATTGCCTGATATATCTTCCCCATTAACTTTCAGGGTGCCTAAACTTAAATTAGAGGAACCCTTATGTAGATTATCAACTAAATCTACTAGTGCGCACTGTAACATTACATAATCATATCGAGAATGAGACGACCCTTGAAATACCTTAGAGATTAAACCTAGATGTTTAATTTCTATCTGACGTTCAAATTCATTAGTTTTTTCAAATAAATTAATAACTTCTAAAGATATATCATAAAAGCTGATATTTACTATTCCAAGTGTAGGAATTGTGACTGCTAATACTTTATTTTCCATAAATGTCTCCTACCTGTTTTAGTTATATTATGCCACAATCCTTAATGAAGACCCTAATATTTTTACCATTTAATGATAAATATAACAGTATATTCCTCTACTGCGAAATTAAATGCAACCAACTATATGGACGCTCTATTACATTTTATTTGATAGTATTTTTTCAGATAAATAAACCATTTTTTTAGACTAATGAAATGTAGACCATCATTGAAGAGATATACGAACATAATGACTATTGATTAAACCTTATGGGTTCATTTTTTCCTTAATGATTTCTTTATTTAAAAGTCTATTTTTTAAAAAGAAAGGGTTCGAATGGAGAAATTCCGCTGTTATTATATTTCAGATACATTTACTCACATCACACACTTTCCTTAACACTTTAACAGGTAAGAACCATGAATCTTACTTGTTATTCTGTCACGTAAAGTGTGTGATTTGTTCATGTATGCTTTTTATTTAAAAAGGAAATGAATGTGTACTACCACTATTTACAGAGAGGAAAAAGAAAATGATTCAACAAACAACTTTACTCACCCGGAACCAAGCAGCCAGAGTAAGTGGCATATCCGGGAAATGCTTCAATTATTTGATTCAAAAAGAGGCCTTTAATCCCTACCTAATTAAAGATGAAACCAATAACTTATGGGTCAATCCAGAGGTTATCCCTTCGATTAAAGAATATTACTCGACCCATAATGGTGCCTACCATTATTACAACTCACATGCTGATTATATTCCGGCTTATCATGTAGCAGGAATGTTAAATCTATCTTATCGACAATTAATAGAAGACATGCGAGCAGGAAAGTGGGATGGTATCTATGTCGAAGTACCAAAATGCGCCCCTCCCCCTGCTGATTTATTGGACATTAACCATAATTACTTTTTTATAAGATCCAAATTTTTTGACAACCGGTATAACACCCTGGAGCAAATTGCGAAAAAAACGACAATGGTTTCCCTAACCAGTTTGCATCAATATCGAAGAAAAGGATTACTCCCGCAGCCTGCCGATCTTGAGGGAACCAATCTGTATGATGAACGAGAAGTCATTCAGCTTCTGCCCTCTATCGCCATGGCACAAAAAGAACAGGGGATTGAACAAATTGGGAGCGGTATCCAGAATGCTTTTGACTTGTTAAACTCTAAACAACAACAAATCATTACGAACTACCTGGATTACCGAGCTAAAGGCGGAAAAATAGATTATAATGGCTACCGGTCTAAACATCAGATTGCAAATAAAGAAGTAACCCTAGCACATATAAAGCGAATTCTCAGTTCTGTTTTTGTACTCATTATTTCGGGACGCTGTGAAATTGAAGAGGATTTTCACAAAAACCCCTTTTATAGAAATTTAGCACCTGATGCTTTTTCTCCGGATGTATTTGATATTTATTCTGTGAATAAGGATGATTACTTTTATCTTGCCTCCAAACGTAAAGGGAAAACTTTAATCAATTTTTATCAGCAGTTAAGACCATTTTATTATTATTTACTAGAGATTTTAGATGATGAAGCGGAAGACGATGAAGAAGAGTTCCAAAAATACAGACGTATCCGCAAAAATGTGATGAAATTTTTAAAGCATTTTCCTACCAGAAATAGCGACTTGAACAAATCGGAAATTAACAGTAAAACAAAAACCTTTTTAACCAGAGAACAAATGGTTATGACTAAGCAGTTAATTTTAGAAGATGTTCGGGCGACAGATCCTTTTAGAAATGCAACAATGTGGCAATTATCCTGTTCGACAGGGGTTCGTCCAGAGGAGTTGCACAAACTAAGAATTGATCATTTCCTTTTGAATGCTGACGGTTATATAGAAACAGACGAAGATGGATGGGGAATTTTACGGCTACCAGCCCATATTTCTAAGCAGGAAAATAGTCCTTCTCATTCCAATTATCACACACCCATCCCTGCTGATACTGTAAGACAACTAAACCGGTATTTGGGAGTAGTATATAAAAAACAAGGTAATACCAATTCTATAGGAAAGGGATTTCTCTTTAGATTAAATTACGCGCTTCCAGAATTTCAATATAAAAAGCCTATTACTTTCAGCTTTATTAATCGTTTAAGATCTCGAATTGATTTTCTTGATGATTTAAGAAAACAAGATTTTATTTTTAAATCCTCACGTCATTCTTTAAATAACACAATTATGCGGTCATTTATTCAAGGAGATCCTGCTCTTAATGATTTAGTGAAAAAAACAGCAGCTGATCATCAATTACGACATAAACCCACTAAATCGGTTGGCGAAGAATTTTACCTGGATGAAATAACCAAAGAACAATACTACCAAGTTCTTGATGCGACTATAAACTTCCCGTGGGATTTAGAAAAACTACACATGTGGGAGGAGGAAAAGGGGTATAGAATATCGAAATTCTCTAATGAATTAGAACAAAAAAATTCTGAAGAAACCGATGAGGAAAGTAAGAAATTGCAACTGCAACTAATAGATCTCGAAGAACAATTACAAAGAATACAAATAAAACCAAAGCATAGCACAGAGCAACAATGGTTGTCCGATCGTCAAGCACTGATAAAAACGAAAAACCTGATTAATCATGCTTTAAAAAGAAATAGAGATTCCAATGATAAATAATCAACAAGATGATTCAGATAGCTATGCTTTATCCAAGTTCCCAGTAATATATCTAATCGATGATGATGCTATTCTTACACCCCAAAACATTTCTAATCTAATTGGTGTTCATGAAGAAACAGTTCGGAGATGGTGCCGCAATGGTTATCTAAAATGCCTGAGTCCCTTCGGACGATATAAAATACGTGGAGCGGATTTTAAATCCTTTGCTCTTCAGTGGTATGTAGCAAAGAAAGAGAAACACCGTAAAGTCTTTTGACTATACGGTGTTTTTTTCATAATATTTTACAAGGACATTAATCTTCCCTTTAACCTTCAACAACCGTTTCTCTTCTGGATACTTCTTAGCTATTCGATCTAACAGTTGGAGAATCGATTGCTGCTCTTTTTTCGGGACATAAATCCTTCCGAAGTCATTAGATGTTGCATACTTAATGAGCGAAATAATATTACCACTGTGATTACAAAAAGTGCAATTCCACTCTGAGGATTCACTACACATCATGGCACTATTTTGGCAATGAATGCACGAAAACTCAATCGTTTGCAACTTAGAATGGTAAATATAATCTATCTTATTAGTTTTAAAGAAGGAAAGATATACATATTCCCTACTCATTTAACAATTGCTCCCACCTTGGTTTGATTTTTGATTTTCGCATAAAGTCCTTAAAGTCAGAACCCACAACAATATATTTATTTCCAAAATTGTAACTTGGTAATTTACCATTCCTACACCACCGGCGAACACTTTCCACATGCATATTAACTAATTCTGCTATGTCTTCTACATGAAGTACAGAATCATCCGAAACATTAAAAATACTGTGTACTGGAGAAGAAGCTTCTTCAAAATTTTCCATTTCTACCACCTTTGATAATTATTTATAAACATTCTAGACACAAAGCACAACATTTAAACATCCGATTGATCTTCATATACACCAAAACAGCAAATCTAATACATAGAAAGCACTAATGTAAGGGGAATACATCCGTTCATTGACAAAAAATCACTTTAAGCGTTTTGATGCTTTTATAATAAAATAAGAAAGCTCTCAATACGTCTTTAAACGTTACTGAGAGCTTTAGTAGTTTATTTGATATTTTGTTTGGTTGTTTGATACATTTCTTCAAAGTGCCTTTCCGCTATATCGAATAAATACTTGACAGAGATATTGTCATTGACGTTTTCTAATTCGTCTATTACCTTTTGTTCAAATATTATCATTATCGAGCCATTTCCACTATTAAAAGGATTAAAACTAACCCATTCTGCACTAACTTCAATTCCCTCTAAACTAAGAGAATTTTTAATTGATTGATAATAAAGATTATCTTCGATGTTTTTTAAGTTAGAGTCTTTAAACATTTCATTTACAAAAAACTTCATGTTAATACTTTTACTTATTTTATTAATCTCAAATTTTTTCAAATATGTATCAAATAAAAGAGGTTTAGCATACCAATCATGAGAAAGTAACCCAAGACTAGGAAATTCGGTGGTGTGATACTCCCACTCTAGATTCAAGAACTCCTGAATATTTTCAAATCTATCATGATAAATTTTATCCCAATTATTTATAGTTGCTTTGTACTTATCTACCACAATTCCACTCCCTTATTTTCCTTAGACATGCATTAATTGCATCAAAAATGTTCATGCAAGCAAACTTCTTTACATCTTCTAAAAAACAGTTCCCGTTATGTTACAGAAGCACAATGTATCACGTGTTTATCTACTTGTAACTTCATTTATACTTAATTAGTTTTTGATTTCGACTCTTCTCTTTGTATATATAAATAATGACCTAAAACATCATTATATTTCTTCTCATTAAATGTTACAGGATCTAGTAAAGCATACCGAAGAATTTGATTATATTTGTCTTTTGCTTCGATAAACGTGATGCTACTATGAGGATGCAAGCTTTTAAAGTCAATAGGTAAGAATGATTCATATACTCGTACTATATTTTCTATTAACAGTGGGCTATCATTTCCCATTAGTAGAATTCCACCCTTACTTGTTCGGTTTATCATTCTAGTAGCAAGGGTTCCACGATTACTATCTGGTTTCCATATTGAAACCTGATTACATGAATTAAAATGACCAACGACTCCCCCTTGTAAATCTTGAATAATATATGGTATTAATGACCCGTACTTTTCAATTTTATTTTGCAGGTGCCCCACTAAGGTCTCCATATTAATACACGAGCGAAAATCTTGTATTGCTGAATACATTTTAAAAGGAATAGGCCCTTCAAAGTTTACTTCTATCTTCTGTAGTGTTGTTAGGCTCTCAATTAAAAACATATATTTTGAAAATTTTTGTCTAACCATCTCTGGATTGTCTTTATAAGCTTCTTCAAAGCTATCAACAGCTCGGACTAATAATTGATCCGCATCTAAGCACCCTAAAATATGGTACTCCCTAGATAAATTAAATAAAGCACAAGCATGTATAGCATAATAGAACCATTTTTCGGGATATTCCGTCCAATTTTTAGCAAATATTCCATGAAGTACAGCATGATCATTCCTGTTGATTACTTGATGGATAAGCATTGA
Organism: Peribacillus sp. NPDC097675; assembly: GCF_050277655.1. Lineage (NCBI taxonomy): Bacteria > Bacillati > Bacillota > Bacilli > Caryophanales > Bacillaceae > Peribacillus > Peribacillus sp. NPDC097675. The sequence goes on along the minus strand of NZ_JBNNSK010000006.1, from coordinate 146,221 downwards.
TTGAAAATGGGCACGTGGATTCCTTGGATCCTCAACTAAAGCCTTTCTTATAGCTAAAATAGCATTGGCAACATCACCATTGTCAATAAAGTTATTTGCATCGTTAATATATTTTTCTGGCAATTCTTTTGTCATGTATACACTCCCATAGATTATTTAAGTTTTACTATCATTATATAAGTAAATTATACCATAATAATGTGTAATTATATAAATAAAATAGAACTTAAGAACTATAAAACGTTAAAATGTTAGGAAAAATTCTTTATACAATCTATTACAAGCTATCTTTTTGGCAAAGAAATCACACCAGCTTTACCGTATACACCACCACGGACAAAAGAAGGATTCTTCCGCAAACATGAGTATTTTTACGATGAACACTTTGACTGTTACCTTTGCCCATCGGGCGAGGTTTTAAAGTACTCAACAACAAATAAAGAGGGATATCGCGAGTATAAATCGCCTAAACACAAGTGTAAGACATGCTCATTTTTATCACAGTGTACAGAAAGCAAAGACCATCAAAAAGTGGTAACGCGACATATCTGGCAAGGAAATATGGAAGAAGCAGATCATCTGCGTCCTCATCAAGATGTAAAACCTATCTATGCGAAACGCAAGGAAACGATTGAGCGTGTTTTCGCAGATGCAAAAGAAAAGCATGGTATGCGTTGGACTACTTTAAGGGGACTTAAAAAATTGTCAATGCAGGCGATGCTTACTTTCGCTGCCATGAATTTAAAAAAGATGGCGAATTGGACATGGCAAGGTCCAAAAATGGCCTAACAAAGTGGGCTCGTAAAGACCTATACTTTAAATTTCGAGCAAAATTTCAATAAAATATCAAAAAGGGGTCCGGAATGAAACCATTCCGGACCCCTTTTGTCGACAAACTGAAAGCCTTGATTTAAAAGGCTTTTGACTTACTTTGTGTACCCTGTACCACATAATTACCAAGTAATATATCATATCGTTGCTAAAACATGAATAAATCATTGTTTATCATTAAAAAATGATTTATCTATGTAAATATATGATACTCATATTACTCTATGTTTATCTTAATTCCATTTGATGAATAAACACAGATGGGTATTTTTCATATCCCCCCATGGCATAAGCTTAAATTCAGGATATGTTATATAGCAGATTCTTCTTGCTCTTGTTAATGCTACAAACATATTATTAAGTTCCTCTTTTAGTTCCTTTGGATTTCTAACTCTATAATCAGGGAATGTTCCTATCATTAACTAATAAGTATAAGAAAACTCATCTACGATGATATCTGTAATTTTTATATAATCCTCTAAGAAAAATTTTTCTATCCTTTTACTAAGGGTTTCTTTAATCTGTTCTATATCCATTTTTTCATGAAAATTCTTTGACAACAGTTCAGTTTTATATATTTGGGTATATGAATCAGTTATATTTCTTAGTCTTCCTTTAAATATGTCTTCATGATTTTGAGCGATGTTAAAAAGGTTATTTCTGATTTGCGAAGGTCCCGGACCGATGATTAATTTTATTATTACTCTATTATCTCTGTTTTGGATTTCCCAAAGTAATATTCGCTTTGTTTTTGTCCAATTACCCTCTAAGGGGAGAATTTCGTCTACTGGTTTTGGAATAAATCGCACATAAGTTTTTGTACATATATCCATAATAATATCATTATTTGAAGCAACCAATTCAGCTGCATATTCAGACACCTCTAGGAAGACATCAGGTTTATATTCAAATATTAAATCCAATGCCTTTTGGTGTTTATAATAGATTTCTCTACACAACTTTTCTAGATCATGCTCCCTCATTACATATCTCCTTACAGTTTCAATATATTGATTTAAAAAATCGATAACCCTTGTATCAAGAGCAGACTTTTTCAAATCCATTGCTTTTAACAATACATCTAATATTTGATTATATGTTACAACTATCCAATTTTCGGTATCAGAGGGAATATCCCCATCAGGGGTTAAGAACATAAAAAGCTTCTTATAGTCGGGGAACTCTTGTTCAACTTTGGTTAGGTATTTTTTTAGTTGATGCTCTGACTCCTTACTTCCCACTTTATTTTCAAGAACAATTACAATTTTATTATCATCAGAAATAGCTAATATATCAATGTTGTGCCACTCTCGATAGACTTGAAAGTCCGAATACTCTATGGTTGCAAGCTCTAACATGGAAAAATTAAATTTGTCTAGCTGCATTTTATTTCCTAAATAGGTATGCTGAAGAAATTTCCTTAGAAATATATCGCCTAATCCATGATTTTCAAGTGGCTTCATCAGCCAAGCTATAACATTACTATGCCTAATTTCTGTTCGATGGATATCCAGTGTTTCAAATAGATTAAAGACATTAAGCCTAGACTCTAGTTGATCTAAAATCTCTATATCCAATAAAAATGCTTCTAACTCTGCTAAATTCTCTTTAATTTGATCTTTCATTTATTTAATCCTACTTTCGCCTGACCTTTAAACTTATATTAATTATTTCAAATATCCAAATTCTAGGCAATCGTTTTTCCACCTATTTAGCCCTAAAACACTTGTGCCATATTTATTGTTGGGTTATTGTTTTTGAAAAAACATAAGCTATTAAATTGACTATTTTAACGTCTAGTTAAATTACTTAGACCAAATAACTCAGAAACACTTATCTTTATTAAGTCTTTTAAAGTAGCAAAACGTCCAGCATGACGTGGATCTCCATGCTCGGTAAAAGTGCTAATAGCATTGCTAATATCAAAAACATATAAATCATCTTTGTGAAATATTGAAAGTAAATCAACGATACGTATAGGCGGTTCTACCGTTCCTTTTTTAACAACTATTACGATATTATATATTTACCAAACAAATAACTTACAAAGGGAGCAACTTAAGATACAGAAAAAAAAGCATCTTATCAGATGCCTTTTATTACTATTTACTATATTCTTTATAAATTAGATCTATATATTGGTGATCCTTTAAAAATGACTCTCTACTGGCCTTTACCATTTGAGTTTCCACTGGTTGACTATGACCCATCATCCATCTACATGATTTCTCAAATAAGTCAGCAACCTTTTCTAATTCATCTACAAACTTGGGATTGATTTTCCGTACATGTCCAAATTGAATATTTGGCTCATAGCGTCTTATGATATGTTTAAAAAAACCTTCTTCAATAATTAATTCACACCAAGTTCTAATATCTGAATAAGACTGTTTAAGCTGTTCTTCTAAAATATCTCCAACACATGATTTACTATCGATTATATTTTTATGCTTGTTTATCTTACCGGTAACTTCTTTTAAATTTTCTAATGGCCACTAAAAGTTGGTGTAATAATCCCTTTATTATTAGTGTCAAATTCATCCACTTTAAAAAATTTATAGTTATCATCATTTTTTTTCTTCGGGGATAGATTATATAAGAAATAATAAAACATAATGTTATGAGTGAATACGATTACTTGCCTGTCTTGCGATAATTTAAAAATTAGGTTTGCGAATTTTTCAGATCTTTTATAATCTAATGAAGTTACAGGGTCATCAAATATAACAGTATTATAATTTTTTCTAATATTTAAATCAGTCGCAAATTCGGCTAATGCGACTGCTTTTTGTTCTCCTTCACTCATTACATCAGTAATTTTAAGTACTGTAGAGCCTACAGATTTTCCTCTTAGGTTTCTGCCCTTCGAAGGCTTCATTTGGATTGAAACATTATTGACATTTAGTTCATTACAATATTGTTTAAATAGAACAAGATAGTCATCTTTTACAATGTGTTCAAAGGCTTCTTGAGATTTTCTTGTCAACGTTCCAGTTGTTAACTTTTTCTTTACTGTTTTAACTTTTTCACAATTTTCATTGATGTTTAGATATGTATGGGTTATATCCCGTGAATGGTGCATTTTTTGATTTTTCATTAGAGTCGTTTTCGTATCTGCAAGAGTTTTTAAACTCTTCTTTATTTCTGAATCATTTCCTTTAAGAGAATCTATTCTTATTAAAATAGTTTCCATTTCTGCACTGATTTTCGATAGCAAATCTGATAAATCTATTGAAGTAACCTGACCTAAGAACTCTTTTTCTTTTATACCTTTCTTAAGTATTTCTTGGTTACTCTGTATTATTTGAATTGAAGATTCAATCTGATTTATCAGTGTTTCATTTTCCATAATAGCTTTTTCTTCTGCTATTAAATTTTTCATTAAATACGTCGGTTCAAAACCGTCAATTTGTTTTTTTAAGGACTCTGTTTCAGCAACTAATGATTTTTCAATATGGTCTATATTGGTATTAATAAAATCAGCACTAACTTCAGATAATGTTTGTGCGCAAAAGATGCAGCGATCGTGCTTAGAGGGCCTCTCATTTATTGACTTATAATAGTCTCCACCACTTTTAATAAAATGAAGCCAATTCTCATTTATTTTCTTTATTACAGAAATACTCTTTTTAAACTCTTCATTTAATTTATGTTCCAATTTAATTTTGGATTTATATTCATTAATTAATTGGTTGATTTTTTCGAAAGTGTCTTCGTTTAACGTTTTGGAAACCAATTCAATCTCTTGATACAAATCATTTAATTTTTTTTTATATACCCTCAATAACTTTATCTTTTCAAGGGGACCTTTACTTTGTAATTCCTTTTCCTGTACATTTATCTCATTTATTAAATCCTGAATATCTTCACTTATAGGATATTCAGTTTGTAAAAAGGTATCTAAATTATGGCTTTTAATACCGGATTCTAACAATGATTCAATTTCTTTTTTGATTAATTCGAAAGAGGAATCAGCAAACGATTGCTTTTTTTTCTCTTCATATTTTCCTATAATAGCAGTAATATTTTCTTTGAGCTGATCTATTAACTCAGAAGCCTCTTTAAAATAATCAAATCCCTTAGGAAGAACGCTAAATGATAAATCGTTGTTGATTAATGGAATAACAGACTCGCTATCCCAAACATTAATTTTTGATAGAGCAGGGTGTGGTACATTTATATCGACTTTTTCCCTTTTACTTTCGTTATCATCATTAAAGGAAATGTCAATTGTTTGCTGCTGTGACCCTGGTGTATCTCCTGGTATATCTGAGGTATAAACATTAGGTAAAAGGTCTAATTGTTTTAATTGTGTATAATAATTATTAGCCAGCTTTCGAAAAGTTCTAACATAGGAAGACTTTCCTGAGCCATTTTCACCGTAAAATACATTTAAATTTTTTGCTAATTTAAAGCTACTATCTAAAGATAATGCATTAATATTATACGGATTGGCTATTTCCTCTATAAATAAAGCACTTTTTTCTTGTGGCAATTCATCGTTTGGCAACTCAATTGAAACCTCTTCTTTTGAATAATAAAGATTGATTATTTCTTTTGATAGATCTTTTATATTTACTGACTCTTCTGAAAGTATAGTACTACAAATTTTCTTTTTCCACGGTTCACTTTCTGCCCATTCAACAAAAAAATCAACAGCTCTTTTCAGTTTAATGACCTCCATGCACAAAATCTTTAACATTATTATCCATGTTAATCATAGCACATTTTCACGCTATTAAATAAATGTTTTATACTGACATTACTTTTATGTCATTAGTCACCTATAGGACAACGTTGTATCCAACTGTTGATGGGTTATAGACCCTTAATGCGAAGGATAATCATTTTCTATTAAACCTCTAATTTTAAAAGTAAGATCCTATATAATTTTCTTTTTAATATAGAGAAGGTTTTATTATAAGGAAAAAGAGAAAGACTTTTACACAAGGAATTTAAAATAAGGATATTTGAAATGTACTTTCATAGTTTTTTTTATCTATACATTTACCGAATAGTGTATGTATAAAGGTTTTTTAAAATAGAAAGTGCTTTTAATATTTGGCTCTGTTAAAGGGTAATATTGATACAAGACTTAGCTAATAAGTCTGAAGAAGATATATGAATACTACATAACTTAGGACAAAAATTTAAAAAAGAAATCATTGAAATAGAAAGTTTAGGTATAATGTACGCAATAAAATCCTTCTCAATTTCAATATCTACCACCATCGGTTAAGTATGGCGTTATAAAAGAGTTAATTAAAATGGTTAATGAATATTCTAATTTACTTCATCAAGAACTTCATTAACATACATAAGATGTTTTACAAATGACTGATTTAATTTTTGAAAATGATCCATTTTTAAGTTGCCAAAATAGTTCTTTTCCCATTGATACACTGCCTCATCAATCATTTTTTTGCCCATTTCCTCCATGTACAAAGAAGTACTTTTATTATCTAAGGAAGCAAGTTTTAAGGAATACAATTGTACAAGAAAATACTGATGATATTGATTAACAGCATCATCTATGTCTTTCTTTCGCTTTTGTACGGCCTTTTCTTTAGTAATCACACCAACTACTACTGTTGCAATGGCTGCGAATAGAGCTACTGGTGGAAAGACATTCAACATTGCATAGGTCATAGTATGCCATCCCATTGCTAACCCAACTGTTCCTACAACAGCTGACCCTAGCCCCATTGTTAAAACTTGTTCTGTTGAACCAAATTGAAAATCTACTTTCAAATTACTTTTTGCCGAATTAGCAAGAGAAAAAGCTGATAATCTATTAATGCTTGGTACATTTAAAGCTATTTGCTCAATCCACTTTTTTTCGTAACCTTTTGAAGCTACAGAAAGTATTTCCCTGATTTGTTTTGCCATGCTTTCACTACTTAAGTACTTTTCAAGTAATGCTTCAACTATTGTCTGTGAATCCATTAGGTTTTCTTTTTCAAAAACCTGTTTCCCTTTGAATTCCTTCGAGATTGTATTAATCCCTTTTATAGTAGCATTTACAAATAAGCCACCACTTTTTTTAGCCGAATCCCTTAGCCCGCTATACCAAGAACCGTCTTCTTCGATAGTATTACACATGATCTGCTTTTTATCTCGCATTAATTTGCTTACTTTATATTCTACTTCTTGCATAAACTCATGGTAAACTTTTGGTTTAAATTCAAGTAACCTATTTTTCTTTTGAGTGATTTCATCGGATATATTCAAATACTGACTACTTTGCGCTTGTATAAAAATTTGTTCTTTTATTAGAGCTAGATGCAATTCTTCTTTTGTACTAGCTTTATTTAAAAGTTCATGACTTTCTGTAACAGCTGATTCTAGAGCTTTTTGTATATTGTCTCCCATTCTATGATCAACTGTTTTTATTTCATCAAAAATAGATTGAAATGCTTTTAAATGTAATATTTCATCTTTATAAATAAAATTCATCTGTATCCCCTAACTAAGCGATAGTGAAGCTTTTCTTAAAATAGTAGTAGTTGGCTTTATTAATCCCTGCATTCTATAGATGGTCTTTTCAGGGTTTTCAATAGCATAATTCAGGGCTATTGCAGCACCTATTGAAGCTATGCATCCCATCCAAACAGGTCCTCCTACTAATCCACCAATCAATAATGAGCCTCCAGATACTAGAGAACCTTTTCCCGCTTTAATCAACGCTTCTTTTTTACTTTCAGATTTAGCTATAGAAAAAACTAAGCCGCCTGCAGCAATTGGAAAAAGCATAGGATTTGCACTTGCCATTGAAGAAACCACATAGGCCCCTGATAATTTAGATATGAGTGAAGGGTCCGCTTTCTTTCCTAAGATAATAGTGGAGAGTAAGGCCATAATACCCCCTAGTAACTCAGGGGCATTGATTGTTAAGGCATCCACTAAAAATGGTTTCGATATTCCTAGAGGTTGTACAATAGTTGCAAGTTCCTCAAACTGATTTGGGGATAATGAAAAGAAAGGATTAACCCCAGATACCGATGCTCCATCTCTTAACAAATGTTCACCAGCTTGTAAAAATTCAGTTACAAATGAATCGTCCGTTTTAACATCTTTCACAGCTTGGAACGCTCCTAAAATCGAATGTTGTCCGTCGAGTAGATGATGGTAGGACGAACCCCCAATATGAATATTGTTATAAACTGCATCTATGGCCTGATCGTATTCATCAAAATTGTGGTTGAACGTTTTAGCTGCCCATTCAGCTAAGGAATGGCTACCTGTGTATAAGCCTGAATCTAGTGCAATAGGTATCCTTCCATCCCCAGATAAACCTGCTCGAATATTATTTAATCTCTTTTCATGCTCCATGTAATTTTCTCCTTTACTCTTAATGTTATGGAGTCTTATGATAGTTGCGGTATTTTACGTCTTTGATCCTTTTCATCAATGGAAAATCCTAATACTTTTTTTCCATCACTAGTAATATAAATTCTACCTTTCCCAATCCCTTTTTGATCCCGCTTAAATCTAATTTCCCTTGTTTTTGTTGGGGCATCAGGTCTAAAGTGAACTTGTTCACCTTTATAACACAGGATTAACAATTGCTTTTCTAAATGGATTTTATCGTTTTCCTCCAACTTTTTATAATCTCCAAAGAATTTATCTTCAAATTCTAATTGTGGATATAGAATCTTAAATCTACGTTTTTCGAACGGCGACTTTCTAATTGTCTCATCATCGAGTATTTTTTCATCTTGAATGAATTCTTGTTCATATAGATTTCTGTCATCATCAGTGTAGAAACGCTTTATATTATCTATGTGATTTTCATTCTCCTTTTTTAAGTGATTTCTCTCTATTTTTAATTTTTCTAGTTCTTCTTTCCTTTCTAACACTTCTAACTCTTTTTCTTCAGAAGCTTTTTCCACCTTACGAAGATTTTCTTGTTTTTTGTTAAGCTCATCCTTCAGTCTATTAATACTTTCCTCTTTAGTTTTCAAATCAAATTGTAGTAAATTTAACTCTTCTTTATTCTTCTGCAGCATAGCTTGTTGTTTCACTAACTCCATTTCTTTCTTTTGTATTTCAGCTTTATCATTTTCATATATCACTTTAAGTTGAGTTATATGACTTTCTTGGTGCTCAATTTTGTCTTTATTTTGTTTTAATAACTCTCTCAAATTTTCTTGGGCTTTTTCTTTTTTATTTATTTCGTTTAGGTAATGCGAAATTTCCTGATCCTTTTTGTTGATTTGTTCCTTGTATTCCTTGTTTTGAGTTATTAAACTGTTTTTTAGCTTTTCATTATTATGTTGAATCTCTTCGAATTCTTGAATCTCTTGTTTAAGTTGTTGCTCAAAAACTACTAATTGTTCCTTTTCTTTTGTTAGAAACGTTAATTGTTCTTCTGAGTTATTTTTTAAATCATTGTACTTGTCTTTTATCTGATTATAATTAAAATTCTTTTGTTCAATCTCACTTTTTAATTGGGACTCGACAGAGAATTTCTCTTCTAGGATTTTTTCGAAATTTTCTTGTTCTAGTAAGAGATTATTTAGTTCATTTACTAATTTCTTTTCCTGTTCTTTAGAAAACTTTTTGGTTTGTTTAAGTTCATTATTTAACTGGGCAGCTTTTTGAATGTTATTTTCAAGTTGTTTTTGATAATTCATTCTCTCAATTTCAGCATCAGCTAGCTTCTCTTTTAAGGAAACAAAATCCTTTTCAAGTCCATTATACTGTTTTCGATATTCTTTTAATTCTCGTCCGGATTGTAATTTAATATTTTCAAATTCATTAATCAACTTATTATGTTGTGTTTCTATTTTTTCTAACTCTTCTTCAGATTGTTTTCGTAAAGAGATACTCTCTTCTAATTTTTTCGTAATTATAAGAATATTATTCTTGTTATTTTCTTGTTCAACTAAAAGTTGTTTATTTTTAATTTCTAGTTCTTCTAATTTTTCTTTTTTAGTTCGTAGTTCATTAATTTCTTTTTTATTAAATTGTAGTTGTATATTTAATTGTTCTCTCTCTTTTAACGCATGGTTCATTTCTTGTTGTTTTTGAAAAAGGTCACGTTCGTTTTCTTCCACTTTTTCTAATAAAAACTGTTTATCAGAAAACAATGCGTTGTTTGCTTCAGTCTGACTTTCTAACTCTTTACCTTTTATATGTAATTTATCTAGAATAGCTTCTTTTTCTTTTTGTATTCGATCTCTTTCTATTACTAACTCATCCCGCTCAGTTAATACTTGTCTTAATGCCTGTTTGAGTTTATTTACATATTGAAAACTTTTACTATTTTTTAAGTTTGATTCCATCTCAGCTATGTCAGACTCTTTAATTGTAATAATTTCAGACAGACTCTTTTGTTTGTTTATTAATTCCGCCAATTTGGCTTCCCCGTCGATAATAGCTAGCTCAATTTCACTATTTGGGAGTGTATAATTGAGTTTTTGCCTACTATTGAATCCTAAGCGCTCTTCATCTGAGATTTTCTTATAAGAATTTGTGCTTTTAACTAATAGAGAAGACTTTGACTTGTCTTCAGTTAATAAACTAACCAAATAAAATAAGGATAGCGTTACACCAATAAAAACAACTAAAGAGTTTGGCACAAATGCTATCAAATAATAAAATATTAATAGTATGATTGCTTCAACCACAGTCCTTATCTTAAATCTGGCAATTATCCTTTTTTTATTATTTAGGTATAAAATAAAAGCTGCAATGCTTATTGCCCAAAAAGTAAAAACCACCCACAATAAGGTTATTTTATTGTGAATTAAAATCATTAATAAGGATATTCCTATAATAAAAGGAATCAGGGACTTTTGATTCATTATCTTCTTAACAACTATCATATTTTTTGACATTTCAATACTTCCTTTTTCCTAGTTTAAGTATATAATAAAGCAAGTTAGGAGGAAATAATAGATGATAAACCATAAAATAAAACTAGACATACTTTTTTTCACAAAAACTTCCATTGTGATTTTGATATCATTTTTTTGCTTGAATTTATTATCAAATATCTTTTTCCCTCATATCATACTGTATCTAACTGATCTGAACTCTTTTTTACAGTTATTCTTCAACAACATGAAAATCATCACAATTACTGGCCTATGTGTTCTTTTAGGGTTGTTGCTTATTCGAAGTATTTACAAAAAAGGAATCTACCTATTTAGTGAAGAAACAACAGTTAAAGATATTTTTGATGCTAGTGAAGAATCTTGGAAAATGGGGGAATATGAGAAGGTTTATGATAATCTAAATTATCTATACCTTTCCTTACAAAAAGATAACATCTCAAATGATTATGCAATTAGTACAGAAGGTATTTTATTGTTTCAAAAAAGTGATTTTAATGATAAAGATTTTGATAAAGAATCGCTTTGCCATATAATTAACAAATTACTTATTGCTAGTACTAAATTAGATCATTACTTGAATGTTGTCCATTTGGCTTACTGCTTTGCGCATTTAACCAAATTAGAAGGACAAAAAAGGCATAAGGCTAATTATCACTTAATTAGTTCCTTATTGTTTTATTATGCGGACCCTATCCTACATAAGAGTGAAACTGATTTAGAAAGAAGAATAAATAATTATTACGTGAAAAACTTTCCTGAATTGAGAAATACTATTCTTGAAAGTGAATTTAACAATTTGATTTCTGGGAAAAAGTCAAGTGATCACTTTAAAAATGCCATACTCCCTTATATTGAAAAAATATATAAAGAAAATGCTGCAGCCTAAAATGGCTACAGCATTTTCTATTGTATAGATGATTCGAATATTGAATAGTTTAAAGTCGTACATATAATTGTAGTAATTTAAATTCTAATCTTCTACCTTGGGTACGAATATAAACAATGAATATACTTTGAATGACTGTCTATGCCTGCTATTTGTGATCTCGATATTCCTTTTTCTTTATTTTCTTAATCTGATGAAAATGTCCATCAATTGCCCTATATTCCATGGAATAAACTTTAATTTATGTGTTTTTACAAGATGGACATATATATTTCCTCTTTGTGACACTATCAATTCGGTTTTCCCATGGATGTTGGCAATCTGGACACCTCCAAAATCTTCTTTTTCCAGAACCAACAACAACATCTAATGGCGTATCTTTGTTTTTTTCAAAATCCCAATAATTTGAAAGGTCAGGTCTTGCATTTTGAAGTAGCTTTTCAGTTCCTTGCTTTTTGCCCGAACAATAGGGGCAACCGTTTTTATTTAGACCAATTCTATTGGGAATATTACTTTCCCATATATGTGGAGGATTTGTTTTGCATTTCCAAAAATATTTTTTAGGGCTTCCCATTTTTAATAGTTCTAAATCAATATTTTTATTTTTTGCAAAGTCCCATTCTTGGAATACTTCAGCATGCTGATGTAATAGTCTTTTGTTTTTATGCCTTAAATTAATTTCACTACACTCTATACATTTAACTATAGTTTCAGGTGACTGTATCCAGCGATGGTTTTTTTCACATTTCCAATGTAGTTTAAGGGAAGAATAAATTCCTATAACACTAGGGTCATATACATTTGATTCAATATCCCAATATCGCATTAACTTTTGATCCCTCGAAATAGGATTCTTTATAATTGTTTTCGAATAACATCTTGGACAATCTTTAAATCGTTTTGTTCTTCGATTAATTTGTTTATACCATTCATGTCCTTCGTTACATTTCCACCAAACACTTTCTTTACTTCCGCATAATAACGTATCAATATTTAAGTGACTATTTTTTTCAGAATGCCACTCATTAAAAAATATTGGATAGTCTTTTAATAGTTTATCTGGTTCTCCGTCACAAAGTATTCTGGATTCAATATCTTTAATTTCGCAATTAGGACATTTATAAGATTTTCTTTTTTCAATATAGTCGATTCGTTCTTGCCAGGTGTGATTACATTTTTTACATTTCCAAAATGCGTTCGATTCGGATTTCGAAGTGAATTCATAAGGGGTTTTTTTATTTTTTTCAAGATCCCAGTATTGAAATACCCATGGACGTTTAGTACATAATGAATTTTCTATACTAACTTTTCGACCAATACAGTAAGGGCAACCTTCATTTTTACTTGATAATCTAACCCTTATTCCGCTTTTAAAAGAATGTCCCTTAGAACATTTCCACCAGGATTCTTTAGGAGAACTTGGAACAACTTGAGAGGGATATATTTGATGAGCATTATTTTTATCGAAATCCCAAAATTTTAGAGCTTCTGGATTTAAACTTTCTAATGAATTAGTTTCATTTACATAGAGATTTCGGCAATAAGGACACCCATAACCCTTTTTTGTTCGAGTATTTATAATAGATTCCCATTCATGTCCGCATTTTCCCAACCACCAAGCTTTTTCCGTTGATCCAAAAGGAAAGTATTCGGGTTTTAAGTTTCCGTTCTTTTTAGGGTGCCATTCCGCTGCAATTTCAGGTGCTTTTTGTAAAATATTATTTTTCGCTCTAACACGGTGGTACATCTCTAAAATCTGCACTCGGTCTTTAGCTACATCGATTTCAAATGAATAACTTATATTTAAAATAGCCATTAATTTTTTTATCATTTGAGTTCTATTTTTATCATTTATTCTTCGACCTTCTTCAATAATCAGTTCATCTTTATGATTTTCAGTTAGAGAAGGTAATTCTCCTTCACGTACGTTAATAATTCTGACACCTGCATTTTGAAATGACATTCGTTTTTTTAAATCTTTATTAAATTTATCTTTGTGAGTTCTCGATCCATCGTATTCTATAGCAATATTTAAATCCTCTATATAAATATCTGCCTCAAATATTTCTCCATTGATTTGTAATTTTTTTCGATTTTTGATATTAGGAAGTATTTTTTGAATATAATAAAGAATGCATTGTTCGGAAAAAGAAGTATTCGTTCTCTTAAAGCATTCAGGACATCCAACGCCACGTTTAGTACGAGGGTATATACGAGCTTCCCATTCGTGTCCATATTTACATAACCACCAAACTTTTTTTCCAGAACCATTAGTAACATCTTTAGGTGCTAAATCTCCATTTTTTTCGTAATTCCACTCAGCTGAAATATGTGGTGAAAGAGTAGCTAACGAATTTCCCTCATATGCTTTCAAATTGGAGCAATAAGGGCAACCACTATTAGTCTTAATTCGATTAGGACATGTAGCTTCGTATGATGGATGACCTTCTTTACAAATCCACCAAACTTTCTTGCCAGAACCTATTGTAAGAGTTTCAAGAGAAATTTTTTGGTTTTTTTTGTAATCATATTCATTTAATAGTTCAGGATGATACTCTTTTAACAATTTTCCCATCCATATATCTCCTTGATTGTTTTATAGTATTTGTCCTTTTAAATATTCATTAATTTTGCACAGTTCAATTCTATAAGAGGTTATTACTGATTTAAAGTAAGACTATATTTACACCAATAGACTCTGTTTCAAAGTCCAACTTATATGCTTATAATAAACGGGAGCAACCTTTCAAGCAATTGTGTAGTTATTTACATATAAAAACGTATCACAAATTATACTCAAAATTATTACATGATCATCTGGTTCGAATTCATATTACACAGGAAATTGAGATGCATATATTGGATAAATCTATTCCGCCTTCAATTACTTATTTGTTTTATTTCAAGTGGGGTTGTAGGACTAATTCTTCAATGGTTTAATCAGCAGGAAGGAATGGAAGAAATGACTTTGAAACTAACGGGGTTGGCACTCGCAGTTAGTTTCACTAGATTGCGCCCTTAATATTTTTTAGCCATTGTTTGTCTGTTCATTAAGCTACATGAGAACGATAAGCGAATCACCGCCTTATATGAGGGGTTCAGGCAGTCGATAAAGTCTACAGCTGTTGTTGAATAAAATTTAGCGACAATATATAGCGTTCTTGTTTCTGGAATACAACTAAATATGCTAATTAGATAAAAACCCATTTTACACCAATAACTTTTTTAGACAAAGGGTTTTATCTACACTCTGCAACGCTTTATAAGTGACGGTTTTCTTTTGTGTTTAGAACTAACTGTTACTTTATATTAAGCACAACTCTCCGTAAATAAATTCAATTACATATTCCTGATTTTTTGGGAATATAAGTATACTTCATCTAAAATTGGTAACAATAGAAATCAAACGATATCTATCATTATTTAAACAGATATTCAGCATTTCTACGATTATTTATGAGAACGTTCAATAATTAGAGAAGTATGAACAAGGTATATATATTATGTAAACTAGAATTATTTCACGCCATGATTGATGTTATCCCCTTTAGTTCCTATAATAAATATCTGTACTAGTGAAGTTTTCTTTTTCCAGTTCCTTATAATGACTTCTCTTTTTCATCGTCCGATAATCTCTCCTTTTGGCCGATTAATGGTCTATTTTGTACGGATAATGTTGTATCGTTTAAACACTATACATGGAATTAAAAGCTGTAATTGATGAATTCATTTTGTGCATTCAAATCGAAAAAAACTATTCGGATCATACGATCACCAGCTATGAATACGATTTGGTGCAGTTTCTATCCTTTTTACGTAAATCCAATGGTTCTACTGATGTGGCATGCATCACCAAGACCCATGTCCGCCGCTTTATCCAGCATCAAATGGGAATGTGTAAACAAAAGCCACGTTCCATGCATCGTAAGATATCCTGTTTAAAATCGTTCACCAAATATTGCCTACAGGAAAAATACTTGATGAGTGACTTTATGGCTTCCATGGAATCACCTAAAACGGATAAAAAACTTCCAGTTTATATGACGCTTACCGATCTTCAACAGTTATTTCAGATGCTGGGCGAGGAACATTCGTCCTTATCGCTTCGAAATGAAGCCATGTTTAAACTTCTTGCCACTTCGGGAATGAGAAGGAGCGAACTTGTGACGTTAACATGGGAACAAGTAGATTTCTCAAGTCAAACCATCAGGATTCATGGGAAAGGGAAAAAGGAACGGTTATTGCCTCTCCACCCGGTTGTCCTGCCTCTGCTTCAAGCTTATAGGGTCAATCCATTACTTCCAGGCTATTTGCTTCATATATCCCTTTAATCAATTAATAGCTCCCCCTTAACAATGTCTTTTGAATAGTGTTAAGCACTACTTAAACCATGAATGAGTTACTATCTTCTTTTGATAAATTTTCCCATTATTCAAGCGATAGTTTTGTTGATATGTTCTTTAACCTTTCAGGTATATCAATAAAACACATTAATTCTAAACTATTGCCATCTATGTCGTTAAAATAAACAGAAGCGTTACTTTGTATCTACACCATTGAATTTTTTCCTAAAATTGTCGCTGAGGTTAGCTAATTATTTGTTTACGATGTAACACAACTGTTAGTTCCAATAAGCTAATTTTTATTAGTGTATTTTAATATTTGAACCTCATCTTCTAGTTTTTTGATTTTTTGTTGAAGTTCTTTCTTAGGTGTTTGTGTGAACTAAATCTTCCGGATACGAAACAAAAAAGCCAACAGATTTTCTTTCAACTTAATAAAAACTATTTTCAATTGGTTATTCTAAATTATTTATTAGCTCCCACTCACTTAAATACGGTACATAGTCTAATTCTTTGGGTGTATCATCTAGCATAGAAATAAATTCCAACTTATTTCCGTCTGTATCTAGAAAATAAACACTTGCAGCTGGCATCCAAGTTTGCACAATGGGTTCTATATTACTTTTCCCTTGACTTCCGATAACTGTAATACCTTTTTTCTCTAACCAAATTTTTGAATGTTTTAGAAAATCTAACTCTACTTCAAAAGCAAAATGTCTTGGTTGAATATCTGAGTTTTTTGGTACTTCCCATAATCCAAGGAATTGATGTCCGAGATCCCCAACCCACAAGAAAGCAGCATTTCTTGTGATTGTCCCCAATTTTAGCCCTAGTTTATTTTGGTAAAAATCAATTGAATCATTCAAGTTTTTAACCTGTAAATGTGTTTCATAAATTTTCTTAATCATGTAAAAACCTCCGAATCAACTATGCTGTAAATCATTATTTTATTGTTCAATTATTCTGCCCTGATAGTTAAACAAGGGTATTTTTTTCATTTTTCTTTGAACGTATGATTCTTACAAAAATCATACGTTCAAAAGACTGCCAATTGGCGGCCTTCTTATAGCGCTAACGTTCCTGTTAGTTAAAGAATTACACTTATTTTTTCTCTTTTTCGAAATAGAAACCTGTCCCATTTTTTTGTGGAGCAAACCCTTGTTGAATTGAACTTTTTTCTACCATATTTTGCTCTTCTACTGTTATAACCGTGTAAGCATCTTTTCCTTCAGCTAACATACCTTCTCTACGTTCTTGTTCCTCTCTAGTAACATGTTTGTTTGTATCTGTTTGTTTTGAGGAAACTTCCGATGCTTCTGTCTTTTGCAGGTCTTTCGTAAAACCGATTGATACTGCTAAAACTCCCGCAAAACCAAGGGTTAAAATTAATTTTCCTTTCATCTAAAAACCTCCCAATAATTTAGCTGTCCTATTAACATATTTTACCACAACTAAAACTTATGTTATTTAAAATTTATTTCTTCAACTAAACAGCCTATAGTTGAACAAGTGTATTTTTTTATTTGAATTTGAATGTATGATTAGTGTAATTATCATACATTCAAATCGTTGAACGCCAAGGGTTTCAAGACCCGATTTTTGAATGTCATCAGAAAGGGCGAGAAACCATGAAAGCAGAAAAAGATGTGCAGCCGATCCGGAATCAGCAGCAACTAGACGATATGAAATGGGCGTTGAAGCGCCACTGTTCAGAACGGGATTACATCCTCTTTATCCTCGGCTACCTACCCACCAGATCCTCGCCCTAAAAGGCAAACAAAACAAGATTTTGCGTGTTAAAGAAGGCAAAACGCAAAAAAATCGCGACATCTATATCGTGAATTGCTTCCAAGAGGTCTATGCGTACGCTAAGAACGTCCAGAGCACCTGTTTATTACCATCTCGCAAAGGAGATAGCCCTATTACCCCAACCCAGGCGTACAAGCAGTTAAATAAGGCTGCAGAGTACGCCTGGTGTGGAACATGTTGGCAATCATACCTTACGTAAGACGTTTGGCTACTGGTTTTACAAGTCCACAAAGGATATTGCCAAGTTGCAGCGAATTCTCCATCATTCCCACCCTTCTGTCACCCTGCGTTATAGCGGTATTACGGAAGAAGAAACAAATAATGTTTTGAAAACATTTAGTGTCTTTCGATAAAACTCTGTTACATTCTCGGTCAAACCTTTAATGACGCGAAATTTCTTGGACTAAATGGAACAGTGGTGGGATTGGATAAATATTATTCTACCTAATATAAGTTGTGGGTTTTACATGCTTTATAAAAAATAGGCCATCATAGTGGTTTGAAACAACCATTTTTTCAGGATATAGTCCCTGTGTTAACGCATATACAGGCTCGAACATCCATTTATTGAATTTGTTTTTGGTTTGTCCATTTAAATTTATAAAAGTCTGTTCAAAGTTTGATTGATTTAGAATCTGTTCTAGAGAATCAGCTTGATAGTCTTTGCCGTCATTTACTTTTTTTATATTATTTTGATTATCGGAAAATTCCCCATCATACATATAAAAACCGAGTATATAGCTTTGTTTCTTAAAATCATCAGGTAGGTACTCGAACATCGTTTTATGAAGGAATGGACGAAACTCAGTCTCTCCCTCATCTTTATAGGTGATTTTTGTATTATGATTCCGTATATGTGCATTATGAGCCCAAAAAATTATTTTTTTATCAGGATAAATCTTCTCGCTTAACCATTTAATATTTTCTGCCATAAGTGAATCTCTCACTGTACTCATTTCATCTATTGAATAATTGGTTTTACTCATTCGTGTCATGAGTTCGATTCTATTCTGAAGCGTTTGTAAAATAAGGAGATTTAGCTTGGGCTGATTTGGATATTCATGCTTCAAGGCTATTCCATGATGCGTTATGAATGAGATTATTTCGCTATATCCTTCTTGAAACTGTAAAACGTCTTGATTTGAGAGTCTCCCTCCCTCATAAAATGAAAGATACAATATTAACCAGTCTTTTTCTAATTTTGAAAATAAATCTCCTTTTGAAGGGCTTCTTTTAGTTATCCAATCTGTCGTAAAGTTTGTAAAAGTGCGACCAAAGGGTTGAATATCAAACCCAGTATTGACCAATGCTTTTTCTTCTCTACGGTTTTCGAGAATATAATCAAATAAGGGTAAATTTTGAGTTGCATTCCAAACGCCTGGTATTGTCCTCTGCATATAGGTCCTCGAACTAATATGGCTGGTATGAAGTTCAGCAAATGTTACCGCAGGATCTGCAAGATTACTTTCAAATGCCACAACATCATAATCCTGATTTTCATGTAAATACTTAATTAACCTTCCTTTAGCTGTATTATATTCAGCCACTCCGTGAGAATTTTCACCAAGAAAAACATACTTTTTTCCTTTTAGAATCGAATCCAAAAATTTTAAATCATCATCATTATTAGTTGTATCTATGTTATGGGTATTGTTTACCCACCATTCGGCCTTTTCTATTTTCAATGAATATTGATAGACATACCACCCCATTAAAACTAAGCATATTATTGTACTTAATGCTAAAAATGTTTTAATGCTACTCCTCATATGTACCTCCTAAGTGGTGAAAATCTCGCTAGCTTTTCTTGTATATTAGAAATATGCTCATCCTTATTACTTTCATATACTAACTATTCAAGTAGGAATGGAAAATTCCTTTTTTATAGCTATCTGCTAGAAAAAGATTGATTATTAGGAAATAGCATCCAGTTAACATAAATCAACTTATCGGTATAGATAGATTTTTTCAATAAAATAAGAGAATTCCTTTCATGGGATTCTCCTAATCTGCCAACATTCTACAAAATAAATTCTGGTTTATCTCATTTTTAATTAGAACTTTCGTTACTCCTAGATAGTTAAAAGTACCTTTCTGGTAATCTCTTCTAACTGTTTAGCCTTTTGTGGATCAAATGTTTTCATGGATAAATCAACAGGTTTTGAAAGTTTATAAGCTGAGAAACTCTTAGACCTTGAATCCTGTAAAACGTCAACAATTCTATTTACGATTTCATCAACCTCATGTCCTACTAGACGGTGAACGACTCTCAAGAATGTTCTCATTAATGGGTTCGCAAAGACAGATCTAGCTCCCGTAGTTCTTACAGCCATTGAATTATATAGAATATAACGAACGCCCTTGCGTTTGAATCCCGCACCCAGCAAGTCATTTAGCCGGTTGGCATTGGCGTTAGCCTTGACGCTGTTAAACTTACGTCTATATTCTAAATCATCAAAGTTTACAGTACTGTGAATCCCTGGGGTAGCAACATTTAAAATAAAAGAGTCATCATTGAATGCTATCCTATTCGAAAGGATATACCGACTTAAATACTGCAATGCAAAAGTGAATTCTAAACCATCTTGTGTGATTAAAGCGTCTTTACGAGCTGTTTGTAGGACAGCACAAAGAATCATTCCATCAATTGCACCATAGGTCCTTTGTATATCCTCGATGATACGGTAGTTTTCTGAAGCAAGACTCAGATCTGCTTGTAGATAAATAGCATTATGCAAATCACCTTTATTTCTACTTACGATAATTACCCTATTCCCGGCTGCTAAAAAATACTTCGCCAGTCCTTCGCCAATGCCACTAGTACCTCCTGTAATTAATAATGTTTTCATGGTTGAATCTCCCGGATTTTCGGTTTATTATTTGTCATAATATAATTCTCTTACTGAGTTACCCGAGTGATAAAGATCTACAATAGTTTTCTTAAACACATTATTATATTTTTTGGCTGTATGCTTACGTTCCAATCCGAACACATCCTCTCAAAATCATTGTAAGGATTTAACTAAAATGACAATTAGGGATTTTCAACAGTTATTTCAGATGCTGAGCAAGGAACATTCTTACTACTATCAGGTATTAGGTATTCCTCCCTCCCGCTTTTCCTTGCATCGTTTGGGCCATATATTTGCAACACTTATGCTGCAAGTAAATAATGTATGATTATAGTAAAATCCTACATTTAGAACTTTAGGCTATACATAAGGAATTACAACAGCGTTACATGCTTTTTCATAAAATTCTATTGGTCCTGCATCTCCAATAATTGCATACTCATAACCAATATTACTCATATCCTTTAAACATTTATGGAGTAACGAATAGCCAACCCCACTAATTCTATTAGATACCGATACGCCCATAGGACCAAAATAACATTTCTTATTCTTATATATATCAAAACCTGCAAAACCGATTATGTCTCCTCTATTATCTAAAGCTATATATATCGAAGGTTCGCTTAATAAAAATGCTTTTCTTATAGTTTCTGACCATTCTTTTGAAAAATTTTTTTGAACAAAGAGAACAAGGTCGGTAGCATCGTTATGATTCACTTTACGTATTATGGGAGAGTTTGTTTTCGGAAATATGTAATTACCAAGATGAGTAATCATATCTCGTGAAGTAGTTCCGAGGGTTAAAATTTTTTCCCTGTCTTCATCTGATAAGAAATTGTCAGTAACATTAGTTGTTATTAAAGCTTTAAGCAAATGACCTTCGTTTACTAAGGTTTGGTTATATTTTTTCATATAACTAATTGCAACTTCGAAAACCTTTATCACATCTTCGGTTACCCCGATATTGAAAAAAATACTGTTTGTTTTATTTTGAGTTGAAAAATTATCTGAATTCTTATTCATAGCTCTCAGAGAAGTTATGTCTATAGTACATTTTAAAGATATTTCCCCAAGTACTCCTGTTTTTTCATTTAAACAAGCTATAAATAGGTGTTTAGGCTGTAACACTTTAAGATTAGTAAATGTAGCTGCTTCATTTTCTGCATTCCTCATGATTCTTAACATTCTACTAGTGAAATTTATATTGGCATAATTCAGTTTTAACTCCTCCTCCCTAGTCCTTCTACCATATTAAACTGAAAGGCCGCTTCTATTGGCTCAGGTCTATTTTTCAATTTATATACTCCTTTGGAAACCGTATACTGGATGTTTTAGTTAAAATAATTTATTGAACTAACAATCAAAATACGCCAATAACTATAAGCCAACATGTCAATATCTAATATTACATTTAAAAGACCGCCAATTGGCGGCCTCCTTATGGCGCTAACGCACGCAACACTATTAGATGTATCCCTTCGCTTTTTCAGCTTTTTCTAACCAATAATTAGCCTTCACGATATCTTTGGAAACACCAATGCCTTTCTCATATTTCTTTCCAACGTTAAACATACCACTCGGGTCTCCACTATTAGCCGCCTTTAAATTCCATTCGAATGCTTTTATAGAATCTTTTTCTACACCTATTCCATTTCCATAAAGATAAGCTAAGTTGATCATAGCTGAGGTATTATCGTTATTAGCACTCTTAAGATACCATTTTAAGCTTTCCTTATAATCAACCTCTACATTTATCCCTTCTTGAAAATAGTATGCTAACATCCCTTGTGCTTCTGCATCTTCTTTTTGTGCCAACTTGTGTAACTCTACCATTGAAAGTTTGCTATAATCCTTTTCAAAATCTATGAAAAGATATAAACCAATCACGCAAAACAACGGTATAAAAATAAAGATAAGTTTACTGAATTTCATCAAAATGCTCCTTTTTTCTCTTATTCATCTTAATCGTAAATAATAATATCATAAAATATAACTTAAATTACATATTATTCTAATTTTTTAACAGTTGTTTTGACATTTCCATATTAGTTCGTTATCTACACTAAATACATGGAGTTGACGATAGTCTAATTAGATTCTATACTATTGAAGTCTAATTAGACTATCGTGTAAAGGAATGAAAATTAAATGATAAAATCTTTTTTAATGTTAGGGCAATCAAATATGGCAGGGCGTGGATTCTTGCATGAGGTAGAACCTATCTATAATGAAAAAATAAAAATGCTGCGCAACGGTCAGTGGCAAATGATGACAGAGCCGATTAATTATGATCGCCCAGTTTCTGGTGTGAGTCTAGCAGCATCTTTTGCAGAGGCATGGTCGAAAGCTCATCCGGCTGAAGAAATTGGTTTGATTCCTTGTGCGGAAGGTGGCAGTTCCTTGAATGATTGGCATCCGCAGGGTACTCTTTTTCAACATGCTTTGTCTGAAGCAAGGTTTGCTCTCGAAACTAGTGAAATTTGTGGCATACTTTGGCATCAAGGTGAAAGTGATAGCAATAATTCTCTTCATGAAACGTATTATGAAAAATTATCTCTTATCATAGAGACTTTACGAAAAGAATTAAACCTTCAAAATATCCCATTTATCATTGGTGAGCTAGGGGATTTTCTTGGGAAAACTGGTTTTGGAAAGTACTCAACAGAGTCCCATGAAATCAATGAACACTTACGTAGATTCTCTCATGAGCAGCAAAATTGTTATTTTGTTTCAGCAGAAGGTTTAACTGCCAATCCAGATGGGATTCACTTTAACGCCATTTCCCTACGAAAATTCGGTTATCGCTATTTCGAAGCATTTTCGAAAAAGCGTCATATCTTAGAGCCTCTTGTGAATGAAGATCAATCACTAAAAACAAACAATAACTATTCAAAAAACGAACTAATTTATATTCACAGTATGAATTTGGCTTTTGGCAAGATCACATACGCTGAATTTGAAGCACAGATGGCAAAGGTAATGCAGCTTTGATTCCTTTACTTATCCTTGGTTTACTTATTCAAAACCCTGGCTCTCATGGATACGAGCTATTAAGTCTAATGGAAAAACGACATTATAAATATATCGTGAATTTCACTAAAGGATCATTTTATTACAATTTACAACAACTTGAAGAAAAAGGCTTGATTGAACAAACGCATCAAAACCGTCCAAACAATGGTCGTGAAATTCACACTTTTAAAATCACCACTCTAGGAACGATAGAATTCGATAAATTAATGGCCAAATATGGGACTAAATCCGAGTATGTAAACTTACAATTCTATGGAGCATTACTATTTGCAGACGAGTTCGATAAAAATAAACTAATAGAATTAATCCAATCACAAATCGATCAAACTAAATCTAGAATTGCTCTTCTCGACGAATATCTAGCTAACACTAAAGAGTTACCTGGTAAAGTTGATTATTTTCGTCGAATGAACGAAAATTCACGTTCTCACCATTTAGTGAACTTAAACTGGTTTAAAGAATTAAAAGCAGACCTAGAAGAAACTACTGTATAAATAATAATAAAAATCCCGTATCAATTTTACTACTCAATTTTGATACGGGATTTTTATTAAAATCTTTTGTAGTACATCCACTTATTGCAGTTATGTTATGGCTAACTACTTCAGCAATTACATCAAAATGAAAGCAGGGAAACAATAATTCTAGCTCTATGCTTAGTACGGAGGATAGTTACCTGTTACATCCATTGGACCGTATCTTTCTTTAATTGAGGAAAATGTGTTTCGATTGGTAATTTGCTGTATAGACTGAATCATCAGCTATTATCTAATTAACTTATAACACCAATTATACACCTCATAAAGTTTCCTAGAGGATATTCAAATTCGCATTCAGATATAAACTGAAAATCATTCTTCCGACAGATTGAATTAGAAGCAAGGTTAACAATTGATGGGAAAGCATGAATATATTCATAATTTTTCTCTTTTGCCGCTTCCTCTATTGCTAACTTTAATGCTTTTGTAGCTATTCCTTTCCCTTGATAAGAGGTTAGAACGCTCCAACCTGTTTCATATACACTTTTATTATTCCAGGTAGTTTGCCAATACCCCACAGAGCCCACTGGTTCCAAATCTGGTAACAATATAATGCTGAACATTCGTCCTTTATTTCCAAGCTCAAGATATCGTTTATGTCGTTTCAAAACCTTCTCATTACTCTCTGGACCTCCAAGGAGCTGCATCATTTCTGGCGCGTTTATACGAAAAAGTAAATCAAGGTCATCCTCTTCCCAAGGCTTTATCTGAATGATAGGATTATTTGTTTCCAAATTCTCTTCAACCCCTTACTATTTATTTACTTAATTACTTGTTCTTTATGACAATTCAAAATCCTTTATTTGTAATATTGTTATTCAATTACCTGCTCCATTCGATAAATAAGAGTTTTTTCTGGATTTTGAATGTGTAAATATTTGGCTATGTTAAATTTCTTGGTTGGTTTTGAAAAACTCATAATGATTTGGCGTTTTCTCATTGTTAATATTAACCAAACGAATGTTTACAATTTATTGTTGTCTTTAGGAGCTTTATATATGGGTGTGTCCATGCTTTTAGGACAAGGAGTTTTGATACATTCCCACCTGAGTGAATAGGTAAATTGCCATTTAATAGTTGGACGAGGCTTAATTATTTTTGGGATGGGAAATGCTTTTCTTCTGTACGATTATATCATTAGGCTTTGTAAAAGGTTTTTATGTATATTTTAAATCCTACCTATAACATCACTATAAAAATAGTAAAACATAAAAAAACTCACCAACTATTGAGGCGAATTTTTTATGTTTTGCAAATTATTAAAAATGCATCTATCCTAATATTTAGTAATATTTTTTCTTTCTGCATCTATTTGTTCAAATGGTAGATTAATTGAACAACGCCAGAGGAGAAAGTTCTTGTATTGATTAATTTCATATTTAACCTCTGTTTTATATCAATAAACAACGGCTTTCCTTCACCCAAAATAACAGGGTGAACAGATAATCTAAATTCATCAACAAGCCCTAAATTAATAAAATTTGTAATAAGACTTGCTCCACCGTATAACCAGATGTCTCTACCAGGCTTATTCTTTAATTTATTTACTTCTTCAGGAATATTTTCATTTACGAATATTGTTTTAGTATCAGTACTTTTTTGCTTTCTGGAAAACACATATTTCTCTTTACTATGAACTAATTCCCAGATTTCTTTTTCATTATCAGTGTCTTCAATTTTTGAAGTATATTGTCCCCATAAATCATAGCTTTTTCTTCCATATAGAATAGTGTCAATTTGATTTAGAAAATTAATAAAACCCATCTCAGAGTCCATTATGCACCAATCAACTTCCCCGTTTTTCCCTTCAATAAAGCCATCTAAAGTAACAGCTAAATCTAAAATTATTCTTCTTGGTCTTATGTTATTCGACATATTTTCTCCTCCATTATTTATCCAATAAATGCTTTCAAGATTATTGTAGTAATAAAATTCAACTTTTACGCTTTAAATTATTTCCAAGTTTCTATTCTTCCACTAAATTACCTCGTAAGTTTAAGTGTAACATTTCACAAGCAATACCACCTTATTAAAAATCAACCCTTACCTTTAGCAGAGCAAAATATTATAATATCGTATATCAATCATTGATAATAAGGGATTTAGTTTTCGTTTTAAGATATAAATGGCACCTTTCAATCTTTAAAAATCACTTTACGAAGAGCAGGCTTTCCCCCTCTCTGTTTTCCTTATAAGATTTGCTAATCATAAGCAAGAAAATAAAGAATAGAACAAAGAAAGAAAATTATTTGATACAAAAAAGATAACTATCCGACTTGGAAAGTTATCTTTTTTGTATATCTAGCGCAATATAAATATGAAAAATCCCTGTCTTATTTATTGATTTCCAAATTAATTGGATAGGTACTAAAACATATATTTGATTAATAGCTCATTTACTTTGGATAAAATGAGCTTATCAGATCGTAGAAGCAAGTGAAATACATTACACAATAATGAATTTTTGCTTAATTATTTATCCTTTTTGCTCCCCATGCGCACATTATGTCTAAAACTTCTCTTAATGTCTCTCCAGTATCTGACAGAGAGTATTCTACTTTTGGCGGCACTTGATGGTAGACATAACGATTAATGATTCCGTCACTTTCTAATTCCCTTAATTGCTGAGTAAGCATTTTCTTGGTTATCTGTGGAATGGCTTTTGCAGTTCACTGTACCTCGTTTTTCCACTTTTAAGGTGACATAGAATAAGGAGTTTTCATTTTCTACCGATAACCTCTAAAGTAGCCTCAACTGGTATATTATAGTGATTATCCTTCGTGAATTTCATCTTCTTTCTTACATAAAATTTAAATTGCTTCATAAAAACTAGGGTACAAAAAGTAACTACTATTAAAAATGGCATCATAACATTATACTGTTTTTATTATAAAAACTAAAATAAATGTTTTAAGGAGTTGAGCAAGTTGAAGGCATGGTTAATCAAACAGCCCGTTAGTATAGATGAGCTCGTATGGGGAGAAACAGAAAATCCTCATGCTGGAGAGGGAGAATTGGTTGTAAAGGTAATTAGCACGGCTCTAAATCCAGTTGATTATCAAAAGATTCAATCAGGAAATTCGAATTGGGATTATCCCCATTATACCGGAGTGGATTTAGCTGGAGAAGTTGTAGAAGTCGGCCAGAATGTAGTTGGGTTCAGTGTTGGAAATCGTGTGGCTTGTCATACCGATTTGAACAAGAAAGGGGCATTTGCAGAATACACAGCTGTTGATGCGGTTGCTACATCGCTCATTCCAACAGATGTAACGTTTGATGAGGCAGCGGCCATTCTTTGTTCAGGAATGACAGCTTACCAAGCAATATTTCAGAAGTTTAATCATGCCCAGAAACAGACCATCTTAATTCACGGTGGAGCAGGAGGAGTAGGCGGCGTTGCAATTCAATTAGCGAAGGAGCTTGGATTGAAGATATTTACAACAGCATCTTCTCCTAATCATCTTGGGTGAGATCTCTTGGTGCAGATATTGCAATCGATTACCGAACAGAAGATGTGACAAAACGAATCTTGGAAGAAACGAATGAGGATGGAGTTGATTTGATATTTAATACAATCAATTCTGCTGAAGCTACAGAAGACCTAAAACGATTAGCGTTTTCTGGACAATTGGCTTTTATTGCGGGTAGCCCCGACTTATCAACCATCAAACCCTTTTCTATCTCTCCATCCGTACATGAGATAGCTTTAGGTGCAGCACACAGTAGCGGTTCCCTCCGTGCGCGGGAGAACTTAGCTTTTATGGCGAACGAATTAATGCAAAGAGTGAAAAAAGGAACACTCAATCCAATGGTGAGTGAAGTTCTACCTAGAGAAGAATTGCCTAGTGGATTGAAGAAATTAAAAGGTCGTCATGTTCGGGGGAAGATCATTGTTAGAATGCAACCATAATTATAAATAGGTCCAAGATAAAGGTAAGGGGCTGTCCCAAAAGGTGTAATTACACCGAAATTGTATAAATAATAAAAGGCAGAAACGTTGATTTAAACAACATTTCTGCCTCTTTGTTTTTGCGAAATTCACTGGAATAAGGACTTATTAGACAGCCCCTTACCTGATATTCAGGCTGTCGGCTTTGTCGACAGCTGTTTTTTTCTATTTACCGTATGCTATATTAAAGGGTAACAATAATCGGACCATCTTTAGTAAGGATTATCGTATGTTCCAATTGAGCTACATAGCTTTTTTCGGTTGCATAGGTCCAACCGTCATCTTTTTGGAATACCTCTTCTTCTAAGGTTGAGATGAATGGTTCAAATGCGATAACCATTCCTTCCTTTAATATATCATTGTCCCAAGGATCATAATAATTACAAATATGGGCAGGTGCTTCGTGTATTTTTCGTCCGACACCATGCCCCGTAAGATTTTCAATAACCGTGAATCCATGTTGTTTCGCTGTTTCAAATACCGCTTTTCCGAGTTTGCTTTTTTTAGAACCGGGCTTTGCTTTCTTAAGACCTGCTTCAAATGCCATTTTAGCAACGTCACAAAGTTTTGTTAAAACTTCATTTCCTTCCCCTACTACAAATGAAATACCAGTATCTGCGAAATAACCGTTCTTTGAAGCAGATACATCTATATTGACTAAATCCCCTTCTTGAATAATCCGATCACCTGGAATACCATGTGCCACTTCATCATTAATACTGATGCAAGTATAGCCAGGAAAATCGTATTCCCCTTTTGGAGCGGAAACTGCTCCTGCCTTTTTTAAACGATCCCCAGCGATATCATCAAGTTCTTTGGTCGTAATGCCAGGAATTGATTTTTGTACCAATTCATCTCTAATGGCGGCGATAATTTTACCAATTTCCTTTAGACCATTAAAGTCTTCTTCTGTTTTTGCAATCAATTTTCCACACCTCATTTTTCTCTTCTTAGTCTCTTCAATTAATTTCTTCCAAAAACAAATATGCTTTATTATACATCGAAGGGTATGAAAAGAAAATAAGTGAGGTATTTTGATTTATATTCAACTATCGTTAAGTACTTCCTTACTTCTCACTTGAGACAGTAAAAGAACCCCCAGTTAAAAACAAGGGATTCTTTAAAAAGATGATAATCAAATTTTAGTCTTCACTGGATGGACCGGCACTTCCTCGATACTATTGTTGTCGGTCGACTTTTTTGACCAGTAAGTCGCAAGGATCGGTCCGGAAATATTGTGCCAAGCAGCGGCAAGGACGCTTGGTAGTGCTGCCATTGGTCCGAAATGGGCAGTGGCAAGGGTAACCCCTAGCCCGGAGTTCTGCATACCCACTTCAATCGATATCGCTCTTCTATTCACTTCATCAAGTCCTGACATTTTTGCTGCAAAGTAACCTAACAGAAGTCCGAATCCATTGTGAAGCATCACTGCGGTAAAAATTAGGACTCCTGATGTAGCAATCGTGGTTGCATTTCCAGAGACTACTGCGCTGACAATAGTAATAATGGCTGCAACCGATATAAGGGGTAATACGGTTAAACTTCGCTCAACAGTAACCGGGAAAAACCGCTTAATGATTAGACCCAAAATAATCGGAAGAATGATGACTTGAATGATAGACATAAACATGGCTGTGAAATTAACCGGCATCCATTGACCTGCCAGCCAAAGCAAAAGCAAAGGTGTCATGATTGGAGCCAGTAAGGTTGATACTGAAGTCATAGCTATAGACAAGGGTACATTCCCCTTTGCCAGATATACCATAACATTAGAAGCTGTTCCTCCTGGTACACAACCGAGTAAAACTAGTCCTGCAGCTAATTCAGCCGGCAAATTCATGATTTTTGCAATAGAGAAAGCAACAAGTGGCATGATGATAAATTGTGCACAAACGCCAATTATTACTGGCAGAGGTTTCGTAACGATAATTTTAAAATCCACTGCTTTCAAAGTGAGCCCCATCCCAAACATGACTACGCCAAGCAAAATTGTAATATATCCCCCAAGTCCCAAAAATGGTTCTGGAAACATAAAAGCAATGATAGAGATTAAGATCACCCATATAGCAAAATATTTTCCGGCTAAAGCACTGATTGCATCAAGAACTTTCATATCATCACTCTCCTTCTTGCATGAATATTTTACGTG
The DNA here is from genome assembly GCF_050277655.1 of Peribacillus sp. NPDC097675. Taxonomy (NCBI): domain Bacteria; kingdom Bacillati; phylum Bacillota; class Bacilli; order Caryophanales; family Bacillaceae; genus Peribacillus; species Peribacillus sp. NPDC097675. Next base: position 115,985 of record NZ_JBNNSK010000006.1, on the reverse strand, counting down.
GATTTAATAGATTGTCAGGATCGAGGGCTTTTTTTATTTTTTTCATCACCAACAGCGACTCTCCATGCTCCTGTTTCTGATATTTTTGTTTACCGACCCCTACTCCATGTTCCCCGGTACAGGTCCCGTTGCGTTCTAGGGCATAAAGAACAATTTGTTCGTTTAACTGTTTAGCTCTTTCAACCTCTTCTTGATTATCGTTATCGATCATTAATAGTACATGATAGTTTCCATCCCCTACATGGCCAACAATCCCTCCGGTCAGTCCCAAGGCATCTACAGCCTCCCTTGCATGACGAATGGCACCAGAAAGCTCTGAAATCGGTAGGCAGACATCTGTGACCATCAGTTGTTTTCCGGGATGGCCATGGATATAAGCATAGGCAAGATTATGGCGGGCTTCCCATAGGCGGTTCCTAGCAGCATTATCATTCTCGAATTCAATATCGAGGCATTGATGTTCAGCAACAATTTCTTGTGTAAACTCTACATCCTGCTTCAAACCTGCCTCATTACCATGAAACTCCAAAAATAACGTAGGTCCCTCTGTATAGCATGTGTCACTATGGAGATTAACCTGTTTCATTGATGGTTCATCTACAAGTTCGACCCTTGCGATAGGCACACCGGATTGCAATATGGATACAACAGCTTCAACTGCATTGTTCAATGTCGGAAAGGAAGCCCTTGCCGCCATAACATGCTCTGGAATTCCATACACTCTTAAGGTTAATTCAGTAAAACATCCAAGCGTTCCTTCTGAGCCAACGAAAAGACCGTTAAGATGGTAACCTGATGATGATTTAGCGGCTAAATTGCCAGTATGTATTATTGAACCATCTGCAAGAACCACTTCCAGATCACGGACTTGGTCACGCATTACACCATATTTGACCGATGTCGTTCCACTAGCATTGGTGGCAGCCATTCCACCCAGAGTGGCGTCTGCTCCCGGATCAACGGAAAAGAATAAACCGAACTTTTTCAGTTCTTTGTTCAACTGCGAACGCGTCACACCGGGTTGAACCTTCACGAGAAAATCATTTTCACGCACTTCCAAGATTTTATTCATTAGAGAAAAATCAACCGTTATGCCATGTTGGTAAGGGATGACATTACCCTCAAGGCTGGATCCCAATCCAAAAGGAACCAGCGGGATACTGTACAAATTTGCGACTTTCACAATTTCACTCACCTGCTGTGTTGTTTCAGGGAATACGACAATATCGGGCAGGCTTACAGCATGATACGACTCATCCCTGCCATGCAATTCTCTTACGGTCTGGTTTTCCGTAACTTGGCTTTCCGAGAGAACTTCTTTTAATGCGTTTAATACATTCACACTAGTTGCTACCATCCAAATCTCCTACTTTCTTCTATAATGATCTGTTTTTTAATTAACTTCAGTTTGTAAATAACTTGTAATCGATTTCATAACAGCGTTTTTTGCTCGACACCTTCGATATAATTTGGTAATTGGTCTAACCAATTACATTATACTAAATATTTTGACTTTTTCAACAATTATTCTTTTTGTTCATTTTCCTCATGAATTATCATGTTTTATTCGCAAATTGATGTTTTTTTATTTAGTTAGAGAAAGAACTTAAGCTAGACTGGTCTAACCACCATTAATTCGTGACTTTTCCCAATAAAAAGTATATTTTGGATACAATAGTCCGTTTTCCCCTAAGACTTATCAAGATGAGTCACCCTTAGCTTAGTTGAATAGATAGTATCTTTAGAAATGATATTGAAGGATGTGATGCAAGTAGTGGATTCTATGCCAATTAAATCCCCAAAAGTATACGAAATCATTTTTAATCAAATTAAGGAATCTTTCATGAACGGTGAATTGAAACCTGGAGATAAATTACCCGCTGAGCGGGAGTTGTCCACTCGTTTTAAGGTGAGTAGAACTTCTATTAGAGAAGCTCTTCGTGTATTGGAGAGTAACGGCGTTATCGAGGTTAGACCAGGAGATGGGACCTTTATTAGACAATCAGAAGTTCAGTCATTAACCGATCGATTATCTATCACAATCATCAATGCTGAGAACCACTTAATTTATGAAATGTTGGAAGTTCGGCGTGTAATAGAAACCGAGTGTGCTTTTCTAGCTGCCCAGAGAGCAAGCTCTTTAGACTTACAAAATATCCTGAAAGCTTTAGAAGATATGGCAAAATCGGAACAAGATGAAGAGCTGGGCTTGCAAGCAGATCTTTTGTTTCACAATAGTATCGCACAAGCAGCAAACAATTCTATATTTGCTGGATTGGTTCATACCCTTAGTGATCAAATGAAAGATACAATCCGGGCCACCAGACAACATCGTTTCGCAAACACCGGTCATTTTCAAGAAACACTTCAAGAACATAAAGAGATTTACTTTTCCATCGCATTAAAAGAAGCGGACAAAGCCAAACAACTAATGGATGCCCATATTATTCGTATTAGAAAACAAATGGCTACTGATACATTTGAAAGCATGGGAGATGCTGGTGATAAGTAAAGTCGGACTTGTATCGTTTGAAAAAGGAAAGTCTATTTTGTTTCGTCTTTGATTTTTGCACCAGTTATATCAATCTCATTATATTTACTTTTGTAATACATTTTGTCGTCTTTATAGTAAATGTTCTTTTCATTAGTAGTCATAACGTTGCCATCAGGTAGTTCAATCGTTATCATTTGATCATCATTTGAAGTTCCTCCAGCTGGCACGAAAGTATTCTTGTTTTTTGCTATTTGATTCCATGTTCCGAGAAAAAGTATAAGAGCAAATATTGTTAACGCTATATATAAAGACCATCGACGCTTTTTTAATCTATCACTTCTATTCAAAGTAGTTCTCCTTTAATGAATTTTTCAGAGTCTCAAAATACTGTACCTCTTTACCTGAGCCTAATACAAGAGAAAGTATTTAAAACTTATTACCAATTTATCTTCATAACTAGGAATCCAGTATTCTTTCTAGTAGCAGTAATCAAACGTCTAACAATAATTATCTTCTTTCATTTCTAAAGTTATTGCCCTTTCTTATATGTATATATGACAGTCATTATCAATGCCCTACCGCTTTCAGCTAATTCTGCATACTTTAATATAGATAATCTCTCTCAGGAAAGAAGGTAGTATGTTGAATAGAAATAATCGGTTAAAACGCGGTTTTTGTGTACCGGGGTATAGATGGTGCGGACCGGGCTGTTCGGGACCTGGTACACCAACTAATGGCGTCGATTCGTGCTGCAAATCACATGATATCTGTTATGAAAAGTATGGACCTTCAGAGCATTGTGATCGAATCTTTCATAATTGTCTGCGTCCATACATGAATACACGTAATAAAATGGGCAGAGATGCGTCCCTTTTTTATGGGATTACGAGGTTGAATAATAGATTTAGGTAAGCGGTTCCTCTCTTTATGTAAAAAAATCGAAGTTGCATGCTATTAATTTTCTTCTTTTTTTGTCATCGCCTTCCTCTCTAGCTGTTATAATTAGGTATGAATGAAAGAGGTGGGCACGCTTGTCATCTAGAAATAATGATCATCCAACTAGGAAAGATTGGTTAAAACTGTGTTATATGGGGTTATATATAGTTGGGCTCTTTTGGATAATAGGGTCGGGGGTCTATCATTTTATTGATCTATCCTTCAAAGAGTCCATTGAAAAAGTTCAAGATGCAAAAATAGAAGGAGATGAAACGCAAGTACAGAAGGAATCAAAGGAACCTTCCTTGACTTCTCTAATTGTACAACCTCTAGCTGAGTCCAAAAAAGCCAAAGTTGTATTTGAACACCTTGGTTATCTCCTTCTCTTGTTAATTTTCTTTTTATTAGCTCCAATCCCTTTGGAACATATGAAACGGTTTAAATTAATGAACTTTGAGTTTGAGAAAGAAACAGCTGAACAAGATGTTGCTGAAAGAATTACTATCCAACAGAATAAATTCGCTTTTCTCATTGATTGGTTACGGGAAGAAAATATCGATAAGTTTTTGAGGATTACAAGATTACATACTAGCTATCAAGATTTTCTAAAAGAAATGCTGAATGAAATGATGGAATATTATAGAAAAGACGATATTTTCTTTGAATATGAAATAAAGACAGAAGATGAATTCAGAAAGAATCATACCACTTACCCAAGAGTTGTAAGATATTCCCTAGACGTTGCCGCATCACTTGGATCCGCCATTCCTATAAACAAGGAAAACGACAGGCATATCTATTTTAAAAATTATATGATTCATACAATTGAGGTCAAAGAAAACGTATATACCGATGAAGAAAAATTCGTTACGTATGTAATCATCCTACATAGTTATCGGACGACCTTTGATGAGTATGATGGCCAATTGCTAGCAGGAATCACTTCTTTAACCTATGAATTGTATCAAAAGTATCATACACTAGCTGCAATTAATGATATGAATTGAATTCAAGCGGGAAATTCAGTAAAATAAAAGTAAGAGGTGATAGCGATGGAAGCAAACACTAAAAAAACGGTGTATAATTTCGCTAAATTGAAAGAACAAGCAAGAAAGATTGGTACAACACCTGCCGATAAAGTTGAAAGACCGACCTACCATTCAGTCAAGCTAACGACAAAAAGTCCTTCGGTAAAAAAAATACTATATGGCATAAAATAATAAAAAACCTAGTGGATTATCTAGGTTTTTTTCTTTGAAGATAAGAATTAAGATACTTCTCTAGTAAGGGACTCCTCCCCATCCAGTCACGTCCAGACCTTATATGGTATGAAGACCATCCAGGCATCTTGGGTAAGGGTGTGCCCGCTGGTAAAGAACCTAATTTAGCAGCTTCCTTTAATAGTAATTCCTTATTATACTTTATCGTGTATAGACCTCCCGTCCCAAAAAGTCATTATTCGTTTTAAATGTATGTACTTTCCCCATTTTTTATTCATCTATAAATAAATGAGAAATTGGAGATGTTCCCTTTAAAGTATGGTTCAAAGAGACCAACATTTTTATTATCCATCTATCTTATTTATCCGTTTGCTCGCTTGATTTGTATTGTTTCCTTAGATAGAGAATACTATTTTCCATATCTTTTTCTTTTGTAGACTCCATCAAAACTGGGATAGCAGGTTTACTCTCCTTTACTAAAGAGAAAATCTTTTGATAGTTTAGTAACCCCTCACCAACAGGAACTATTTTTAATTCTCCATCATTGATGGTAAAGTCTTTGGCATGAATGATTACGATGTGATCGCCTAATAAATCAAATGCTTCTTGAATTATAATATTTTGATTTTTGTACGTTTCTGATGTTAGGAGATTGACAGGGTCAAGGATGACTTGTAAATTAGGGGATCGAATAGCATCTATCAATCTTCTCATGGTTTTTGGGGAGTGTATAGGGTGATTGACTCCTGGTTCTATCCCGACTATAACATCGGATTTTTCTGCTTCCTTGACTAAATCCCTGACACTGTTGACTACAGCCTGAAATGGTCCTTCGCGAAAATTCTCCTCTGTATACTTGATATTAGCATATACATTTCCTGTTTCTGTACCGACAATCTTACATCCAAATTCTTTCGCAAAATGTATATGCTCCTTAAAGAAATCCAATCCTTTATTACGTTCATCTAAATTAGGATGAATAACATTAATGTAGCACCCTAATACAGCGATTCCTATTCGCTGTTGCTGAAATGAGTGACTTATAGAACGAGCCAAATCTGATGAAAGACTGCCAGGTTTAATGTTCATGCCATCGAATGATTTACGCAAGGCTAATTGTATTTCAGTAAATCCCTTTGCAGCAATAGCTCTAGAGAGTTCTGCCAATGGTCGTTTTTCCATATCATGCGCACGGACACCTAGATTTAAGTTCATGTATACTTTTCCTCCTTTTAAAAAATGACCGTACATATAAAATGTACGGTACAAATGAATGAACGGAATATGCACTCTATCTTGCCAACCAACCTCCATCAATAGCTAATACGTGACCATTCATATAGTCTGAAGCTTTGCTTGAAAGAAAGACCATTGCTCCCATGAGGTCAGAAGGATTTGCCCATCTACCAGCTGGAATACGTGATAAAATTTCAGCATTTCTTTTTTCATCCTCACGAATCGGTGCAGTATTGGCCGTAGCGATATAACCTGGCGCTATCGCATTGATTTGTATATTATGATGAGCCAGTTCATTGGCAAATGCTTTTGTTAGACCAGCAACAGCATGCTTACTAGCTGTATAAGGAGGAACGAATTTCCCACCTTGAAAGGAGAGCATGGAGGCAACGTTAACAATTTTTCCACTTTTCTGTCCTACCATGACTTTTGCTGCTTCCTGGCTTAATAAATAAACAGCATTCAAATTAATGTCCATTACGGCGTCCCAATCCTCTTCCGTGTATTCGAGCAAGGGAGTCCGCCGAATGGCTCCTGCATTGTTTACAAGAATATCTATCTTTCCATAAATAGAGACACATTTACTGATGACTTCCTTAATAGAATCACGATTGGTCAAATCAGTTTGGAAAAATTCAACCCGCTGTCCAGTCTCTTCAATGAGATTTTTTGTTTCATCAAAGCGATTATTGTGTGTAACGAGAAATAAATCAGCTCCCGCTTTTGCTAAGGCAACAGCGTACGCCTGTCCTAAACCGGTATTCCCACCTGTAACTATCGCTACCTTACCATCTAATCTAAAATAATCAGTCGAAAAATTTTGCAAGTCAGTTAGCATGACAAATCCTCCTATATTTGATTGTTTTCAACGCAGTTCTTCCATTTTCACATGATCCATATCATCATAAGTAATATTTTCTCCACACATTCCCCAGATAAATGTATAGTTACTTGTAGCTGTCCCTGTATGAATGGACCAACTTGGTGAAATGACTGCTTCCTCATTCTTCAATATAAGATGTCTTGTTTCATCAGGCTTACCCATAAAGTGAAAGGCTCGAGTGTCTTCATTCATATCGAAATATAGATAAACTTCCATCCGTCTTTCATGAGTATGGCACGGCATCGTATTCCATACGCTTCCCGGAGCAAGCATAGTTAGGCCCATCTGAAGCTGGCAGCTCTCACAAATATTTGGATGGACGTATTGATAAATTTTTCGTTCGTTTAATGTGGAGGGATCCCCGGTAGCAATAGGATCAATGTTTTGGATATCAATCTTCACTGTGGGATACGTATGATGTGCTGGTGTTGAATTAATATAATATTTAGCGGGGTTAGACGGGTCCTTGGAGTGGAACCACACTTCTTTTGTTCCTTTCCCTACATAAAGTCCGTCTCTTTTGTCCATTAGGAACTCTTCTCCATCAAGCGTGACTGTACCAGCCCCGCCGATATTAATGATGCCTAGTTCACGGCGTTCTAGAAAGAAAGAGACTCCTAGTTGTTTATCAAGTTGAATCGTTAGTTCTTGCTCTGTAGGCGTCACCCCACCAAAAATCATCCGATCGACATGGGTATAGGTCAGATTCACTTTCCCTGCTTCAAATAAACTTTCGACAAGAAATTCTTTTCTTAATTGATGGGTAGTGTAAGTCTTCATATCTTCGGGATGATGCGCATAACGAGTTTCCATATCAATCTCTCCTTGTAATAAGTATTTTAATTAATGGATAACAAAACCCGGCAGAATCATTTCTGCCCTAAGTCTTGTAACCCTATGAACCTATATATTTATGTTAGCTTCCTATATTCAGCTGGAGTATGACCAGTATATTTCTTAAAACAACTGCTGAAATAACGTGGGTTTGAATAACCTATCTTATCTGAAATCTCATACGTTTTTAAATCCGTTTCTCTAAAAAATTGCATGGCTGCTTTCATTCTTGTCTCCATTACACATTCACTAAAATTAAATCCTTTCTCTGCTTTAAAAAGACTGCTTAAATAAGCGGGGCTTACATGCACCTCATCTGCAACCTTCTGAAGTGATAAATCCTCCATATGATATTTTTCTCTAATACAAGCAACGGCTTTGTCAACAATTGTTTCTTTAAGATTCATATTTTGAAGGCGTACATAATCGGCAAGATCTACAGCAAAAACCTTCATACAATCAAATAACTCTTCAATTGTTTGCATTGTAATCATCTTTTTTTGCATATGGATGAACCTTTGTTTATCCCACTTATTGAAATCACGGAATAACAAACTATTAATCCGTAACATCAGTAATGATATTTCCTCTAGAGAAAGCTTGTTGTTGTGCAGAACTAAACTTTTCGTTCTATCAAATTGATCTTCTGCTTTTCCAGATAGCCCCAAATTGATAGATCGAACAAGCTCATCTTCAAAATGTCGATAATCGATTAGTACTTCAATGGAAGATAACTTAATATCATTAATAGAATAGGCTGTATTTTTTCCCATCCTAAAGCGCTGATTCATGGCTGATTTTGCTCCTAATAATGAGAGATGAAGGTCTTGAATGCGTTGAATGCCCTCACCCATCGTAATCGTTACGGTAGTCTGTCCACTGGTTTGAACAATTGCGACCAATTCCTCCGAGAAGTTTTTAATTAGTAATTCCGCTTCTAAGGGAGAATTGGTATCTAAACCTGTTAAAAGATAAAGATCTTCCTTATCACCATATAAAGCTTCATGATTAATTGAATACGTATCTAACAGTTTCCTTATAATCTTCATAACTTCATTTTTTGCATGCAATCTCATAATGTCCGTATCATATTGACTATCCAATTGAATATAGAGAGCGTAATAATATCCAGTGAGTGAAGGATGGATTAAATGATTGAATTTTCTATTAATTTCTTCGTCGGATATTTTATTCAAGCACCAATTGTCAAGAAACAATCGATGTTGATAGGGAATTGTCTTTTCTAGTAGCGTTTCTTTTTGATTTTCTTCTTCCCATTCCTTGCGGGCAGCATTCAACTTTTCAACTAGATGAACTGTTTCAACTGGCTTCAAAAGATAATCAAATGCCTTTACCTTAATAGCTTCATGAGCATATTTAAAATCTTCATAACCAGTCAGTAAGATAATCTTAGTATTCCATGCTTTCTTTTTTACCATTTTCGCCATTTCTAAACCATCCATAAAAGGCATTTTAATGTCTGATACAACAATATGGGGCTGCTCTCTTTCAATTAATGCTAGTCCTTCTTCTCCATCGCCTGCTTCACCAACGAATGAAAAACCATATTCTTCCCAAGGAATGACACTTTTTAGACCACGTCGGATTATGCGATCATCATCAACAATAGCTACCTTGCACAAAGTTATCCCTCCTTCATTTTTGGAAAAATAACTGTTATCCGAGTTCCGACATGCTCCGTACTTTCAATGAGAATTCCATAGGGGTCCCCAAAGTGTAAACGGATTCTTTCATGAACACTACGTAAGCCAATACCAATGGTCGAATCGTGAGTTCTATTTTTCAGGTCTCTCCGTATTTCTTGAAGCTTTTCTTCACTCATGCCGATTCCATTATCTATGACTTCAAGATAAATTAAATCTTCTTTTTCATTGGACTTCACAATGACTCGGCCTTTGTGCCTTGTTTGTTTCACTCCATGATAAATAGCATTTTCGATTAAAGGTTGTAGAGTTAATTTGATAATTTGATAGGATGAAATGGATTTATCCATTTCAATCACATATTCAAAATTGTCTCCATAACGCATTTCTTGGATGAAAAGATAATTTCGTATGTGGGTGAATTCCTCTTCTATACTGATGATTTCTCTGCCTTTACTAATACTAATGCGGAAGAAATTCGAAAGAGCTGTAATCATATCACTAGCATCCTTATTTAAACCCATGTCGCTTAATCCTTTAATCGAGAAGAGCGTGTTATATAAGAAATGAGGGTTAATTTGTGAATGAAGGACAGCAAATTCAAGTTGTCTCCTATCCTCTTGTTCTAGTCTAATTTGTTCAAGGAGGGAATGAATACGTACCATCATCTCTTCCATTGCTATATTAAGTAAGGTGATTTCTTTTGGTCCACGTTGATTATAAGTGAGAGATAAGTTATTTTCATTGATAAGTTTGGTTTGTTTCACTAAATCCGAGACCGGGTTTGATATATATCTTGCTAAGAAGTTTGCAATGATAATGGAAAGGATAGCCAAGATTAAAATGACGGCAATGGTGACATATTTAATGTAAGTAGCTTTTTTGACAATTTCATCTGTTGCGACGACAGCAGCCACTTTCCATTTGTTAGTTCCAATTGTGTTGTAAATCACCCTCATTCTCTTGCCATTCGGATTTTCAAACTCATACATTCCCTTTGCTTTCTTTAAGTGTTGCAGATGGGCCAATTGATCTTCATTCAGTTTGTATTCATCTGGAGCATCTTTTGAATTTAGTTCCCCGTCAGGACTTACAAGTGTAATATAGCCATGCCCTCCTAACAACGATGTGTCAATTACCTCTTCAAAAAAATTATGGCGGAGGTTAAAGACTAGTACACCGTTTGTTTTAGAATCAGTTTGACCAATAATCTTCAACACACTGATAACCTGTGAGTTACTATTGAAAATAGAGTCCTCATGGGAATTAAGCCAGTAGAAGTCTTCATTACTTCTCATTGTTTGTTTCATGTAATCTTGATAAGGGAAATCACCTGGCTTCAAAGAATATTCGCTTTGATACATCATAAAGTTCCCATCGTTGATATTGACATATATTGATTCTATGTTGGAATTATAATTCATGTATATCGCTTTCAATAACTGTCTAATATTAATATAATCCTCAGCATCTGCTTCGTCCTCTTCCATTCTAACAACCGAAAGGAGCCGAGGATCATTTGATAAGACAACCAATTGTTCGAAGGAATTGGAGAGGGTATTTTCAATATATCCTTTTGTTTGAAAGAGAGTATCGTTAATATTATTATGAGCATTCTCCTCCAACTGACTAATAGCCAATCGATAGGATAAAAAACCGGTCAGAGCAATCATACTGATCATGACAGGTAAAAATAAAGAGAGGATTGTCGCTCTTAAAGAAAATAGAAAATAGGTTTTAATAAAAATATATAATTTACTTTTAATTTTCTCCCACATATAAGCACCAGGATTTTTGAGTTCTTTTATCCTACCCTTCCATAAAATGAAAAATTTAATCATTTTAAAGATATCGGTTTCATTCCTTACAATACATAGTGCTATATGCTCATTTCTATGAACTGAAAAAAATGAGCTAACTATACATAATATCGATCTTACCTGCCAGCTTCAGTTTTTTATGATAGCGGGGGTTCCAACTGACTTCTTCATCTAATCGAATAGAATGGACCCTAATAAAGGCTTTTATTACATCAACTTATTGGATTAAAGGTTTTCTTTGAAAAATCGTACCATTTTCATGGGTCGATCATGGTATCAAACTTGAAATAATTATTTTCGGCATAGATTATGGATTCTATTTTCTTATCATGTCTGATAAAGCTACACTAGCTAGAATAAACGCTCCTACACCATGAAGGTCATTTTCTGAAACGGGTCGAGATACATAATAGTCATAAACTCCTGCGGATGTCCCGATACAAATACCCTTCATAACGAGAGAATCATCTTGGATTTCAATCATATGATTGAGTAAACCTTGATATCCCTTTTTTGCAATGACTTGGTATGTAGGATCCACATAGTTTTTTTCCACTGCTCTAGCGATTGTATAAATGAAGAGACTTGAACAAGAAGATTCCAACCAGTTGTCTTCCCGGTCCCCTTTATCTACAATTTGATGCCAGAGGCCAGTTTTTTGATCCTGGAAGTCAGCATAAGCCTTTATAATACTTTGTAGGGAAGCAATCAATTCCTCTTTGGATGAATGATTCTCCGGAAGGATGTCCAGCAAATCAATCAGTGCAGTCCCATACCATCCAATCGACCTGCCCCATATTTCTGGCGAACAACCAGTGTCTTTATTAGCCCATAACATAGATCTTGTTTCATCCCAAGCATGATAAAGAAATCCAGTTTCTTCATCCCTCATATGTTCCCTCATCAGCTTTTCTTGGTATAAGACCATGTCCACCAATTCTGGCTGATTGAATGCTTGGTCATACATTAAGGCGAAAGGTCCACCCATAAATAAACCATCTAACCACATTTGATAAGGATACTTGTCCTTATGCCAAAATCCTCCTTGCTTGGTTTTGTTAAATGTGGAGTATAAGTTCTTTAGTTTCATAGCTGCGGTCTTATACCGCTCATCCCCCGTTTTTTTATATAACGGAAATAGTAAGATTCCTGCCTGTATGGAGTCTAGTTCATCTCTAGCAAACAAAAAATTCCCTTGTTCATCTATTAAAAGATCGACATATGCTTTCATATAATCATAATATACTTGTTTCCCTGTCCTCTCCCAGACACGCTGAACACCATATAGAAAAACCCCTTGATGATAATGCCAATAGTTTGCTGGCGGTAATTGATTTGGGTTATAAGTTTTCATTAGGGTTTTACTAGCTTTTTCAGCTATATCCAGAATTGTTTTTGAAGATAAAGGTTCTACTTGATTCATAATGTTCTCCTATCTTCATTTAATAGAAAATCTTCACGTTGAGGCGTGAAAATATCCAGAATGATTGAATTTTCCTCAAGCGCAACAACTCCATGAGGGATCTTGGTAGGGATATATACGCTATCCCCTATATGCATCACTTGTTTCGTACCATTCAGATTAAATTCAAAGCTTCCCGCGACAATATAGCTTACCTGTTCATGCGGATGAGAATGAATTACACCTACAGCCCCTTTTTGAAAACAAACTTCTGTCATCATTAATGAACCTTCAGCTGCTAGTAATTTTCTAATTACTCCTTCTCCAGCTTGAACCGGTTTAATTAATTGGTTCTTCACAAACATTTATGGCTTCCTCCCATCCTCTTTGTCCAATTTCACCAAATATAAATTACAAGGGCCATCACGATCGGATGTAAACAATATTTGTGTACCATCCCAGCTAAAGGTCGGGTGACAGTGTGTCTGTTGAGTATTCCAGCTAGTTTTATGGGTACAAAGTGTTTCAATGGAAACTTTGTCTTCCTGCAAATGAATGAGTAAAAGATCTTCCACTTCATCTCCAACTAACAGAGTGTTGTTTGGATTACTATGATAATGATTGCAGTAGGAAGGCAAATCATACTGTTTTAAGATTACCCCTTTTGAATTTGATAACCCCACGAAAGGAATATCCTTAATAGACTTCTCTAAAATGGTAGCTTGAGTTTTATGAACCGTTATCGTTCCATCATGACCTTTCCGTCTATTATCAAAGAATATTAGGCCATTGAATGTCCAAAATTCATGACCAATGCAATCATGTTCATTTTGCCTATAAATCGGAGTTACGCTTTGCTTTTCAATATCAAGCACCCAAATACGTTGATGCACCAGATTCCAAGGCCCTTCATGGCAAAACATCGCCAAATTGCTATCCGTCGGAGAAAATTGGAAATGGCCAAGCCAATGTGTATCTTCGTAAATGTTCTCTACACCCGTTCCATCTAGATGGATGATTGTAATCCAACTCTTTTTGGTAGCAAACATGGTTTCTTTGAATCCTATATAATTCGCGCCCCGAGCTATGGAAGCATTCTCTGTCCTTATCAGCCCTATGTGTTTCTTATTAGGAGAAATATGGGGGTGTCCCAATAAAACATTGTCTTTTTCTTCATAAAGTACGGTAGTCTTATAGGTTCGATTATCTATTTTTTTCACTTTGCTTCCGGTAATATAAACTATGATATCGCTTTCAGGAGTTTTGGTGTGGTAGCTTGGCTCGATACCGTTTTCTTCATCTGTTAATTGAATGATTTTCCCGGATTCCAGATTCATTTTAAAGAGATTATAGATCTCCTTTTTTTGGGAAGAACGATCGGATAAAAAATATATATCTTCATCATGTAAGGAAAAAGAATTATCCGTAAAATAGAAATGGAAATTATTAGATCCATCTCCAGTTAACTGAAAAATTTCCCTTCCAGTCTTTTTATCCTTGTATTGTTTAATTTCAGAGGAGAATTCACTTCCAATCACCGGGGTATTACCTCCTTAGAATTGTAAGATAAGGCCGTCAAATCGTAATTATCTCTTGACGGCTTCAATAAGGAATTATTTCTTGAAATGCTCATCATACTTAGTTTGAGCATCTTCAATCGTCTTTGCCCATTCATTCAAAAATTCTTCTACGGATATCTTATTACTCATAACGGATTGGGTGCCAGAATCGACTACTGAGTCCAAAATAGAGCGATATTCCGGTAGATAAAACGGCGGTTTATATAAAATGGTTTCAGGATCATCATATACTTTGAATGCTGTTTGAATATGTGGAGAATTCTTGACCCAGTCTTCCGTTAGTACATCTGAATTCGTTGGGATTTGGCCGACTTTCTGATTCCAATAGCTTTGACTTTCTTTTGTATTTAGAAAGCTAGCAAACTTCCAAGCAGCGTCTGGATGTTTTGAATCCTTAAAAATACTTACAGCTATTGTATTGCCACCTTCAGCAACATACTTCCCATCTGCAGTTTTGGGTAAAGGAATTGCTTGAAATTGTTCAGGCTTTAAAGCTTCACTGTGCTCTCCAAAAGAGCCAATATTGTGCTGAACCATGGCGACGGCTCCTGTATCAAACCCTGCAATCATTTCTTTGTAGCTATTTGTGATGTCACTCTTAGGTGTATATTCCTTATAGACTGCAAAATATTTTTTTAAAAATTCAATATGCTCTTTACTATTTATCGTACTCTTACCAGCTTTAATATATTGTTCCTCGCCTGAGTATGCATACATTAATCTCTGTAATTGTAACGATCCTCCTGCACCACCACGGATTGTATACCCATAACGATTATTGCTTTTATCCGTTTGGTCTTTTATGGCCGAGAAGAATTCGTCCCAAGTTTCAGGAATTTTTGTTTCCTTTTCTGCGAACCAGTCAGGTCGAACCCATAAAATATCTAAATTTTGCGTATAAGGGATTCCATATAATTTATGATCGTTCACCATTTCCTTATTAAAATCAATGGCACTTTTATTGATTTTATCTTTTTGATCCCAGGTACTGAAATCTTTATCTAATGGTAACAATGCATCCCGCAATGCAAATTCAGGAAGCCAACTCGTTTGGACACTACCGACGTCTGGCGTGTCGTTCGCTGCGATAGCTGCATCATATTTTGTTTTCGCCGAATCTTTTGGAAGACCGACATATTCCACGGTAATAGTAGGATTCTCCTTTTGAAAACGCTTAATTAATTCTTCCCAAATAGGAGTTCGTTGAGGCCCAGCATTCTCGTCCCAAAAACTTATGGTTACTTTTTCATTTGTATCCTTTCCTGAAACACTAGTAGTTTTCTCACTCGTATCACCGCTACAGCCTGCCAGAAATAAAGTAGCCGCTACTGAAGAAGCTATCGCTAACTTCCCAAATATTCTTATCATGGAATTTCCCCCTATCTATTTTTGTGAATTTAACCTTTAACGGCTCCACCCATTCCATTCACTAAGTATTTTTGTGCTATGGAGAATAGAATGACGGCAGGAATCAAGGCAATAACACTGCCGGCCGCCAATGCACCATAATTAATATTGAATTCACCCATCATATAGCTTAAGCCTACAGGAAGAGTAAATCTATCCTGCTGGTTCGTTAACATGAGGGCCAGTAAGAACTCATTCCAAGTATAAATGAAGGTAAAAACACTCGTAGCTACAACACCCGGGATTAAAAGTGGAAAGACGACATGTCTAATCGTCTGTAATCTGTTACACCCATCAATCATGGCCGCTTCTTCCAATTCTTTCGGAACATTAGAAATGAATCCTGTCATAAGAACCGTTGTAAAGGGAATTTCAACCGCTGCATAGGTAATGATTAATGAGAGCGGATTACTTATTAGACCCATATGCTTAAAGATGATAAATAAAGGAATAATCAACATGGACCTCGGAATGAATTGTGTACATAGTAACATTAGAAGGAAACCACGCTTCCCCTTAAAACGATACCTACTTAAGGCATATCCAGAAATCGTTGAGATCAATAAAACGACGACTACGGTACTTATGCCAACTATCAAGCTATTTTTAAAATAAGTAGCAAAACCTACGTTCGTCCATGCTGCTACAAAATTTTCTATCGTTGGAGAAGCTGGTATATAATGAAGCGGGCGTTTTATTATATCTCCTTCACTTTTAAAGGCCGTATTGACAGTCCAATAGAGGGGAAAGAGCGTGAAAACAAGTAGAGTGATGACTGGTAAATAAAATGTTAATAACCGATCAATCTTTTTTTGCTTCATCTTAACTATCCTCTCTTTCAAATCTCGTGATTCGCAGATAAATTGCTGCAAAGACAAGTAAGATGACGAAGGATACAACAGTCAAAGCAGAGCCATAACCGAAATTGCTTCCGTGTACAGCTTGTTCCGCTATGTACATAGTTAGTGTTGTCGTCGAATGAGCTGGTCCCCCACCTGTTAGGTTAAAGATAAGATCAACATTATTGAATTCCCAAATGACTCGAAGTAGAGTGGTTAAAATGATTGCTGTTTTTAAATGCGGTAGGGTTACATGCAAGAAGGACTTCCAGCGCCCAGCACCATCGACCTTCACGGCTTCATATAACTCTTCTGGTATACTTTGTAAAGCAGCTAATAGAGTTATCGCAAAAAAAGGAATTCCTCTCCACAGTTCTGCAAGAATGACTGATATGAAGGCTGTTCCCTTATCCGAAAGCCATGCTCTGTTTTCATTGATCAATCCTATTCGCATCAAAATATCATTGAATACTCCCATATGCTCATTGTACATAAGAGACCACATAACGGAGGCCAACACACCTGAAATGGCCCAAGGGATAAATGCCGCTGCTCGTACGGCACCTCTAAAGCGAAACTTTTGATTTAAGAGCAACGCTATTCCAAGTCCACATATTAATTGCAAGATTACCTGACTACCAACCCATTTCAACGAATTCCATAAACTCGGGATGAAGAGAGAATCTGTGGTAAAGATTTTTTTAAAGTTGTCGAATCCTGCAAAACTATTATAAAACGGAGCGGAAATATCATAGTTTTGAAGGCTGTAATAAAACACAGTGGCAATGGGATAAAAGAGAAATATACTAATCATCAATGTTGCAGGAAGTAAAAATAAATACGGTAACCATTTATCTAGTTTGAATTTTTTAGTTCGTTTTTTACTTTTTGCTACTCTCTTAAGATTCAGTTCTTGTGGTACATTCATGAAAACATCCTCCTTTCTTAAATATAATTGTATAAGAAAACGCTTACACTTATAATTCAAAATATTTAGATAAATGTATAATATTTTACACTCTTATATAAAAAATAAGGCTATGTTAAAGTCCTTGGTTGATTTTGAATAAATCGTAATCATTTGTGGTATCCTGACTGTATTTATGAAAAAAGGGGTAATTCAAATGACTGTGGCGACCATATTAGCTGATATTTCTTCTTTAAACGAGAGGGATAAAGAATATATATTAGGGTTTCTTACCCGCCACTTTACTCCTTCTGCTTCTCAACAAGGAGCTTTAATAGGTGAATTAAGAGAGAGAAAATTTTCTCACGGCTTTCATTGCCGTCATTGTGAAAGTATGTCAGTTGTTCGCTATGGAAAGCGAAATGGTCGCCAACGTTATAAGTGCAAAGATTGTATTAAAATGAGCAGTGATTTAACAAATTCACCTATGTATCGTTCAAAAAAGGCAGACAAATGGATTGCGTTTATTGAATGTATGTTGAGGGGACTATCTCTTCGTAATACAGCCGAAATAGTTGGTATCACTCACGTAACTGCTTTTTACTGGAGACATAAAGTGTTGTCTGCTCTTACGAAAGAAACTATAGGTGAATTTGAAGGAATGGTAGAGGTAGATGAAACCTATTTCTTAGAGAGATAAAGGTCGAAAGGCTATCCAAACTCGCAAATCAAGAAAACGTGGTGGTTCAGCGTCAAAAAGAGGTATCTCCAATGAACAAGTCTGTGTATTGGTCGCAAGAGACCGAAATAAAACAACTCTTTCAAAGCGTGTCGGTTCAGGCAG
Source organism: Peribacillus sp. NPDC097675 (assembly GCF_050277655.1). Lineage (NCBI taxonomy): Bacteria > Bacillati > Bacillota > Bacilli > Caryophanales > Bacillaceae > Peribacillus > Peribacillus sp. NPDC097675. The sequence goes on along the minus strand of NZ_JBNNSK010000006.1, from coordinate 97,919 downwards.
AATTCTAACCGAACAAATCGAGGTAACCCTTACCCCCCATTTCCAAAGTGATACGGTGCTTATTTCTAATGCTCATAATTCATATAGATCTTATTCGGCTAAAAACGATTTGGAACACATTATTATAAATGGCAGTAAGAAAGAATTTGTTAAGAAAGGAATCTACCATCTTAACAATATTAATAATTACCACTCCAGACTAAAGAAATGGATAAGTCGATTTAATGGCGTTTCTACGAAATATTTACAGCTCTATTTAGTGTGGTTTCAGTTCCTGGACATTAGGAAAATGGAAAGTGATTTAAGCAAGAAAAAGCTGATGCTTATTTTATCAAGTGTTCTCGGAACTTGGGAAACCGCAGATACATTAAGACTTAGAAGCATTCCTTTCTAAAATTACAAAGTATTTCTAATAGGAAATCACAAATATTCATCAATGGTTTACATAAAAAATGAACTTGGAAATGTATCTCCAAGCTCATTTATTTGATTGTCCATTTTTTCTAAAGCAACCGTTACTTGAATAAGGTTTACTCTAAGATCAACGTTACATTTTCGTTATCAAGGATAATTTCCTCAATCAAGTCAAATATTGTAGGACCTTTGTTCATTTTTGCATCCTGTATTTCTTGAATTACTTTCTCTTTATTGCCATGATGGCAATTTTTCAACTTCTCATTTAGTTTAACTATCGTTTCACTGTACCCCAAATCCACTTTAGATTTAGCAGAATTTCTCCAAATAATAGTAAATTGTTGTTCGTTTTCTATATCTCCGAAACCTCCAAACAAAATATCATTGAAAGCATCTAGATTTCCGTGCCACTTATATTTTCCAGAGAGGACTATATCTGAAAACTCCTTACAAAACCCCTTAAAGTTAGAAAATTTATCTCCATCGATAATAAAAACTTTGTTCATAATAGCACCTCTCATACATTGTTTTTTTCTTATTTTATCATTTCACTTTATTTCACTAACCTGCTCCGTTAGTTTATGTAGAAATTTTCACAATCTCATATTCATTTTAACATAAATGCCCAATCTCAAATTGTCTATTTTATTAATCGACCTTTACCTTTAACACAGCCAAAAATAAAATGAATGTAAGATTTCAAGAGATTTCCCCTTTACTTACAAGAGTACTTCAAATAAATCTAATACAATTTAACAGTCAGGAGTATTGAAACCTATTTCCCCGTTACTGAAAGATAGAAGTACGTTAAGAGACTTTACGTATTTTCGTCCAGTAAGAAAAAGCTGTATTTTTTGAAATTGCCTGACACTTTAGTCCATGAAATTTATAAAATACGAAAGGTAAAGCCAGTTGAATATGCTTTACCTCTGAATTTCTATAATATGATGATACACCCTTCATGCGGTTTAATGATCCGTGGTTTTTTGTTGAGTAAAGAAAAATATGAAAAAAATTATAGGCAGGGCTATTAGAAATGCATTGTACCTCGAACTTTTTACGGTAGGTATATCTGTTAACGACATTTTACTCATTCCCTCTTAAAGTAGTTACCATTTCCGGTTGGACGATGTAATACTTACTTACGATTTTATTAAAAAAGTCATAATCTTCGATGGGCAGTGCGGGAACAACTTCAGGGTAACCGAAAATGGGGCCTGAAACATTAATGGAAAAATCACCAGAAGAAATAAATGTGCCCGTAACATGGATGACGTTATTGATAAGTAATATAGCTAAAATGATATCAAGTATATCGATAAAAAGATTTCCCGCTTCCTCTTGATTTTTCCCTTCCAAACGATGTCCCCCAAAAAGGGGACCACCTAACGAAAGGCTAAATCTGGCTGGTCTAACAAATATACCGATAATGGTGATTTGTCCGGTTAATAATAAGATGGCTGTCGTAATTTCGATACTACGCTGAAAGGAGTGAATAACTGTTAAATTGGTATCCCTCTCACAGGAATTATTCAATATCATCACTCCCCATGTAGGCATTTTATTCAGGTGAACAGAAATATGTCACTTCATTTATTGATTTTAATAGTGTTTATGGCGGAACGTATCGCTTCTTCAATTTCCTTATAACCAGTGCACCGACAAATATTCGAAGAAAGGCATGTTTTGATTTTCTCAGGACTGGGGTCGTTGTCATTAAGGAGTAAAGCCGTCGCATTCATTATAAAGCCAGGTGTACAGTACCCACATTGAAAAGCAAAATGCTCAACAAAAGCCTTTTGAATCGGGGTATTGGTAAGACCTTCAATTGTAATGATTTCGGTATCAATCGCTTCAATGGCCAATAGTAGACATGATTTCATTGGCTGTTTATCTATAATTACTGTACACGCCCCGCAATCACCGTTTAAACATCCTGGCTTGGCACCAGTAAGTCCCATATTTCGTAGTACATTTAGCAATAGGTCTGAGGCCAGTATATCCTTCTCATACCTTTCTTCGTTTATTTCTAAGGTAATCGTCATTTTTTGATTCATGTTATTCACCACCTAAACGTGACAAAATAGAAGATAGCGTATGTTCTAATACAAATAGACGATATTCATTAGATCCTTCAATGTCGTTTAAAATTGGATTAGGCAGGTGCTCAAAAGAGGCTAAAACTCGATCTTTATAAGATAATTTCTGGTCATTAAGAATTTCTTCCATTGAAATTGAGCGGAAGGGATATGGACATACCCCACTGAATGCAAACCGTAGATATCCGTCTTTTTTTAAGGAGGCCACAGTTAAAAGTGGATATCCCGTATCCCATTGTTTCCGTTTCTTTATACTAAGATGCGGTGCATGGAGATACTCTTTTTCTGTAATAATTTGAACTAGGATTTCCCCTTCTTCCAGTTGTAATTCTTTATGAAAGATTTCACTCAATAATAATTTTCTTATTCCTTTAGGGCCCGCAGTAATTACAGCACTATCGGCTAATAAAAAGGGAAGTACGGCCTCCCTATAAAAAATTCTTCCACAGATGTTTCCACCAATTGTGATTTTATTTCTTGATGTATAGTCTGCAACCTCTTTGGAAGTATCCGTTAATAAAGGGAAAAGTTCTTTAGCTTCAAAAACACTCAGGCTCACCGTTGATCCAATAATCAGTTTATCGTTTTGAACTTCGAATATCTTACATTCATCAATTCCTTTTAAATCAATGATGGCATCGGCATATACAAGATTCAGTCGTCCCAATGTTATGATCTCTGTTCCTCCACCATAATACAAAGGGGTTTTCCCTTGTACTTTCAGTGTTTGATATAGTTCTAACGCTTCTTGGATCGATTCTGGTTTATAATAAGTAAAATTAAAGGGTAGCATCCGTGTTGCCTCCCTTTTTCCCTTTCCAAATTAGTTCAGGAAGTAAGGGCAATTGATTCAATGGTATGCCCGCAGCAAGAGATAAACAGTTACCTAAAGCAGCCGGCATCCCTAACAGGCCATGTTCACCAAGACCTCTTGCTCCGTATGGTGCCTCTAAATGTGGGGTTTCTAAAAACTCACAAATATATTCAGGATTCTCACCATATCGTAAAGGTCGATACGTCCTGAATTGCGGGTTAAGGACCCTGCCTACATCATCAAAATAAAAAGTTTCACGACCAGCGAACGCTAGACCCATACTCATAGCACCCATTATTTGCCCTTCTGCCGTTTTCTGGTTCAGGACTTTCCCAGCATCGATGACAGATATCGCTTTTACTACTTTGTAGGTATATTCCTGGGTATCGTATTCTACTTCAACCCCTTGGACGCCTACTGTCCATTCAGGTCCTGGGTTACCTGCACCCGTTTCATGATCTAATTTGGATATATGAGGAGTTATATAATGTCCTCTGCCGATGATTTGTCCTCCAATGGCATTTCCATTAGGATAGGTATATCCATAAACTAGCTCTTTGAAAGGCTTGCGAATTGTTGGATCACCCCTGAGATATACCATTTCTTGACCTATTTCAATGTCTTCCATGGGAACACCTAATACAATCGCAGCCAGTTTTTTTATTTGAAAGATAGCATCTTCGGCAGCTTGGATCGCCGCTCTTCCTGCCATAAACGTTCCACGACTGGCGACCGTCTTCCAATGCTCAGGAGTACTTTGTGTATGGACTTCCATCTGAACTTTCACCCGATCAACTTCTATCTTCAATTTCTCAGAAACAATCTGTGCCAATACCGTTTTCGTCCCAGTACCGATTTCGACTACTCCTGATAAAAGATTAACACTCCCATCAGGATTAAATGTTAAAATCACACCCGATCCTGCGTTTGTATCAATGGTAGAATTTTTCCATACGCATGCAATTCCTTTGGCCGTTATTATCCTGTCATTTTTTCTAATGAACTGTCCTTCTCCCCAGTTCATTTTTTTCTTAAGAACATGTATGCATTCTGGAAGATTTCCTACTGTACTTGAATTCAACGTAACTTGAGTTGGAGTAGAGTGTCCAGGGAGTATCGCATTCCTTTCACGAAGTTCAAGTGGATCCATGCCAAGTTTTTTAGAAAGAGAATCCATGGTCCTCTCAAAAGCAAACAAGACCTCTGCGTGTGCAAACCCTCGATAGGGAGAAGCATATGGGTGATTTGTATACATACAGAGAGAATCACACCAAACATTTTCAATATGGTACGGACCTGTGCAGTCCACTGCTCCAGCACGACTAAGGTCTGTAGCCTTATCGGCATACGCTCCCCCGTCCCAGAGATAATTCAATTCCGCTACCTTAAGGAAACCGGACCGAGAGCATCCCAGTTTCACTGTCGCATCTAAACCTATATGGCATGGGGAGGTCATAATGTCCTCTTCACGACTGTTTTCCACCTTAACCAACTTTCCACCGACCGCTTTAGAAGCGATATAAGCTAAAAGTTCAAGTTGAACTGAGGCTTTACCGCCGAATCCTCCTCCAACCAAAGGAGTGTTTACGACGACGTCTCCAATTTCAACGCCAAAGTAATCACTTATCAGCCGCTTGATCATGAAAGGAGCTTGCGAAGAAGAAGTGATGAAGACCTTTTGATCTCCATGAATTTCTGCTAATGAACATCTTGTTTCCATAGCAGCATGATCAGAAGGGGCAAAAGAGAACTTCTCTTCTATAATAATATCGCTCTCTCTCCACCCCCTCTCTTTATCTCCTTTTCTGATTTTCGTACGATTTGCTATATTAGTTCCTGGTTCAGGATATACTTCGGATATTTTTGTATATGTACCTAAATGTGCGTGGAGTAGAGGAGATGAAGGATTTAAACTTTCAGTTGGAGAATTGACAACAGGTAACGGTTCATAAACGACTTTTATCTGATCAGCGGCCATCCTGGCTTGCTTGGGAGTGTCCGCAACAACAAGTGCGACAACTTCGCCATGATAACGAACTTTGTCTTGAGCTATGGGATAACGATCTCTAATCTCTTCACCCGTTAGCGGTAGATTCCCACCCGTAATGATTGCACGTACTCCTACAAATTTTTCAGCCTTTGATATGTCAATCTTTCTAATGAGTGCATGAGCATAAGGACTGATCACCTTTTTAACGGAAAGGATATTTCTATCCTGATGATCTCCTGTATACCGAGCTTTACCGGTAACCTTATCCCAAGCATCTTTACGAATCACACCTTTTCCTATGATCTCCATGAAAATCCCCTCATTATCTTATTGATTCTACTTGTTTTTTCCAAAACACGTACTCTTCCATATAATCAATGTCAGTAAACAGTTGCTCGTCGTAAAAAGGTAAAAGTATTCCTTGCTCCATTTTTCCTTTTAAGACCTGCTTCGCACCTTGGTCTCCTTTTAGGAGTAGGATTTTGGGAAATAGATGGTTAGCTATAAGAACAGGTGGCTGTACAATGTCATGAAAAGTAGAGGCAACAAAGGAGGTAGTAGGATTCTTTTTATATATTTGAAGTAGTTCATTTATCATTTGTGTTGTAATGAATGGCTGATCAGCAAGCAAAACCACTACAGCATCAGAGTTTAAAGAGTATGCTTGTTTTAATCCAGTCTTGAGTGAGTGTGATTGCCCTTCCCTACATTCTGTAATTTCAATTGTGGTTACGTTCTTGGTGGATAATCCAGATAAATCCAATGCACTTCGGTCTTGAGCTACGATGATAATCTCATCCAGGTTAGAATCTATGGCCCTTTCCAAGCCCCATCTTCCCATTTCTTTATTTCCCAATTTCAACGTTAATTTATTCATCACCCCCATACGTTCACTATATCCTGCCGCCAAGTAAATTCCGGTAATTTTCATGAGGCTCTCTTTTTTCTTTTAAATTGAATTAATTCCGCTACAATACTGACTGCGATTTCGTATGGGCCTTCCGCTCCAATGGTTAACCCAATGGGAGCGTGGATATTCTTAGGGATATCCATTTCAAAAAGTCTAGCTGTCCGTGTTCTTGAACCTAAAATGCCTATATAAAATAATGGCTGGTGCTTGATCAGTGAAAGAATCTCCTTATCTCTCTGAAAGTTATGAGTCATGATAATGACATAATCTTCTTTCTTGAAGGTGAATTGGCTGATGATTTCATTTGGAAAACCAATGACATAGGTATCCGCTGCAGGTATGTTACGGTCATTACAAAGGGATTCTCTCCAATCACAAACCGTCACTAAAAAACCTGCTGAGGCAGCCAAGGTTACCAACGGAATTGCATCTAAGCCTGCCCCGAAAATAATCAATCGTGGTTTGGGAGTGAATGTTTGATTATAAACATAAGTAGCGTGTGGATTTTCAGAAAGTAGGATATCAGGTAATTGATCTGTATCTGAAGAAGGTGAAGCAAAATGAGATGATAATATTGACCAATCCTTAGTGAGTACTCTTTGATAATTGATTTCCATCCCCTGTTTAAGCGTATCCTTTATCAAGATGATGTTTTCCTTAAGGTTTTGGTCAACATACTCAAGTAAAATATATAAGATTCCCTTACAGCCTGTAGATACTCCCCAATCTAAGCCTTCATTATTTTCCAAGTTATAGACGATGGTTTCCGGTTCTTGACTTTCAAATACTCTTTTAGAATGGTGCACTATATCTGTTTCAACACAACCTGCACTAATTATACCCGTGTAAGTCCCATCCTTTTTTATGAGCATCGAGGTACCTTCGCGTAAGTAAGCCGAACCGTTTACGTGAATAATTGTAGCTAGAACACATTCCATCGAAGTATCATGTGCTTCTTCCAGAATTTTAAAAATTTGATTCATTTTCTTTATCCCCCGGTCATGTTTGAGTACAAATATGGTATTACTATCATTATGTTGAGTTATAAAGAAAATGAGTCTCGGGGCAACATTACTATAACTAACTTTTACGATTCAAAGAACATAATAGCTCTTTTCAATAATTTCTGACTATTTTATACGGAAACGGAAGTGAGTACTCGTTCATAACATAACAGTTAAGCATAAGAAAAAGGAGCAAAATAATTGCTCCTTTTTCTTATGCTATGAAACTAAATCCTATTACTTTTTCGATAAGCCTTCCCAAGTAGATTGAAGCCACTTATCAAAATCTGCTCCCTTTTCACCTTCGTAGGCATCATATATATCGATTCTCATCTTTTTAAACTTCTCTTTGAACTCGCTATAGGTATGGCCTTCAGGCAAACTTTTCTTAATTCTTACCAAGACTTTTGTTACGCCTTTAAACAATTCACCTTTTTTCTTAGGAGGTAACTGAACATCTTCGCCTAACCCTTTTAATTGACGGTAAGCCGCTTCTTGTATTTTATATACAGCATCATTTTTCATAATATGTGTAAGCATGTCAATTACCTGTTGGTTTTTCAACTGCCCTAACTCTTCGATAGCATCTAGACGCTCTCTCCAGTTCGAGGTGCGATGGGCTGATTTCTTTAATTCCTCATAATTTGCCGGTAACTCGATTGCTTTTGCTTCTTTGTTATTCAAACGTATCAATTCTCCTTCTGTCTGTATGTAAGATTCGGGTCAAGAATAAATCACCCCGATATTACATGTGTTCCTAAGAATATATTCTTATCTATCTAGTATACCCTTTTTCTTATGGTAATATAGAAAAACTTTGTAGTATTCTTAAAGATAACCCCAATTATACAAACATCATACCCACTTATAGCATGACAAGACTGCATATTTAAACCCTTTTAAAATTGCTTCTGTTATATTGAAGGTTTAAAACATATTTATATTATATAAAATATAACCATTTTGTTAAGGGACCTAACATTCTTATCTTTTGTATTTAGTATCTGTTTTCTCCCATTGGTGATTATATTGCTGCCTTGTTTTATGAGATACATGTTTCCCTGGGCCACGTTGTAGCATTCTTCTCCCTTAATTCTTGACCTAAGGGAGAAAGGGACTCTCAAATTGAGAATCCCTTTCCATTACTTATTTAAGTCCTCAATGGAATCGATATCCATATATGTTGGTACCACTAACCCAAGTTTGGTTCCTCTTAGGTTTGGCCCAAGATCTACAATATCGTCTTTATATTCTTCATAGTATTCAGCTGAAGTGGTTGGTAGCCAAGCGGCAACCATCGCATCAGCACTTCCATTTGCAATTCCTGCAAACATAGGTCCAATTTCTACTTGTTTTAGGGTAACGTCGTATCCTTGCTGTTCCAAGACTTTTCCGATTACATTGGTACTGGCGATTTCGGATTCCCATGCAACATAGACAAGACTGATACTTTCTCCATTCCCTTTTTTCGCCCCGTCTGTCCACTTTGTAACTTTATCAGGATGTGCTGCTATCCATTTTTCCGCGGCTTCTTTGGGATCCATACCTGTTGCCGTATCCGCCATCACTTCTTCCATGTCACTCGATTCCCAGAAGAATTGGTCCAGTATAGTATAGGCTCCCTTGGCATCCTTTTCGAGGCCTTTCCTTGTAATCGTATGAATGTCCTCATCCTTCCCAAAGGAGTTTTTTGGATCTTTGAGGTATTTCAAGTCGAATGATTGGAACATCCAGTGAGGTGTCCAGCCTGTAATAATGATTGGTTCTTTTTTGTTATACGCTTTTTTCAATTCTGCAGTCATGGCTGCTGAAGAACCTTCGACGAGAGTCCAGTCATCGAGTTTGTAATCTTCCATTGCCTTGTTGGTAGATTTCATGATTCCTGCACCGGGGTCTATCCCAATAATTTCATAATCGGTCAGGCTACCAACACTATTTGGATTTTGCTCGGATGTATCCTGTCCTTGAAAAGCGGCAAAAATACAGGCGGCGAGAAATAAAATACCGAAAAAGGAGAAGGCAATTTTTTTGTTCAATACTTGCTTATATGCCGGATTACGCAAATTCTGTGTAATTCGATCCAAGATGATGGCGATGATAACGATTGAAAGGCCGGCCTCAAATCCTTGTCCTACTTTGATTTGGGCTACAGCACGATAGACTTCCGCACCTAGTCCTGGAGCTCCCACCAAGGAAGCTATAACCACCATGGATAAAGCTAACATGATACTTTGATTAATTCCGGCAAAAATGGTTGGTGCCGCTAAAGGCAATTGAACCTTGAATAGTTTTTGATTGCTTGTTGAACCGAATGCATCAGAAGCTTCAATTAAATCCTTAGGTACTTCTTGTATGCCAAGATTAGTTAATCGAATTGTTGGTGCAACAGCAAATATTATTGAAGCAAAAATCCCTGGGACCACACCAATTCCAAAAAACAAAATTGCTGGAATTAAATACACAAAAGCTGGCATTGTCTGCATAAAATCCAAAGTTGGAATGATGATTTTTCTCGCAGAAGAGCTTTGTGCAGCCCAAATCCCTATCGGAATGCCAATCGCTATCGTTAAGAGTGCCGATGAAAGAACGAGGGCCAAAGTTTGAACACTAGCTTCCCAATAGCCAAGGTTATCGATTAATAGTAAGGCTATTACTGTAAATAAGCCTAATTTCCATTTACTTGTATATGCGACCAAAAGCGTCAAAAATATGATTAAAATCACTGGGGGCCCAATACTTAAAGCATCAACGAGGATGTTTAATATACCCTCAATTAAACGTGTTAGAAAGGAAAATAATCCAGCGAATGTGACTGTTATCCAATCAACTAATTTATCGACCCAAGTACCTAAAGGAATTCTGGCGATATTCATGTATTCACTTCCATCTCGTTCAAGGAATCTTTATTACCGGCCAAAGCACCAATTACGGCTCCTCGGATTATGATTCCTTTCAATCTCTTCTCATCATCTACAACAGATATCGGGATTGACGATGTAGACATAACATCCAGGATCTCTATAAGTAACTGATCTTCCTTAGCCAAAGGGATATCTATTGTCATGGCCTCTGATATGGATTGATGATTGTCTATTGCCTTACGGGCCTGCTCAGCTGTTAAAACACCCAACAATTTCAGTCTTCGATCCACAACAAAGATACTTGAATACCCTTGTTTACGCATGATTTCCAAGGCAACCCTTGGACCACGGTCCATACTGATTTTCTCTGCTCTTTTCATAACGTGAGAGGCTGTTAATACTTTGGAAAGGTCCACATCTTCGACAAACTTCTCCACGTATTCATTCGCAGGGTTCATCATAATTTGTTCAGGCGTCCCGAGTTGAATCACACTCCCATCCTTCATTAGGGCGATTCTATCCCCGATTCGTAAAGCTTCATCCAAATCATGTGTAATGAAAATGATGGTTTTCTTAAATTGGTCTTGGATCTCGAGCAATTCATCCTGCATATCTTTTCGAATGAGAGGATCAAGTGCACTGAAAGCTTCATCCATTAAAATGATATCCGTATGGCTAGCAAGTGCCCGGGCTAAGCCAACACGTTGCTGCATACCCCCGCTTAGTTGGGAGGGAAGTTGATTTTCATACCCCTTCAATCCAACAATCTCAAGGGATTGCATCGCCCTTTTTTTCCGTTCTTCCACAGCAATCTTTTGGATTTCAAGACCAAACTCCGTGTTTTCCAAGATTGTTTTATGAGGGAATAAAGCGAAATTTTGAAACACCATACTTATCTTTTTTCTCCTAACATCCCTTAATCGAGAAGCATTCATTTTAAGGATATCTTCGTTATTGATTAGGATTTCCCCTCTTGTAGGAGCAATTAAACGGTTGAACATACGAATTAAGGTTGATTTTCCGCTTCCTGATAGGCCCATTATCACGAATATTTCGCCGGGATAGATTTCAAAGTTCACTTTATTCACTCCGACTGTCTGACCTGTTTCTTTTAAAATATCCCTCTTTGATTTGCCTTTTTCCAATAATTCGAGCGCAGTTTTTGGAGACTTCCCGAAAATTTTTGATACATTCCTTACTGTCACAATTGGTTCTTCCATCAACTCACCTCTTTTTTTCATATAGGACTATGTGAATGCAAAAATGAAGCCATACGAGTTATGTATAGAATGTGCTTTTGTGTCGAATGCATACGTATAATAACTAAGTATTGAACCCTTTCGTCTAGAATCATTAATATAGTCAAGAAATTGTAAGGAATATCCTCATTTAAACATAAAAAAACACAGCAAGTATACTGTGTTCAATAAATTCGCGATGTTTAAAAGCCTTGATACAAACTTTTAAGTAATGATAAATGACTTATACTAACAACTACTGTTCTAGAGAAGCCATATAGGTGCGCATGACTTGCTCAGCTAGATTCTCTAATAACTCAGCTCCACGTTCTAAAGCTTCTTGTATCGACATGGGAGTGTTTACAATACTGTGCACACTCGTAATACCATGTTTATACAAAACTTCAAATCCTGTTCCGATTGAACCAGCTAGAGCAAATACAGGAATTCTCTTCTTCTTGGCTTCCTCTGCCACTCCCATCGGTGTTTTCCCGGATGCCGTTTGGTAATCGATTTGTCCCTCTCCAGTAAAAACACATTGTGCCCCGGATAATTTTTCTGTAAGATTCGTAAATTTATTGACGATATCGACGCCTCTTTTCGTTTGAGAAGGGAAAAAAGCTTGAAAGGCTCCTCCAATGCCTCCTGCTGCACCAGCCCCAGCTTTACTATGTAAACGCATACCCGTCTTGATCTCCACCAAATCGGCCCAGATTGATAAAGCTTCCTCCAGAGTTTCAACCATAACGGGTGTTGCCCCTTTTTGTGGACTGAATACTTTAGATGCACCATCTGCACCAATCAACGGATTTTGAACATCAGTCGCAATTAAAAATTCACATTCCGCTATTCTAGAATCAAAATCTTGCATATCAATCTCTACAATCCTTGATAGTTCAGCTCCTCCAAATCCTACATTTATCCCTTCATTATCTAACATATTTATTCCTAACGCCTGGAGCATGCCAACACCCGCATCATTAGTCGCGCTCCCACCAAGGGCTAAAATGAATTTTCGATAACCATCATTCAGTGCTTTTTGAATAAGCTCTCCCATCCCATATGTCGTCGTAATTAATGGATTTAGATTACCGGGCTCAACTAGACATAAACCAGATGCACAGGCCATTTCAATCACACATGTTTCTTCATCCCCTAAAATCCCATATGCAGCTTGCACCCTGTCAAGTAGAGGCCCCCTGACTGTAACTTCAACTTTTCGACCATTCGTTGCTGTTATTAGACTCTCCATTGTCCCCTCACCACCGTCTGCCATTGGAACTAATAGTGTCTCTGCTGCAGGCATTACCCTTTTGATACCACGCTCGATCGCCTGCGCAACCTCAAAGGCGGTCAAACATCCTTTAAAGGAATCTGGTGCAATAACGACTTTCATACCTCAGCTCTCCTTTAGATAAAGTTTATTTAAGGTTAATTATAATCTTTATAGTTAGAATATTCATCATACTCATATTTTTATTAGGTATAAAAAGTTTGGTATTGGAAGGAGAAGTTATATTTGCTGAATGAAATGGGAGTGACTCAAGTGACCATTCCCTTACTGTTTAGGTTGGATCACGTTCATTATTTTTTAGCTGAAAGCGCGGATGTGTGGACAATTATCGATGCTGGATTAAATAACCAAACATCTCGTGATACATGGAAGCCCATCATTGAAAAATACGAAATCAGCGATATCTTCCTCACTCATGATATGCCGGAGGGTTTCCTCGCAAATAATTATGAATCATGTGGTATGCAAGAGGATTAGCTTTATCGACTGCTGAAGGGATGACGCTTATATTCGGCAAACACGAATATAAAGTGATTTTACACGAGGACATTCAGATGGTCTAATCACGTTGTACAATAAAAAAAATAGCGTTCTTTTCTCTACTGATCATATTTTCCCTAATATATTTTATTGGTTTTAAGGAATCATCAATCTATTGGAGTCATTTTTTACTTCTTTAAAGAAAATTCATGGGTTGAATGAAGATTATGTTAGTTCTTCAAATTCGAAAACCTTTCAGGAATACCAATAAAAGAATTACAGAATCACCATCAAGAATGGTTACATGTAACTTACGAAAGTATAAGAGCCAACTACAATACAGGCTGCCTGTAATATCCTGTTTAAAACCTGTCTATTCACGAATCCGGTTTGATTGGAGAAACACTGGCCCATCTACAGTACCTTTACTTCAAGGAACCAAGCCAAAAATATAAAAGAGATGGTATATGGTACTATCAATCGATTTAATAATTGGTTCATTTTAAAAAGGCCCCCATCAATATTTGATGAAGTCCTTTCGCGTATTTTACTGTCCTTCTTCGATGGTTTCATTGAGATTAAAGAGAAAATGGTAAATCAGGTTAAACGCTTGATTCAACGACATTTCTTCCTTAAATCCTTTTACACCATTTAAGGCAAAATTGACGTCCCAAAGCCCATCACCTTGGTTAAACATCATGCTGAACGTGCCGATATCCCCTTGTACTTCGTTATTAAAATATGCCTTAAGAGCATCTCCCATTTTTTTCTGGAATCTCAACCCGAACATAGCATTATATGTCCCGAATACATCATCTACTTCTAAAGAAAGTGCTTCAACTCCGATTATTTCGAACCAAGACGATTCAAAGTACAGAAATTCATTTTTATTTGTTTTCAGGTATTCAATCGGTTGCGATAGGAATGCAGCCGATTCTTCCTTAATTAACTCTTCGGTTTCTTTATTACTAAGCTCGATATAAGCATCAGTAAAGCGGATAGTATTGTCTTTGTCTACTATAATAATATCATCAGTTAGCAACTGATGTTTTTTGGCATATTCCTTTTCTTCTGTATGTAATTCAATCGTATTACCGCTTAAAGTCTTTGATATGTATGTTTCCATTTGCTTTTTTAACATGGTTATTCGTCCTCCTAGTATCTTTACAAACCTATTCCTCTTCATCATAGCATATCTTACAGAGATAAAATAACTGTGTGAATAATCAAATACCATTCGAGTGTGGCAATCGGTGAGTCTCTTCGATATAGTAATATAAGAACCTTTATACATATGAAAGAAATGGGATGTTTATATGCAAAAAATTATTATAATAGGCGCAGGGATTTTAGGCGCATCTACTGCCTACCAGCTCATAAAAAAAGGTGCTGAAGTAGTCATAATAGATCGTCAGGATAAGGGACAAGCCACAGCTGCTGCGGCAGGCATCGTCTGTCCATGGATATCACAAAGGCGTAACAAAGCATGGTATCACCTTGCTAAAAATGGGGCCCGCTTTTATCCAAGTTTAATTAAACAACTTGAAAATGATGGGGAAACAAAGACGGGTTACGCTAAAGTCGGGGCAATCAGCTTACATACAGATGAAGAAAAACTGATTGGAATGCAAAAAAGAGCGACAAAACGTAAAGAAGAGGCTCCGGAAATTGGTGATATTACTTTGCTCAGTGTGGAAGAAACAAGTGCTCTCTTTCCTCCACTTTCAGGTGAGTCTGCAGCAGTCCATATAAGCGGTGCCGCACGAGTGGATGGTCGCGCTCTTCGCGATAGCTTATTACGTGCGGCGCAAAAAAATGGCGCCAGACTGATTAGTGGAGACGCTTCACTTAATTACAGCGGAAACACTGTAACTGGTGTAACGGTTGATGGTAATCGTATACTGGCAGATAAAGTAATTGTCTGTGCTGGTGCCTGGGCGTCTCAATTACTTGAACCACTAGGAATCAACTTTCAAGTTAGCTTTCAAAAAGCCCAGATTATCCATCTGGAGTTACCAAATAACAACACGAATAACTGGCCTGTTGTCATGCCGCCAACCGATCAATACATATTGGCTTTCGACTCAAATAAAATTGTCGCAGGAGCCACTCATGAAAATATGGAAGTGTTCGATTGCCGAATGACGGCTGGAGGTATGCAGGAGGTTTTCGATAAAGCTTTAAAAACCGCACCTGGTTTGGTAAACAGTACGTTTACTGAAGCAAGAGTCGGCTTCAGACCTTTTACTCCTGGTTTTCTTCCTGTTATTGGCCCTCTTCCTGAATGGGAAGGCATCATTGTCGCTAACGGGCTTGGTGCTTCAGGGTTAACGATGGGACCGTATATTGGCTCTCAACTAGCAAAACTGGCGCTTGATGAAGAATTAGACATTGATTTAGAAAACTATGACGTAAATGGAGCTATAGAACTTTAAAAGTTCATGGCTCTTTTTGAAAACTATAAAAAAATGACAGAAAGCCATGGGGTATATTCCTAGGGCTATTTGTCATTCACATTCGTTAGTAATCCATAATTATGTTATGTAAACTATTGTTCACTATATATATATATCTTGCCCCATCACCTAAATTTTTCTCCAGTAACTTTCTCCTGTTTTCTCCGTATTTCAAACTTTACAGCTAGCCTTTTACGCTCATTTTATTATTAATTAAAGGATTTACATGGTTCTTGCGTGAATTAACATTTAAGAGTAAAGAGTTGGTTTGAAAAAGATAAATCACTGGGAGGAATACTTATGAAAAGAATGTTGTATCAAATGATTATTGTCATTTTACTATTTTCATCATTTTTATTCATGAATTCACCAACTAAAACGTCAGCTGTAGAAATCCAGCCCTATGGAAAACTAAAACCTCCAAGTGAAAGCTTTACACCTGGTGATTGGTTTTTAGGTAGCACCCCCCCTAATTATAATTCGACTAGACCCCCTATCGTTTTTGTTCAGGGTAAAAATGGTTCTTCAACAAGCTGGTATGGTGAAACGGAATATCACGGAATTAATGATATGTATACCAAAGCATATGAAGCTGGTTATCAAACGGTTTTTGTTCAACTTTATGATGCTGCAGGAAATGGGTCTTCCAGTCAATATAAAAATGGAAGACTATTAGCTACCAAGCTTGCTCAGATCAGTGCACACTTTGGTGGAAAAAAAGTGAATATTATCGCTCATAGTAAAGGGGGACCAGATACACAAGCTGCTCTAGTCACTTATGGGGCACATCCATATGTGGGTCGAGTTATAACGCTTGCCTCTCCTCATCACGGTTCCAACTTGGCTGATTTGGCTAACAGCTGGTATGCTGGATGGCTTGCTTCTTTTCTCGGAGCGAATGATGAAGGAACGGCCTCGTTACAAATTGGAGAAATGGCTGAATTTCGTTCTGTCATAGACAATCATGCAAATTCAAGAAAGAATAAATATTACACACTAACCGGAACCAATCAGGGACCGGCGTTATCCGCATTATCGATTGGAGGACTGTATCTCTCTTCTTATGGTAGTAATGATGGGCTTGTCAATGACTGGAGTTCAAAATTACCATATGGCACCCACCTCTTTACTGATTCCAAATATGATCATGACAATATCCGTACAGGCTCCGCCGTTTTTTCGAGAATTGAACCCTATTTACGCAGTTCCTCTACTGCAGGCGTTGCTAGTTTAAGTGAACAGCCTGCTGAAGAAGAAGAAAATATTTCGACTACACACAATCAAATTATCCACGGTGGTTCTTTAGAAACAAATAAGTGGATTGAACAGTCTTTCTCTTTGAATGAAGCAACTGCAGACGGTGAAGTAACCATCTATACAGCAACCGCAGATGTTGAAACAGAAATGATTTCTCCTTCAGGAATTGTTTACTCTCAATCCCACGTTTCACAAGCTTCTAAAGGGGAAACATCTTTTTTAGGAGGTGCATATGTTCATACATTAAAACAATCGAATATGGAAGCTGGCAACTGGGTAATTCGAATGAAGACAAACGCTAAGAAAGATGCTTATTTACTTACCGCAAAAATTGATGACAAAGAACCACTTATTCTTGAAATGCCAGGGAAAGTAAAACAGAAAGATGCACAGTTTGTACTCAAATCAACTGCGAAAAGCAGCCTTGTAACTGACCTATTAACGTTTGATATACACCTTACAAACGAGCACGGTGCTGATATTAAAAATACAGGGTCTATTAGTAAATTTAATTCAGACACCTATTTTGGAGATCTTCCAGACGTTCCGGAATCCGGTATTTATAACCTAACCATTGATGTTAAGGGGAAAAACACAACTGGTCATGCTGTTAACCGTACCATTGTTCGTTCTATTTATATTGAAAAGTAACTAAAAGGTTGACTAGACGGTCGTATTATTGACATTTTCAGAGGGTGTTAACCTTCTAATGTTTTACTTGTTACTTTTATTTTAACTATAGCGGGCTAGAATTAAACAAGTCAGACAAAAAAGTCGATTCCTGTAAGCATGGAATCGACTTTTTTGGTTGAAATTTTCTATATATATAAAAGATGGTATCAATATTAGAGCTAAAACACAAGATACCAACTGATAAAGCGATTTCATCAGGCTAGAAAAACAAATAGTCATTAAGTTCCATATTTTACAAACCACTTAGAGTGTTACGTTTTTTTTATTTTATTTTATTTTATTTAGTTTACATAATATTATTATGAATTATAAAAAGACCATTTCTGGTCTCTTTGATTAAAAATAAAAATCCATCAATGTTTCGTCCATCAAATCTTGTGTGAGCCCTATGTATATCATAGTATCTTTCGGGTTTGAGTGATTAAGGATTTGTTGGAGCAAAGCGATATCCTTGAACTTCTGATAATGAAGATAACCAAAAGTTTTCCGGAGTGTGTGGGTGCCTACATCTGGTATATCTGCCATTTCTGCTGCTTTATTTAAAACGCGGTACGCTTGCACCCTAGTTATGGGACCATTTCCTTTTCTACTTGGAAATAAATAATCTTCATTTTTCAATTTCATTTTTTTTACATACTTACGTACATCTTTCCGAAGTTGTGGGTTTACTATGAACCGTTTAATTTTTTCCGTTTTTTGTTCAACTATCACAATATGTGTTCCTTCTAATATATCTTTTACACGTAACTTCAAGAGATCACCAATTCGCAATCCGATGTTTATCCCGATTGTAAACATCATGAAATCACGGTAGCTGCAATATTTTAATAGAGACTTTTTCATCTTTTCTATGTGATCCAGTCGGCGTATTGGCTGGACATTTTTTATTTTTTGTGAGGTCCCTTGCATCTGTCATTTCTCCCCCTTTCCCTCCTTTTATTGTACGTGAAGGCATCAAAAAAAGCCACGTTTTTTGATTTTTAGATACCCTATAAACGTTGATTTAAAGGGATTTCGAATGTATCAAAACAGGTCCTTTGTTACATTCGGAATATTACGGTAATTATAGTCAAAAAAACAGCAAATTATTATAAATCTTCTTAAATGATTTTTAACGTGCAATATAGAGTTTATAACTGAATTGATACCTATGATACTAATATCTTAAAACGATATCCTTAAAATCAAATTATGGAGGTCGTTTTTTTATGTGTATCAACTTTTCTTATGTGAATTGATGAAGTTTATACTATCTTGTCCTGGGTATCTCTACCAATTAAGATTGATAATCTTGATATGTTATAGTGATTTTATTGATCGAATGTTCCATGCATGAACTAACATACATACTATTGAATTTTATAAGTCCATTTTAATATTTTAAAAATAAATAACCTGAATTCAACTAAATTAATTCAAAATATCCTTCCTATAATATAAGACCCTTTTAAATAGTTTTAAAGACACCATAGAGATATTTTATTGCTTTGGATACCTATCACTCTACTCTTTTAAAATAAGGGCTTTAAAATAGAAATAAAGAGCTCGTTTTTTTAGTGAATTAATTTATTTTTCTTGTATTATTAATATGAAGTAAATTTTACCAATTCCATCCATAACTTAATCAACCTGCAGCTCTTTTAATAATTTACTATAACTATATTATGTAAACTAATAGATATTAACTGCACTTGGTATTTTTACTACAAATCCCCAAGTGCAAAATGATTTGAAAATTAGTGAATATAAAAACTACCTCCATCTATGATTTCAATTTCCGGAAAATCTTTTAGTTGTTCTATTAACTGGAATAGCGCCCCGTCCTTTTGCTTTGCTTCAATCATACAATCAAGTTGTGGTAGACTACCTTTGATTTGCCGTAAAAAATCCATGAACATATTTACATCCACATAATCAGCATGAGCCCGAAATTCATTTTCGTTTCTCGGACTTGATATATGCATTTTGGGTGGTAATTTAGAATGATGCCATGTATTGAGAATCCGACTCCAATTATCAATCCAGTTTTCGTCCTTAGAATGATGTGCCAAATAGTGGTGATAATCAAATACAAGTGGTACCCCCAGTTTTTCACATAGGTAGAGAGTCTCCGATAGAGTGAAAGTTGTATCATCATTTTCAAGGATGATCATCCTTTGAAGAGATTCTGGTATTATACCCCAATTATGAATGAATTGTTCTAAAGCCTGTTCATTTTCCCCATATCCACCGCCTACATGGAGAACACATCGATGCTCAGGATCCAGGCCGATTTTTTTCAATATCAAATAATGCATTTTCAGGGTTTTTAATGACGTTTTTAGTATATCGATATTGCTGCTATTTAGAATGATGAAATGATCGGGATGAAAATCGATCCGGATCTCTGGGTGGGATATAAGGAATTCTTTTATCTTATTTAGTTGATCCGCTATCGGTTCAAGGTAGTCCCATTGTGGGATTTCTGGATGATTGACGAGAGGTATTAATTTAGAAGAAAGGCGAAAGAACTTGATATCATATGCGGTATTATGAATGAGAAGACGCCAGCAGTTTTGGAGATTGGAAGCTGATATCCTTTCAAGCTTTCGTATTGCCGCTTCCTTATCCTTTATCTTGGAAAACTGTGAATAAGTCATTGTTTGAGAAGGAGAACAATTTGGCACATGAGTGCTCATTGCTACATAACCAAGACGGATTAAAGTCAAAACAAAAACTCCCTTGTATTTCATTTAATGAAAGTATTCCCATTCCAATTTTTATTATTACTTGTTTGTTTTATTTAATGATTAATAATAGGATGAACACAAAAAAAGATGCTAAGTAACAAGCATCTTTTTTAGCTTTAAATTAATTATACTTCAGGAGTCGGTGTTGGTTTCGCATATCCTTTTTTATATGCTTTGTCTACTTTGGTCCGAATTTCCTTAATTGTCATTCCATCATTTAAATCTAAAATGGATTGGGCGGCTATTTCTAAGCATACTCCACATTTCGTTCCATGATCATCCCACACTACTGCTCCATTTTCTTTATTTTCGTGGATAAAACAATCATAATTGTTTTTATGATTAGCTTCTTCCCCACAACCACAATAACACGGTATTTTTTCTAATAGCTCTTGGTTTTGGGCAACTGCAAGATAGATGGTTTTCATATCTTCAGGTTTTTCAGCAAGAAATTCAGGTGCTGTAGCTTTGTCACTAGTCTCTTCCTGAATATCTCCAGAAACTTCATGTGCATGTTCTGTATGACTTTCATGACTAGTTTCTTTTTCTTCTACATGTTTCTCTTCAGTACAGGCTGTAAGTAGTAAGGATGAACAAATGCCTAGAGTTAAAGCTGTATATTTCAGATTCATTTCTACACTCCTTGAATATATTGGTTACTCTTATTTTATGTTTAAAAATGATAAACTACAAGCGGAACCTAGGAAGTGAAATCATAAAAAAGGGATCTTCAGAAAAAGATCCCTTTTTTAGTGCTATTGATCCGTGTTTTTTTGATTTTTTCTCTTTGAAATGAGCGGAATCGTTATGAGGGAAGCTCCTGCTGCAATCCAGAACCAGTTTTTGCTTGTTCTCGATTTTCTTCCGCTTTTACTGGGCATAGTTGAGCCGAAATCTTTCTTTGATGTCGGTCTTTGAATATTCGCCTGTTCATTTTCTTTATGATATTGCTGATTCTCAGGTAATTGAGTAGTTCGTTCCAATTCTTTTGTGTCTTCTCCCATTCCTTTTAAGAAGGTCATTAAAAAAGTCATCGCTTGTTTAATCTCTTTAACGTTTAACGAACGTACTATGGAAAGGTAGCTAGGTTTATCATCCGACTTTTCAATTTCAGCGACTCTAGCTATCCCTGAATTCACTTTCAGGATGAGTGGTTCTAATTGTTTAACATTCAGAGTCCCTAATGTTCCAAGCATGAGAAGTAAATTCTTTAATGTATTGGCCGTTTCAGGAGTATCAGCTGTTTTAACCAGGATATTAAGGACTTTATCTCCTTCCTTTAACAGGCTGTTAACCATGGCAAGTATCCCACGGTCCTGCATCCCCTTCATAACTTCAAACGTTTCTTTGATAACTTCTTTATTTTCAAGAAGCGTTTTTTCGATATCTTCGAACTCAATTTTTCGTACATCTTCCTCGCTGAGTTCTATGCGATTGATCACTTTTGTCGCTTTAGCCACGGTTCCTCGCCTCCTTTTTTATTTTTAAGAGGTCACCAGGGAAAATATAGTCTTCACGAGCCCATTTTTTCTGAACTTGTACTCCCATTTGTGGTTGAGGATTTCCATTACGATGATTGATGCTAGGTAATGGATTTTCTCCTTTGGCTTTCAACACTTCCATTTTTGCCTGCACTTCTTTATAAGCTGGGGTATCTGTGTCTTTATCAGCATAGCTGCTGGTCAAATAGTTGATTGCCCCTTCTCCTGTATCGTTCATTGGCAGGTACACCTCTTTGCCTTTTACCCGATCGGTAATGAGACACTGAACTTTTACATTTCCATACGGTGATGAAAGTCGAACTAGCGTACCGTCTTCAAGGCCTCTTTCTTCTGCCAATTCAGGTGACACCTCAAGAAATACCCTTGGTGTTTTAGATGTGATGCCTTTCGATTTATAGGTAAGGTTTCCTTCATGGAAATGCTCTAATAATCGGCCATTATTTACATGGATATCATATTCCTCTCCAAAATCAACCGGTTCCGACCATTCAACAGGGAACAATCTAGCTTTACCATCAGAGAATGGGAAGTCTTCTGTGAATAGAAGTGGTGTATCTTGACCATCGGCTGCAACAGGCCATTGAAGGCTATTATACCCTTCTAATCGATCATAGCTGACCCCTGCATAAATTGGTGATAAGCGAGCAGCCTCGTCCATGATTTCACCTGGGTGAGCATAGTTCCATCCAGCACCTAATCTATTCGCTACTTCCATAATGATTTGCCAATCAGGTTTAGATTCACCAAGTGGTTCAAAAACTTGATACAACCTTTGAATACGACGCTCTGTATTGGTGAACGTTCCTTCTTTTTCAAAACTTGGACTTGCTGGAAGGACCACATCCGCAAACTCTGCAGTTCTTGATAAAAAGATATCTTGCACTACGAAAAAGTCCAGCTTTTCAAAGGCATCATGAACATAGTTGATATTGGAGTCAACCAATCCCATATCTTCACCTTTTAAATACATGGCTTTCAATGTGCCTTCATGAATGCCTTCGACCATTTCATGATTGTTAAGACCAGGTAAAGCAGGTATAGATGTGCCCCATATTTTTTCATATTTGTCTCTTACCTTTTTATCAGTTACGTATTCATAACCAGGAAGTTTATCTGGGGTACTACCAAAGTCACTAGCTCCTTGAACATTATTATGACCACGTAAAGGATAGGTACCTGTTCCTGGTTTTCCATAGTTCCCTGTAATTAGCATAAGATTGGAAATGGCAGTACTTGTATCACTTCCACCTATATGTTGTGTAACGCCCATCGCCCAAAGAGAAACCGCAGTGTTTGCTTCGTGAAGCGCTTCTGCAATTGCAATAAGATCTTGTTTACTTACTCCAGTAGCCTTTTCTGCGTAGTCCATTGTATAAGGCTCAAGACTTCTAATATATTCATCCATGCCATTGACACGATCCCGGATGAATTTTTTGTCTGCCCAGCCTTTATCAATGATATATTTAGACACAGCTGATAACCAGACGATATCTGAGCCTGGTGCTGGTTGAATGAATAAGTCGGAGCGCTCCGCCATTTCATGTTTTCTGATATCGGCAACAATTAATTTTTGCTTTCCAAGTTTATGTGAACGTTTGACCCTAGTGGATAGAACAGGATGAGATTCGGAAGTATTCGACCCAATAATCAAAACCAGTTCAGATTTTTCTATATCTTTAATTCCACCAGTGTCTCCACCATATCCAACAGTCCTGAAAAGACCAACAGTTGCTGGATTTTGACAGTATCTTGAACAGTTATCGATGTTATTGGTACCGATGACGCTTCTTGCCAATTTTTGCATCAAGTAGGATTCTTCATTTGTACACTTAGAAGAAGAAATAAAAGCTAAAGAATCCGGTCCATTTTCTTTTTTGATTTCAGTAAACTTTTTGCTAATAAGATTTAAGGCTTCTTCCCATTCGGCTTCACGGAAAGCATCTCCTTCTCTGATAAGAGGTTTAGTTAGCCTTTCTTCACTATTCACGAAATCCCAACCGAATTTACCTTTTACACAAGTGGAAATACCATTTGCAGGTGCTTCTGCATGTGGTTCCACTTTTAGGATTTTTCGATCTTTTGTCCACACATCGAAACTACATCCTACGCCACAATATGTACATACGGTCTTAGTCTTTTTGATTCTTGCGTCACGCATGGCAGATTCCATATCAGAAATTGCAAGAATAGAGCCATATCCAGTTTCAACGTTTTTCGTGATTTCAATCATAGGTCGCAGCGTTTGTTTAGCAATGCCTGTTAAAAATCCCGCTTCCCCTTCCATTCCTTTTTCCATCATCGCGTTGCAAGGGCAAACGGTTGCACAATGACCGCATGATACACATGAAGATTCATTAATAGGAACATTATTATCCCAAATGACACGAGGTCTTTTCGCTTCCCAATCAATTGTCAAGGTTTCCGTAACCTGTACATCTTGGCACGCTTCTACACAACGACCACAGAGTATGCATTGATCAGGGTCATAGCGGTAAAAAGGGTTCGATGAATCCACTTCATATGGTTTTTGATCAAATGGTACACTTTGGTGATTAACTTTCATTTCTTTTACGGTATTGTGTACTTCACAATTACCGTTGTTATAATCACAAACCGTACAGTATAATTCATGGTTATACAGTATCTTATCCATAGCCATTACCTGCGCTTCTTTCACATCAGGAGCCAGGGTATCAATCACATCTCCATCTTTGATTTGCGTTGAGCAGGATCTTACAAGTTCTCCATTTACACTAACCAGGCATGTATCACAAGTTTCAATTGGTCCTAAACTAGGGTGATAACAAACACTTGGAACCTCTATGGAACTTTCATTAAGCAACTGTAATACTGTTTGGTTGCCATCGAGAACTGTCTCGGCTCCATTAATTTTGATATGTACTTTTTCTTGCAAAATAAACTCCTCCTAATACATTCATAAATCTATTCTACCCTGCTTAAAAATCGTTTAAACTTGTTAAAATTAAGGAATAATGTCTTTCCATAGGTTGCTATTTTAAAGGGCCACGTTCTAGAATATCAAGCTAGCATAAGAATGAAGAAAATATTGTTTTCCATAATAAAAAGGAAGAACTTATTGAAGGTTCTTCCTTTTCGGCTCCTATTCCAATTCAATTTATTTCACTTTTTAACACAAATGTACTTAATGGTGATACGTTCACATGGCTACCATCTATCTGAAGGATCGTTTCAACTCCCGCCTTCTGCCCATTAACTAAAAGAGACCACATTTTAGGCTGAGGCAAAGTAATATCGATAGGATTCCAGTTCGCATTATGAATGACTACAATGAGCGAAGATTCTGTCATTAAAGAATAGACAATTACATTTGCGGGTGCTTCTAGAAAAGTTAAGTGTTGCTCAATTTCCTCAGCTGAACTAAGCCTGAATGCAGGATATTTTTTTCGTAAGTTAATTAAACCTTTTACATATTCTACTTCACGGTCGAAATCTGCTCTACGTTTCCAATCCAGACGATTAACCCAATCAGAGGATTGATAGCTGTTTTCGTCTCCATCTTTTGTTCGCATGAATTCTTGACCGGCATGTAACATCGGAATACCCTGTGACAGTAAGACTATGGCAGTTGCCAACATATGCATCTTTTTCCGGTCTTCATCGGAAGCTTCAGGATTGGTGATTAAAAGCTTATCCCATAATGTATAATTATCATGGGCCTCCACATAATTAATGACCTGGGAAGGGGTCTGATACGTAGCTATATGATCAGCATATTTCAATCCTCCGGCAATCCCCTTTTTGATAATATCTTCCATACCGTGTTTGCCATTAATAAAACCCTTATCCTGCTTTTCCATAACAAAGCCCTTCAAGCCATCCCGAATGGCATCATTAAAATGAGCAACCCTTGGCATCTTACTCGCATTCTTTTGATTTGCCTTCCGAGAAGCCTCTAGTGGGGTATTCATATCCCACCCTTCCCCTAATAGAATGATAGTCGGGTCTATTTCATGTATAGCTTTTTCTACATCATTCATCGTCTCCACATCATGAACGCCCATGAGATCGAATCGAAAACCATCGATATGATACTCATTAGCCCAATATACCACGGAATCTACAATGAATTTACGCATCATTTTGTGTTCAGAAGCTGTATCATTTCCGACACCCGTTCCGTTAGAGAGTGTTCCGTCTTCGTTATAACGGAAATAGTAATTTGGTACGAGCTTATTGAAATTCGAGTCATCCACAGTATAAACATGGTTAAAAACCACATCCATGATGACACGTAAACCTTGGTCATGCAAGGATTGAATCATCTGCTTTAACTCTCGTATTCTTAACTTAGGATCATAAGGGTCAGTCGAATAGGAGCCTTCCGGTGCATTATAATTCTTAGGGTCGTAGCCCCAATTATATTGTGGCTCACTTAATCTTGTTTCATTTACTGTAGCAAAATCAAAAATGGGGATGAATTGTACATGTGTTACACCTAAATCCTTAATATGATTGCTTCCTGTTTTCATACCATAAGGGCTTTTTGCAGCTGTTTCAGTCACCCCTAAATATTTTCCTTTATATTGAATTCCACTATCGGGATGAATGGATAAATCGCGGATATGGAGTTCATATATTATGGTATCCTCAGGTTTGGCTAACGGTGGTTTTTCGGCAGTCCATTTTTGCGGATGGGTATCTTCTAAATTAATGACGACGCCTTTATCTCCATTGACTGTGACAGCACGGACATATGGATCCACGGCTTCATTCCATACATCGTCAACTTTCACTTTGTATGTATAAATCAAGCCATCCTGATTGCCGGAAATTTCAGCTCTCCACGTCCCCTTCTCCGATTTCTGCATCCCGATTTCTATTCCTTGTGAATCGTCCCAGCTTTTATACGTAACTAGCTTGGCTTCAGTTGAAGTAGGGGCCCAAAGGCAAAATGCTGTTTTATCTGGATGAAAGATATTCCCTAAATCTAATCCGTCATAATAATAGAGTTTATCCAATTCATGCGGGCTTATCGCCTCAATTTTTGCAACAGGTAAGGAGTCAAGCATATTTTCTATTTCTTTTTCTTTTGGTGTTTGGTTGGTATTTTCCTCTTCAAAATAAGAAAGTGAATCTTCAATAAGCCACTCCTCCAATGAAATTCCCGTTATGCATTAGGAATTCGTTTTTATATACTATTTTGACTTCTAATGAATGTTCCCAACCTATAGTCCTTTCCTTTTAATTCCACAAGTCTAATGTTCTCAAACACATAAGGCATTTACCTATGTTATTTATAATTAGTCTCATTTTAAGAATTAAGTCCTTATTAACATAAATGATTTCTGAAATCTTCCTTATTCTTCAAAATTTAAAGAAAAAACTTACAAACTTGAAGGCGTCTATACCGTATAATAATTACTTCTAACTTGCATTTATTAATGAAATGTATGAAAAATGCCTCCATCACAGTCATACTGTATTGGAGGCATTTGCAGTACCAATCATAGTGAATGGATTATTTTCAATTGATCATCTTCTATAACAGCCTTAAAATTCTTCACTTCCGGCTGTTCAAAAATATAGTCGGTAATACCATCTTCCAGCTGTTCTTGGATTACACGTCGGAGAGGTCTAGCACCGAATTTTGGGTGATAACCCAATTCAATCAGTTTTTGTTTCGCTTCATCAGTAACAACTAATGATAAATCTTGGGCAGTTAGAGTCACTTCAAGCTCATCAATCATGATATCGACAATCTGCAATAAATCCTCTTTTTTCAATGCCGAGAATTCAATAATACTGTCAAAACGATTTAAAAATTCTGGTTTAAAGAAGCTACCCAGCGCTTGCAGGATTGAAGCTTCTTCTACCGCTGTACTCGTACCGAATCCCATAACCTTTTGTTTTTCCCCAACTCCTGCATTGCTTGTCATGATAATGACAGTATCTTTAAATGTAACAGTTCTTCCTTGACTATCAGTCAAACGACCATCCTCTAGAATTTGCAAGAACATATGCATTACATCAGGATGGGCTTTTTCAATTTCATCCAATAAAATAATGCTGTATGGTTTACGACGCACTTTCTCGGTTAATTGGCCTGCTTCCTCATGACCTACATAACCTGGAGGAGAACCAATCAATTTAGAAACACTGTGTTTCTCCATGAATTCGCTCATATCTAAGCGAATCATCGCTTCCTTATCTCCAAATAGCTCTTCTGCTAGAGTTTTAGCCAATTCTGTTTTACCCACACCAGTTGGTCCAACAAAAAGGAAGGATCCTGTAGGACGGTTTTTAGATTTCAAACCTGCACGACTTCTTCTGACAGCTTTTGCAACCTTTTTAACCGCTTCTTCTTGACCGATAACTTTTTTCATTAAATCCTTTTGTAGATGGATCATCTTGTTCTGTTCATCTTCCTGCAATTTCCCAACAGGAATTCCTGTTTTTTGTTCAATAATTCTTTGAATATCTTCTTTAGTGACAAGTGGTTTATTGGAATTGACTCCATCATGCAAGGATTTTTCAAGCTTTTCTTCTTCATCTCGCAGCTCAGCAGCCGTTTCGTAAGCTTCTTCTTTTAGAGCTTTTTCTTTTTCTTTGTAGATTTGTTCAAGACGCTGTTTAACTTCATGTTCCAGACCGTCTTCAATCGTCAAGTTTTGTCTGGAGCCCGCTTCGTCCATTAAATCGATTGCTTTGTCTGGAAGGAATCGATCTTGAATGTAACGATGCGAAAGTTCTACGGCTGCTTTCAGCGCTTCCTCACTGTATGTTACTCCGTGAAATGATTCGTAGCTCTCTTTCAAACCTTGTAAAATAACTATAGCTTCTTCCGTTGTCGGCTCATCCACCTGAACAGGTTGGAATCGACGTTCAAGAGCGCCATCTTTTTCAATTTTCCGATATTCAGAAAGGGTAGTTGCTCCGACCAGCTGAAGTTCACCGCGAGATAAGGCTGGTTTTAAAATGTTCCCTGCGTCCATTGAGCCTTCAGCTGAACCAGCTCCAACAATTTGATGGATTTCATCAATGAATAGAATGATATTTTTTCTATCTTGTAGCTCACTAATCAATTGTTTTACCCTTTCCTCAAATTGACCACGGATTCCTGTATTTGTAACTAGCGATGCCATATCAAGGGAATAGACCAATTTATTCCGTAACTTTTTAGGAACTTTTCCTTCTACAATCGCTAAAGCCAATCCCTCAGCAATGGCTGTTTTACCGACACCGGGCTCACCAATTAAAACAGGATTATTTTTATTACGTCTGTTCAGCACTTCAATGACTCTTTTTATCTCTTCATTCCTTCCGATGACCGGATCAATGAGCCCTGCTTTTGCAGCATCAGTCAGATTGTGCCCATACTCTTCAAGCAGTCCTCCGTCCTTGTTTTCTTGAGCCGGTTTTTGTTGGGGAATGTTGCTATTATTAAATGGATTGAATGAATTTGAAAATCCATCGAATTGGAATTTCCCTGTATCCATGCCTTCCATGGCTGCACCAAGTTTATTTCGCTCTTCCTTATAACAAGTGGAGCACAGTTTAATATTATGCTGTTGCCCATTCATATGGAGATGAACCTGAATATTCGCTTGGTTTTCATGACACTTTTCACATAACATATAAGTACTCCTCCTTTAAATTATATCAACTCACAGTTTGATTTTGACTAACTTTGACCTTGTAAATAGTATTATAACTTGACCTTCTTTGACTTTCAAGGATTTTGCTTGCAGCTTCTTTATGTAATTTTACGCATATTAATATCAAGTCCCATTAATTGATTCAACCAAATCATCAAGCGAAAATAGCCCCACTTTTTAATGAAATGGGGCTTCAATTACTTATTATGAAAAAACATCATCTATCATTTTATATCGGAAATTGGCTGTAATTCAGCTTGGATTTTTTGGGGGCGGATTCCTGCCCAAACAAGTGTACCGCATACGATAAGTACTAGTGCCATAACAAAGAATGCGTTATGAAAGCCCGATGAAATGCTAGAGCCACTTTCTACAAGTGAGCCTGTAATATATGGAGCACAAATTCCACCAAGAGAAGCAAATGCTATAAAAATCCCTTGAGCTTTTCCTTGATGTTGAGGTAGCATAATATCTACAAGCATTGCAGGCCCTATGACTAAAATAACCGATCCTAATGTTAAACCTAGTGTTAATAACGCGACAGCCATAACTGTGGAATTACTCATGGCTCCCATTGAGTAACATAAGCCCCCACCTATAACGATGGGGCCCATTACATAGACCCTAGATTGAACCATGCTTCCAGTTTTTCGATATAATCGATCAGAAAAGATAGAGAATGAGAGTTGAGATATTGTTATCATAATGCCAGGAAGTGTGACTGCCAAAGATAAACCTGCATCTCCTACTCCTAAAACTTTGACAAAATAATTTGGCAACCAAACCATTCCTACTGCCATTGACCAATAGGCAGCAAAACCAGCCAACATGATAATGAGATAGTTTTTGGAAAATAAGTAAGGAAGAAAACTATCTGTTGAATCTGTAGAAGAAACAATGGATGCTTCATTCTCAACTTTATTTTCCGGTCTATCTTTTCCAAGTAAAACCCAAAAAACTAACCAAATCATCGTCGTGATTCCAGCTGCTAAGAACGCCGATCGCCATCCAAATTGAACAATGATAAAGACACAAATGGGTGCTGAAATCGCTAAACCTACTGGTGCACCGATTGAGACTAATGAGAGACCTGTTCCCGTTTTCTCTTTTGGAAGCCACTTAGAAGCGGCTGTCATTGCAATAGGGTATGCCGGACCTTCAGCTGCACCTAAAATAATTCGTGTAGCTAATAATACAGGTAGACTATAGACAAATAAGGTAGAAAACTGAACAGCTGCCCAAAGCAATGCCATGATTGTAATAACACGCTTTGTCCCAATCTTGTCTGCTACAGTCCCACCCAGTATGGCTGAAATGGCAAATAACCAATAAAAAGAGCTACCAATGAGACCCCATTCAGAAGGACTTAATCCTAATTCATCCATTATTGGTACTGAAGCATAACCTAGCATTGCTTTTTCAACATTACTTATACCCGTAAGGAAAAATAGAAGCAAGATAATAATCCATGCTCTTTTGGAAATTTTTGAGTTTGGTTTTACCATTCATACACCCCTTTGGTTTGACTAATGCCTTCCACTTCTGGCCAAACTCACTCTCCGGTATTTATATCGTCTTGTGATATGTAATACCATGAAAATTCACAAATTCATTTAGCCCTGATTCTCCTCTTTCCCATCCTATCCCACTTTTTTTTACGCCACCAAATGGAACAATGTTCATACCTAATGATGAATCAATACTGCCATTAATTCCGGTCATCCCTGCATCCATTTGTCTCGCCAAAGTTAAACCTCTTTCAAAGTCGGAGGTCCAAATAGTTGAGCCTAAACCATACTCCGTACTATTGGCCATATTAATAACTTCTGCTTCCTTTCTATAAGAAACTAAAGGGACAACCGGACCAAACTGTTCACACATTACAATTTCTTGGTCGTTCTTTACATTCATTATTACGGTCGGGTGTATATAATATCCATTTTCCCAATTATCCGGTTCGAGTTTTTTACCAAGTTCCACTACTGTAGAGTTTTCCCTAGCTCTTTCAATGAGCCCTTTAACAAATGTATATTGATGTTTATTATTCACGGGACCAAACGTGGTTTCTTCATTTAATCCATGGCCAATTTTATATTGATTTACATGTTCCTTAAAAATCATGCATGCTTCGTCATATAGCGTTTCAGGAATATAAATTCTTTTTGTCGCTACACAAACCTGCCCTGAACGTCTAAAAGCTAACTCTGCAATTTCTGGTATAACTTTTTCGAGGTTCACATCTTCTAAAAGAATGGCAGGGTCATTCCCCCCTAATTCAAAGTGAACTGGCTTTAACGATTCCGCAGCAGATTTCATAATACTCATAGCGGTTCTTTCTCCGCCTGTTAAAGTGATTTTTCTTACTAACGAATGTGTAGTCAGCGCCTCTCCAACATTTGCATCTCCATGTATGACATTAATAACACCTGGTGGAAATATACTGGAGATTTCTTTGAGCGCTAGCGTAACGGCCATTGATGCATTGGGTGAAGGTTTAATTACAACTGTATTCCCTGTGACTAAAATTGGAGCAAGTTTACTCATGACGATAGCCATAGGTACATTCCAAGGTGTTAAAGCCACTATTACACCTAGCGGGGATTTCTCGACACTAATCCACGTATGCTCATTTTCCACTCTTTTCGGCTCTAAAAATCTTCCTGCCAACTCTACTGTTCCACGTATTGCCATAGCTGATGCAAAAACTTCCCCTACACATGCAGAATGAAGCATGCCAGTTTCCCTTGTCAGCAAAGGGGCATATTTTTCAACTTGCTGTTGCAATAAATCCGCTCCATCCAACAACATTTGACTTCTCTTCTCCAACTTCATATCACGCCAATGTAGAAAAGCTTGATGGGCAGCACGGACAGCCTGATCTACATGTTTAGGAGTGCCCTGTGCCACAGAACCAACAACATCTGTTAAATGACCTGGATCTAAAACCTCAGTATAAATATCTGTTTTTACATCATCATTATTAATCCATAAATCTATTTGTTTGACACTCATTGACCAACACCACTCTTCCATATAATTTTTATTAAATAAGCATCAAATCAAAAACGGTCTACCACAGAAATTCCTGTATTTGCATAATGACTCATACCAGCAATGACATCAAATGCTTGATCCAATGAAACCCGTTCTGTAACTAAATCACCGGGTTTAATGTTAACGCTTTCAATTAATTGAAACATAGAAGAGTAACGAGAAGTGGGCATTCCAGAACTTCCAATAATCTGTATTTCTTTCCCGACTATCATATCAATAGGAACTGAAATGAAGCCATTCTCTTTTTTCGTTGTTAGTCCGATTTGCAAATGACGTCCTCGTTTTCCCAGACTTAAAATACCTTTTTGACAAGTATCTGATATACCCAATGCGTCTACAGAAACATTAGCTCCTCCTTTTGTAATTTCAAGAACAGCTTCAACAGGGTCATGCAAACTACCATTTACAGTTATATGCGCGCCAAGTTGTTTAGCCATCTCCAACTTATCGGCACCTATATCAACAGCAATTACCTTAGCACCAATTGAACTTGCAATTTGAATAGCTGATAATCCCACACCACCACACCCTTGTATGACTACCCATTCGCCAGCTTGAACTTTTACTTGATCAACTATCCCATGATATGCCGTGACGAAACGGCACCCTAGAGAAGCAGCAGAAACAAAGTCTAAAGAATCCGGTAAAGGAATTAGATTTCCATCTGCATTAGGTACATGTGCATATTCACTATATCCGCCCCAATAATTCACTCCAGGTATTACTCTGTTTACACAAAGATTTTGATGACCCCCTAGACAATAAGGACATGTATTATCTCCTTGAGCTACAGGAACAATAACTCTATCTCCTTTTTTGAACTTCTTAACATCTTTGCCAACTTCCTCGATAACCCCTGTAAATTCATGGCCTAAAACATGTGGATATTTTTTCACTACATTCGTATCGCCCATCCATACATGCCAATCACTACGGCAAATTCCATTTGCCATGACTTTTACAATAACACCTTCATTCGTTAAAGACGGATCGGTAACTTGTTTGACTTCCATTGGCTTATTAGTTTCTTCTAACAATAAAGCTCTCATTTTCATTTCCTCCTCATAATTCAATTAAAGATATATATTACTACCAAAGGCGACATATCCCCGCCCTACCCATAATTCTAGTAAGGTAGTCTTGTATATATTGTTATGCAAATATTGTGCCAATGAAAAGTCTAGTGATTAAACCTTTTAATTTTAAAATTTGTTTCAAAAGTTTAAACAATCTGTTTCATCTGTTGTTTCATATGTTTCAAAAAAATGAAACAAAAAAAGAGGCTACATTCAGCCTCTTATCCCTTTATACATATACTAAAATACATTTTATCTTTTATATGCGCTTAGCACCAATATACTGTGGTTTCCAATAGGTATTATTCGTTTTGGCGTATGACACTCCTTTGGAAGTTGCAGAGTGGATGAATTTATTGTCACCTATGTAGATGGCTACATGCGTTGGTTGTTTCGCTTTATTAGGTGAGAAAAACATTAAGTCCCCTTTTTTCAAGGTCTTTACTTTCTTTCCTTTTTTATAAATGTCAGCAGCTGTTCGTGGTAATGTCTTTCCAGCTTTGTTATATGAATATTTCACCAAACCTGAACAGTCAAAACCTGAAGAAGACATGCCACCCATTTTATATTTCGTACCTAATTCAGCTTTCGCTGTTTTAATTGCTTTTGTATGGTATGAAGCAGCTTCTGCTGGGCTTCCAGCAAAAGAAGCTGTTCCAATTAGTGTAAATAACGACAAACCGACAAAAATTTTTTTTAACAAAATCTCTTACCCCCTGTTGCAATTCGTTAAACCTACTATACTAGAAAAACTATATCATGCGCATCACAGGGACTTTACAAATATATTACACTTGATAGAAATGAAAAAAACCGCAACATCTCTTTAATAGAAACATTGCGGCTCCGTTTAGAATTCCTTGGTGAAAAATGGTAGTAATAACTTAACGCCTCGCTTATTAAAGGGTAAAAACTTCATATCGGCAATCAAATGACTTATGTAACCTAATATACAAGTAGTGAATACCCCTGCAGTCCCCAATGCTTCTTGGAATTGAAAGGCAATCACTCCATAGAAAATTATGCCCGCTATCGAATGAGTATAACTACGGTGCGGTGTGAAGGACGCTAAAACAATATAAATTCCTAAAAGCCATAACCAGTTAATCTCCAAGGAGAGCCCAGCTCCTAAAATACCAAGACCCGTAAGAGTTAGCATATGTCTTTGCGTTATAAAAGTAGAAATGATAATAATACCGATGCCTGCTCCTACTCCAATCCATCTCTCCGTTTCAGTGCTTGCTAAAAGACT
Source organism: Peribacillus sp. NPDC097675 (assembly GCF_050277655.1). Classification (NCBI taxonomy): domain Bacteria; kingdom Bacillati; phylum Bacillota; class Bacilli; order Caryophanales; family Bacillaceae; genus Peribacillus; species Peribacillus sp. NPDC097675. The sequence goes on along the minus strand of NZ_JBNNSK010000006.1, from coordinate 63,159 downwards.
ATAAATAATCATAAGAACTCCGATGGTCTGCGCCAACGACCGTATGAACTTGTGAGAAAAAGTAATTTTATTACTCAACTTACCATCGATATCCATATCAGGCATAAGGCCTGACACTCCTCCTAGCCCGACTAGAAATAAGGTGGTAGTGGGGTCGGTCTGAAGTGTGTTCGCCGTTAAAAAACCTACTGTTGCTCCTATTGCCATATGTGCTGTTCCGTTCACTTTCTCTCCCCTGTTCCTCTAAGAAGTTAGCTTCCAGATTAGAAACGAATGTTTGTTCGAATCCCTTCTTTTTAACTATACATTATTTTGGATTATTTTTCTTTAATTTCGGAGAAAAACAGGGAAATATTAATTTGTTCTGGTACCTATAAGTGTATGTTCAATCAATTTATCCAGTCTTTTGAAAATAGCCAGCTGAGTTTGTCTATGAGGTGGTCGAGGTAATGTATGTTCGTGGATGCAGTGCCAAGCCTTTGTTTTTTACCCTTATCAATATTTGGGATGTAGCCAATGATAAAACTCAATCAAGCTATGTTTAGGGGAATCGTAACTAAGGAACGAATAATCAATGAAATCTACATACTTTTTTATTGAAGTGTTTCGTTGATCATAAGAAGTCGAAACTACCTTAGGAAATTCCTTTACTAAATGAAGGATTGGTAGTTGATGATACACAATTGATAACGTCCGGACTATTCTTTTTCTCGTTTTGTGGCGGTTTGCATCCTCTAACAATCTTTTAAAATCGATATCCAAGTTCAAAATCAGTTGGATAATGTCAATAAAATACTTTAATGAATCCATATTATGCCGCCATCCGTGAAGGCAAATCATATAGAAAAGATGAAAATTAGAAAGTTGTTTAATATACAAAGAACCATTGAGTGAGGAGGTTTCTTTCCAAAGTTCTTCAATACTAAAATTTGCTGTATTCTGCTTTACAATATCCCAATGAAGTTCTACCGTTAAGGGAATGGGGGACCCAGGAAGGACTTTGTTGTAAGAACCATGAAAATGAAAAGGAATTTGTTTACGCTCCTCTTTATAACCTAAGCTTTTAACAATATCAATAGCTTGATTCATATCAGTAGGCTTTATTAACAAGTCAATATCCGATGTTGGACGTGCCCCCAGATGACCGAAATGTCTTTCGGCAAATCCAGTTCCTTTTAACGGAATGATTTCTATTCTTCTTTCTTCAAATTCGCGTAGGATTCGATTTGTCTGATTTTTAAAAAGAATATTTTGAAATATGACAGTTTGATATTTTTCTTTTAGTTCTTGCTGAAAGAACGCCGGAGTTGCCTCCAACCTCCCTCCTTGCTTCATAATGGTATATGTTTGTGCGTGACTATTTGATTTTTCGATTTCGTTAAGAAGCTTCCAATAGTAAGTTGAATCAATGGGTAGTTCTATTTGCGAATCATATAAGACTTGCAGCAATGAAGGATTCATTAATCACTTTCCTCCTTTTTTCTTTGTTGAAAATCCAAGTATTTCCGTAAAACAATCGTTAAGATCGGGATAGACATAATGAGTTTCCCCCACGCTTTAGCTAGAAAACTAGAAACATAAATTTTTGTATTCCTTTTTTGGACATAAAGAAGTTTACCGACAATTTGATCCCCCAGCACTGGCTGATCGAAGCCCAAGTTGGTGTCTCCTTTAAAAAGGAATTGCCGCTGTGGGTTACTCTGAATTTCCTTATAATAGCGGTGAGCAATCAATCGCTTTGTTGCACTATAAAACAAAACAATATCGCCCTTTTTTAATTGAGATAACTTACATTCATTAAAATGGCAGATATCACCGCTTTTAATTAAGGGATACATACTGCTACCTTGAGCTGGTAGATGAAATGACTCTCCTTTTTTCAGAAAAGTTTTAAATAAGTCTACTGTCTCACTATCAAACAACATGCTGAATTAAACCAAAATGTAATAAGTCAGTTAAGTAATTTTCTAAGTCCTTTTTAGATTCAGCTTTTGTCGTGTCATATTGATCCGTAATTTTCTCTAGTAAGGAATCTAATGTGTGAGCTCGGCTTAGAAGATCCCAGCAATATCCTCCGATTCCGTTTAATTTTGTAACAGTGAATGAGTCCGTATGTAAAATAACCCACTCCTCATCAAGCTTTGTAACTTCAACATGATTACTTTGTATATATTGAACCATTAAGAAATCAACTCCCAAAATGTATTATCCTTTTGAAAAAAGAGATTATATGCCGGAACATGGTTTGCAACTTTAGTTAGCATGCCAAGAATCACTTTAGTATTCTCTGGTTCATCAGACCAATAAAATACTTTATCAATTAAAGTTAAAAGAGTGTCCGACTTCGATAATTTACTTCTTCGATTATCAAGAGACTGATGTAAAACCTGTATACTCCCTAAGGGTAAATACCTCTCTTCACCGTCTGATCGTAGTTCACTTCGAAAAGGAGAATTAAAAGCTTCTACTTTATTAGAGGAAATTTTTAAAATGGTCGCTTCATCTGACAGAAGATTCCTGGGGTACGATAGTTTAGCAACCGTGGATTTTCCAGCACCCGAATGTCCTGCAAAAATATGAGCTTGTCCATTATCAATTACACAAGAGGAGTGAAGTAATAGCCCCCATTCATGATAGACAATGAATGAACTATATAAATTTATTAACGCATGCTTTAAAGCCAACTCATTATAGGCCGAGATCTCAGCAAATTGGTATTCTGCATCTACTTCAACTAGGTAATCCGACCTTCGAAAATAAATTCTATCAGCCGTTTTGGTAACATTCACTTCGTAATTCACAAAAGGTTCTCCAAGTTCCATCTGGACGGTTATGGTAAGATCAGGATTTTCATTTGAAATTCCTAAATCACGAAACATTTCGTCAATAAAATCAGGAGCATTCTCTATCTGAATTAAGTGGTCCCCTATTTTAGTTTGGATTATTTTCATATCTAGTTCCTTTCTTCTGATTAATAGTTATATAATCCTATTCTGATAATTATAATTGATTAGTTATTCTTTTTAAAGAACAAATTTCCAAACATGCATCATAATATAACGTTCTTTAATTAAATAATGTCCTCATTAATTCAAGGGAATAGTAGTAATTTAATTATTTTTTAATCCATATTGTTCTTTATCAAGAACGATGGTATTCTAAAAAAAGAGGTATTTAGTTCTATGTTCCATTAGATATAACGAATGAGCGAGGATTACATACCATTACTTTCATCCTGCCCTCACTTATTCTTTATAAATATAGATATTTTGATAGGAGGAGACAAAAGGGAGTCGATTTATTTATAAAACATTCTTTATTGGGGGATATGCTATGTTGTTTACAAGGATTTTTAAAACGACCACGATTTTAATATTCACAATTTTCTTTATTTATCTAAACGGTAACTCGCAGGCATCTGCGACTAATGGAGGTGGAAAGGGCAATAAATCTGTACCCGTAGCGGGTGTTTCCCTACACCCGGATACTTTAAAAATGAATGTTAATGATAAAGATGTCGAACTTATGGAAACGATTAAACCTTCTAATGCCACAAATAAACAGGTGACCTGGTCTTCCTCGAATACTAAGGTAGCCACGGTATCTGGAAGCGGTGTTGTCCATTCTGTAAGCGTGGGGTCCACTACGATTACAGTCACAACTAAAGATGGGAACTTTAAAGCTAGATCTAAAGTAATAGTAAGTAATCCAAATATTGAAGTTAAAGGTATTTATCTGAATACAAATTCATTAAAGCTAAACATCAATGATAAAGATACTCCACTCAATGCCACAATTACACCATCGAACGCCACTAACAAAAATGTCACTTGGACATCATCTAATCCGAGTGTAGCTACAGTTTCAAGTAGCGGGCTTGTGCATCCTGTCAAACCGGGTACGGCTACTATTACTGTTTCAACTCAGGATGGGAATTATAAAGACAAAGCCACTGTGACGGTTTGTGATCCGAATATCGCGGTTTCAGCTGTCTATTTAAATCCAAAGTTAGTAACTCTTACTGTTGATGATGAAGATGCTAGATTAAAAGCAACAATTAAACCAGAGAATGCGACAAATCAGGAACTTACTTGGTTATCTTTTAATCCGAAAGTGGCAACCATATCTGATGGTGTGGTGCACGCTGTAAGTCCTGGAGTCGCCATAGTAAAAGTATTTACCAAAAATGGACATTACGATTGGTCCTTGATAACCGTTTGTGCTAGTAAACTAGTACCTGTTAAAAGTTTATCGCTTAATCCGAAAAATGTAGACATGACTCTCGGTGGAAAAGATGCAACATTAACAGCCACAATTACACCAATTAACGCTACTAACAAAAACGTTGTCTGGTCTACTTCTGACCCGAGTATTGCCACTGTGAAAAATGGTATCGTCCAAGCTATCGGATCTGGCACAGCTATGATTACTGTTTCAACTGAAGATGGCAAACTTCAAGATACGGCCAAAGTCAATGTTACAGTCCCTGTAACAGGAGTAACTGTTGATCCTAATTCTCTCAATCTTACTGTTGGTGGAAAAGACGCAACGTTGACTGCTACGATTGCTCCATCCAACGCTTCTAATCAAAATTTTACTTGGACTACTTCCGATCCAAGTGTAGCCACTGTAGAAAATGGTATCGTTCATCCTGTTGGACCAGGTAAGGCAACGATTACCGTTACGACTGAAGATGGCGGGTTTACCGATACAGCAACTGTTGTTGTCATGGTTCCTGTATCCGGCGTATCACTTGACCCTAAATCTCTAGATCTAACTGTTGGTGGAAAAGATGCAACGCTGGCACCTACTATTGCTCCATCCAACGCGTCAAATAAAAATGTTACTTGGTCTACCTCCGAACCAAGTGTCGCAACTGTCAATAATGGAATCGTGCACCCTGTTGGTCCTGGTAAGGCTACAATTACCGTTACGACTGAAGACGGTGGCTTCACCGATACAGCAGCCATCACTGTTGATGTTCCAGTTACTGGGATATCACTCGATCCAGACACACTTGACCTAATTGTTGGTGGAAAAGATGCAACATTGACTGCTTCGGTTGCTCCATCCAATGCTACTAACAAGAATGTTACTTGGTCAACTTCTGATTCAAGTATAGCCACTGTAGAAAATGGTGTTGTCCATCCTGTTGGACCTGGTAAAGCTATCATAACTGTTACGACGGAAGATGGCGGATTCAAAGATGAAACAACAGTTACTGTAACAGCGCCGGTGTTAAGCGTAACACTTGACCCTAAAACACTGAATTTTAATCTTGGAGATGCGGACCAAACCTTAACGGCAACGATGAATCCGTCCAATGCCACTAATCAAAATGTTAGCTGGTCTACCTCCGATCCGAGTGTTGCGACAGTGAATAATGGTATGGTTCATGCTGTCGGCGTAGGTCAAGCCACGATCACTGTTTCAACTGTCGAAGGTGGTTTCACGGATACAGCTATCGTAACCGTTATTGATCCTGACACCTTACCGCCTGTTACAAAAAATAAAATGACACCTATTTTTAACGATAAAAATACCTATATTATCGCGTTAACCGTTACTTACACCGCAACTGATGATAAATCCGGTGTAAAAGAAACCTTATATCGTATAAACGGGGGTACTTGGCAGGTTTATACAAATCCATTTGATGTCTATGCCGAGAATACCCACACCTTGGAATACTACAGTATCGATAAAGCAGACAACAAAGAAAAAATCAACATATACGATTTTGACAAAGGAACATGCTCTTGCTCCAAGTAAAAAGGAGGAATTATTATGGAAAAGAAAAACAAAGTAAAGATGAAATATGAAGCCCCAAAAGTTCTACATCATCAGAATGTAACATTTGAGACAGCGATCTCTTCTGCTGGACATTGGGAGTTTCAACTTGTAGATGGTGGCTGGGTGAGGGTTTTTGTTCCTGGTTAATGGTAAATGAAATTTAATATATAAAGAGCCCGTTATCATCGTTTTAATTACGATGATAACGGGCTTTTATTTTAAAATTAAAATAAAAATTTCGTTTTCCTATAATTTCTTTCTATATTAAATTTTTGATACAGTTTTCTGTTCAGTCCTCTATCCCATGTTTAATATTGAAATAAGCAAACTCCAAATCCTTTTCTACAATACATTTACCATTATTACTTTTTATTTCTCTATTTTCATTTAAATATCAAAAATACATATGACATATATTGTTTGCCCTTACAACTTGTCCATACTTGCATATATTAAATTATATATCAATTTTATTTATAAAAATCACTATATTGATTCGTATCTTAAGGAGGATTTTTATGGAAAGTTCATATGTACTTGATTTAGAACGTTGGGGTGTAAAAAATAATGGTACCGACGCAGTTAATACTTCTAAAGGTCTAAATAGCGCATTAGCTTGGGCCTCAAGAGAAGGATATGTTGAATTTGTATTACCAAAAGGAACCTACTTAATTGATGAAAACAATCCCATACAACCACAAAGCTTTATGACATTTAATTTAGGTGGTTCAGTATTGAGGATTAATGATAATAGTTTAATTGCTTATGCAATTCTCTCTATTAAAAACAAGCAACAATATGTAAGGGTAACAAACGGGAAAATTGAAGGTGATCGATACAATCATAATTATACTAGTGGAGGAACCCATGAATTTGGAGTAGGAATTGAATTAAAGCAAGGTGTTAGTTACATTAGTTTAGACAACTTAGAGATTTTCAATACTACAGGTGATGCCATTATTGCAATTACATCTTACGGAGGTATCGGCGGTGGATACCCCTCAATTTCTGGAAACCTTGAAAATGGGGGAATAAATACTACAGATGGAACCTTAGTAGCTAATACAAAGCGAATACGTACAAAAGTTAAATTACCTATTGTTACTCAGATATTAAACACAGGTTATTTTGGTTTATATGGGGATAGTTACGGAGGTATTGGAAAAGAAATAACAACAGATACGTATGATATAATTTTCTATAAGAGTAATGATACTTTTTTAACATCTGTAACAAATGTCCATTTTTTTGATGAGGTAGAAGTACCTTTCGGTGCTAGTTATGCTAGGGCAGTATTACATCAAAGTTCAATACCCTCAAAAAATGGGAACACAATTGTTGTTCGAACACCCGAATTTCCCAAGCATGTGTACATTGAAAAATGTAATTTGCATCATTGTAGAAGATTAGGGATTGCAATATGTGGAGTAAAACATTTCTATGTTCGAGGTTGCGAAATCCACCATATAAGTGGAACTTCGCCAGCTGGAGCCATTGATATCGAGGATGGTTATGATTTGAACCAGTATATATATTTAGAAAAAAATAATATATATGACAATCCAAGTTATAATATTATAGTAGTTGCTGGAAGGCACATTAATATCACTAATAATAAGTTAAAACAAGGAATATTCACTGTGAATTCAGGAGTCAATAAAACTATTTTAAACAATAACTACTTTCATGATGTAGGCCCCCGACTTTCGGGTGACACAATTTTTTCGGATAACCACTTATTTAATTGTAGAATGCTTTTATTAGGGGAAAAAGAAGTACTTTTAGAAAACTGCTTTTTTCACAATAGTCCTATAAATTTCGGGAAAACAAAAGCTTATGTCGCACAAGTGAATAATTGTAAATTTTCATATGATGAAGATTTTTACGGAGCTACTGAGAATCCTGGTTCACCATTAATATTTAGTGTTGAACCACAAAGTATTTCTGATTGCATATTTGAAGGTAGTGGAGTTGAAACATTTACAGTAGTACCTAGTGGAACTTACGGATGGCATTTAACTAACGTTATTTTTAAGGATATTAAACATAGAGATAATCGATTAATCAGATTACCGGCAGGAACATATATTGGTTGCAGATTTATAAATACTGGTCGTTTAGGCGAAGGACTTTCAGCATCTAAGTCAGTTTATGAATTTCATAATTGTTACTTTGAGTGGGAGGGCTATTCATTATTTTATATGGGAACATCTGATATAATAAATCATTTTAAAATAAATAACTGTTATTTTAATGGGAAGACTAATGCTTTTTATCTTAGAGGCGCTTGGGGTAATTTGGATTTTCAAAATAATGTATTTAATTACTCTTCTTCGTCGTCGATTGGTCCGATGATAGAGCTAGTAAACACTATTACCGTTGAAAGTCTTACAATAACTAATAATAGATTTATCTCTAACAACTCTCTTATTGCTGTATATTCGGAAGGTTCGCCTAACGTTCCCTTACTTTTTAAAGATAATATTTTACAAAATGTACAAATAAGACTTAATAATAAACATGTAAAATTAAATAATTATATTGACGGAGTTCTTGATCCGTACTAAGTCGTGTCAGAAATTCCACCATTAGGTTATAATAATATTGTAAAAATCGCAAGAAAATAGTGGTAAAAACTAGCTACTTCCTTCAAATAGGATTGGAATTTGTAAGAAGGCACATTCTTTTGAGGATTTTATGATACGTTAGCTATTTTTTTGTTCTAGTTAGTTTAGGATTATGCAAGGGGGCATGAAATAACAATCCATCTTTAATCAATGATTATTTTATATATTAAGGATAATGAGTTAGTTGAAGTTTCATGGACACCATTTAGTTGTATTCTTAACTTTCAGTAAAATATTAAGTACATCCATTTAATAAGGAACGAAAAAACTTATTAATGGATGTACAAATTTTGATACAATATATTTGACGGTGCTGCTGAATCCTAAGTTATACCTTCCCTTTAGATAAGATATTGATCATTTGGTCCTTATTTGGATAGTCTAAAATTTGATACTGTTGAATAACCTTCTGAATATCATAATCAACTCTAATTATAGACGATTGAAAACTATCTTTTTCAATATCAAGTAATGCATATGATGATTTAGTAAGTCCATCAAAGGGTAAGCCTATACTGCCAATATTTATTATACATTTACTAGCTATATATCTAATATACGGTTTATGTATATGAGCATAAATGAATATATCAGCTGAGCTATCCTTTATTAATTTTTCATTTATTAATTCATCACTTTCAGTAGGTAATACAACATTAAATAAATCATTCGGAGTTGCATGAAAAGCATGAACCTTAATATTTTCATATTCAAAGGTTAAATCCATCGGTAAATTCTCCAAGTAATCTTTATCTTCAGGTGTGAGTTTAGATTTTGACCAATTGACTTCTGAATTCATTATATCTAAAGTATTTTTAGGTACCTCTCCTTCCCTTATACTCCTAACTATCCATTCGTCCGCATTTCCTTTAATTACATCTGTATTTAGGGAACGAACTAAATCAAGAGAACGCTTTGGTTCCGGGCCTCGAAAACAAATATCACCAAGAACATAAATTTTATCCACATCTTGTTTTTTTATATTTTCCAATACAGCATCTAAAGCTACAGCATTACCATGTATATCCGATATAAACGCAATCTTCATATTTAAATCTACCTCCATGAATGTTAACAATGTGAATAGTTTATTAAGATAAAAAACACATTGTTTTACATTTTTTAAAATATACAATTCTCTAATGTTACGTAGATATGTTTTACTGAAATTAATTGAGCAAAGTTAACTGCTTTATAATTCTTTGCGATGTGCACATTGGACTTCTACATTACTTATGATGACTTACCCGACCTTGTGTCTCTTGGCGTTTAGTACGCATACAATCCTTAGGTTATCCTAAGGAAAAGGCTCCCGTTGCTCCTTAAGGGAATCATGGTCTAATGGAACAAATAATGCGGGCTTCTCAATGCCATCCCTTTTATCAAGCGGCGAAAGGGATAACTTAGGCTTCCTCTACGAAATCATAAATTTCTTTTTTTATTTGGCTTTCATCAAAATATATTTTTTTGACGATTGCAGCCACTTAAATTCTTGTTTCTTTAGTTGATGTACTTCAACAAATAATAGTAATTCCCCAACTTTCAAATCCTACAGCTAAACGATTTACTACTATTATATCTCGTTCTAACCAAAAATCGGATAAAAATAATCGTTCGATTATAAGAAACTGTTGATTATTGCTTAAGTCACAATAGTGCGTAGAGAAATGTATGAAAAGAATAAAAAAAATATTTAATAGCCAATGAAAATCTGATAGTCAACTTTTTAAATGTTCCAAGTCATAGAAATCAATCTATACATTCTATTAACTTATGAATCTCAGAAGAGGTATTAATTTTTTCATTATTCAATTCACTGCTGAATTTAGTGCATAATTTTTTGTCAATAATTAATTTTTTTATAGCCAGATATAACTCTTCTTCATTATGATCCACAATTATACCATTTTCACCACTTTTGATTTGCTCCCTTGCACCTATTGTATCAGTTGTAATTATAGGTTTACTCAATGCCCTTGCTTCAGCAAGCGTTATACAATATCCTTCATGATGTGAAGGTTGTACATATAAATCACATTGTTTGATAAAAGTGTATGGGTTGAACTGAGTTCCTAACAAATTTATGTAATCTTCAAGTTCTTTTTCTTTTATCATATTTTCTAAATCTGCTCGTAGTTCCCCATCCCCAATCCAATACCATCTAAAATTAATACCTTCAGACTTTAGTTTTAAGCTTACTGAAGGTAAAACTTTAAGTCCTTTTTCTAACGTTAATCTCCCGACAGTAAGTATTCTTATTCCATTGAAAGAATCATTGAATCCACCTTCTTTTAATGCTTCGTTTTCAATTAACTCTTTGTCTAAAATATTATAGAATACACTTGATTTGTTCTTTAATTCAGGGAAAAGTTGATTGAATTTTTCAAGAGCATAATTAGATACGCAAAAAATTCTATCATAATCAAGATAAAATTCTTTATATCTTTTTAAAACCTCTTTATATTGAGAAACATCACTGTGTATCCAAGCCGCTTTTTTTTTAGCTATTAAATTATTCATTACATATACTACCGGTAATGAGGCCGGAGTATGATATGCAATAGCAAGATCAAAATCTTCAGTTATAACAGGAACCATCCTGGTGTGATACATTTCTTGTTCAAACACACTCTTAGTTTTTTTTGATAAAAATGTATACCAAGCTATTTTTAAAGCGATTAATAATTTTCCTTTTATAATGTATTTTTTTATTTTTTCAATTGTTGTTCTTTCATTTCCATATAAACATTGTACTTTTACATGGCTTGGAATTTCCTCTAATAATTCTCCACCTTTCCCCATAACTAAAACTGTAACATCGTATTTATCTTTAGAAAGTTCCTTTAACAATGATATAAGGGATTTTTCAATACCACCCATGACCATTCTTCGAGTTACAATAACAATCTTTTTCAAATTTTAACCTCCCTTAATAAATATTAGTAAGAATAATGATAAATATTATATTGTAATGTAATAGTATATACTGTCTATATATTCCAATTTTTAATTCCTTAATTAACTAGGTAATATGATTTTTAACCCTTACCCTAAACTTTTGATAATAGTTTTTGGCTGGTATAATGAACAAATTTTTCTCATATTTATTCATTCCTGTAAACCACATAGCTAATATATAAATTATTGAGAACACCGAAATTTTCCCAATTAAAACCATCCATAAATCAGCTATTAGCAATTTATTTAAAGTGTTTCCATATATTACACTTACAATAAGTGGTATGCTCATGAAAGTTATATTAACCCAAAAATTTGGTATGTTTAATTTGATTTTTTTCCAGTAGAAAATATTAATAATAATAATATTTCCTATGGTAAATGAAATTGCTGTGGCAATAGCACACCCTATAACTCCCCAAATTTTAACAAAGATAATACTAATAACAACATTAGCCATTGCAATAAAAATGTTAACTATTGATTTAAAACCTTGCATATTTTTAGCTTGAAGTATGACTCCGCCCATTCCCTGAATAAGCGAGACCACCATGGGTATTAAAATAATCAAAGCAATAATATAGGAATCCGCATACTCTTTACCAACCCATAAGTTTATAAATTCCTGTCCAAATACAATAAAACCACTTAAAGCAAATGAAATGATTATATATTGAATCCTTCCGATCTTGATGAATAAATCGGACAACTCTTTATTAGTTACTTCTTTAATAACCATTCCTGATACTCTTGTTAAAAAAACGTTTGAAATTGCTGAAGAAAATCCTGAAAAGTATCCTGTAAAAGAAGCACCAATTGCATAAACAGATATCGCTACAGTTCCACTAAATATCCCGAGAATAACTTGATCTGTTGATGTATATAATTGGCTAATGATTAAATTCAAGAATATATAAGAAGAAAAAATAATAATCTCTTTAAATAGTTTAGGTTCAAATTTCCCAAATGATATTTTAATTTTTAATCTTTTGAAACAATAATATATATTAAGAGCAATAAATAATACATTTAATAATGTCGTTATAATGGCCATAGCTATAGAACCATAACCCATATATAGCAATGGCAATATCAGTATTGGGTTTACAAGAGATGAAACAATCACAATCATTTTTTGAAATATGAACTTTTCATGTGCCAATACTATTACACTGAATAAACCTAGCCCTATTCCTGTAGAAATGTTCAACACCATTATACCCATTAATAATTTAAGTTTATGAATATCATTTACATTTATAGAACTTGAAAAAATAGAATCAACATTTAATGTCAGTAGACTACCTGCTATTAACGCTAAAAATCCTAAAGTTAAATAAATTTTTAAAAATAATCCATATAAATTTGAGCATCCTTCTTCATCATTTAATGTACGGTATTTTGCAGTATATCTTATTACAGCATTTCCAAGTCCAAAGTTTAAAATACCAATATATCCTGCTGCTGAGCTAGCTAAACTATATAACCCATATTCTGATTGACCAAGTATATTTAACATAACTGGTGTATAAATTATTGAAATAAGTATGTTAATGAAAAGTGCAACATACGATAAACTTGCACCAGCTTTAAGTTGATTTTTCATCGTATAACCTTCCATCTTGATATTTATGTTTTGTGTATCTCAAATTTTGAGTCAAATCAAAATTTATAAAACTTCCCATAACTTTTAAAACACATGCAATATATAAGCGTATTTAAATAGTAATAAAGAAGTATTAAGGATTACAAGAACCATTAGATAGATTTAAAGGAAGCTGTTATATTTATTTGAATATAGATAAAATTTGCTGAAACTTCCAAAGTAAATATTTTTTTTCTTTTAATGTATGTCCATCAACTGCGATAAGCCATTGATCATTGGAAATTTGTAATTGATCGATAGTGTGCATACCATCTTTCCTCCAGTCATTCTCTCTCTTCGTACCATTTAAAAGCAAATTTGATTCTTCTTCTTCATATTCAGTTTCAGAAATTTTTTTAATTTTAATTATTCTTAATGCACTCCCGTAATTAGGATTACCATCTTGAGCATATCTATATAAAACATTATTATTTTCTATTACTCTTCCACCTGGTCTAGTAATAGAAGAGTTATTGGATATAATGGGACTAGAAGGATGTTCTTTCCAGTTTCTATCTATTTTATCTGAGAAAAATAAGTGTAGCCTTCCACGTTTTCCAGCAAACATCCACCACCTATTGTTATAATTAAATACACTACAATCTACAAAACTTCCTTCTATTAATTTGGAAACCAAACTCCAATCATATGGGAAATTTTTAGATTTATATAATAGAACCTTTTGACTTTCACTTGATTCTGGAATCATATAAAATTCATTATTATATTTAAATACATATGGATAGGATAAATGGAACTTCTCATTTAATACAATCCTATCGTAATTCCATTTATCTCCATCTTCACTAGTCGCTAACCCTATAACACCTTTATTAGAGGATTTATCAAGAACCTCAAAAAACATATAGAATATTGAATCTTTATGTAAGATAAATGGATCTGCTACAAATTCCGCATGTAAATCAGTAACATCTTTTGCTTGTATTGTTGGACATTCTAAATTGTTAGTAGGGGGATTCAAAATATATGATGAAGTCTTAAATACTTTTATGGACCAAATTCCTAGCGTAATTTTCTTCTTCAAAATATTTTTCATTACTTTCTCCTTAAAAATTATTATATACTCATTAATTTATTTATCTCTTCTGTTGAATCAATGCTCTCATTGGAAAGGTTAGTTGAAAATCTTATGCATAAATCAGGGTTATTTATTAATTTTATGATTCCATCATAAATTTCATTTTCTTCACAACTTACTATTAAACCTGTTTCGCCATTTTTTATTTGTTCTTTAGCGCCAGTAAAATCAGTCGTTATTATAGCTTTATTTAAAGACCTAGCTTCAGCTAAAGTAATACAGAAGCCCTCATGTCTTGATGGTTGTACATATATATCACACTGATCCATATAAGTATATGGATTGGGATCTGAACCTAATAGTATAAATTTATCTTCTATCTGTTCTTCTTTTATTAGTTTTTCATAGGAGGATTTTAAATTACCTTCACCAACACAGTACCACTTTACGTTATAACCATTTCGAACCAACCTAGCTAGGACTCTAATTGCTATATCTTGACCTTTCTCGCTAGACAACCTACCAACGGTTAAAATTCTAATACCTTGAAATTCATCTAAAAACCCTTTCCCTTTTTTAGCTTCAGAATATATTAACTTAGTAGAAATAATATTTGAAAATACTTCTGTTTGGGAAGCAATACTGGGAAGCAATGTATTTACTTTTCCCAGACCTTCATTAGAAACAACGAAAATTTTATCGAATTTTTTGTAGGTCTTTCTTGCAAATTTTCTGTTAAATCCTATTTTTGTAATATCAAAATGAATCCATTGTAACTTTTGTTTTGCTCTTACCTTTTTTAAAATAAAATAACTTATAAAGTCCATTGGACCATCATAAGCTATTGCTAAGTCATAATTAATATCACTTTTAGGAACACTTCTTAGTAAATAATTAAAAAAAACACTTCTATCTTTAGTGATTTTTGTAATTGTATAAATGAATATTAACTTAAATGCAGCTATTAACCTTACCCTTTTTAAAAGGTTTAATGCAGTTAAATGGGGTGGGTTATTTAAAGTATCTTTAATTTTAGAATAATCCGGAAAATATTCAACTTTAATTTCTTTAGGTATATAGGGCGCAAACCCACCAAAATCTTCTAGCATATAAACTGTAATATCATATTTATCAGTTGGAATTTCTGATAGCATATTAAGTAACGCTTTTTCAGTTCCACCTACATTCATGTTGATTAACATGAAGAAAATTTTTTTCTTCAATTATATTACCTTCTTTTATGTTGAATTTAATCCACCATTTTATAAAATTTTTCAATTTCCTCTATATTCCCTTTTTTTTCTTTTATTAAATAATTAATAATATTTTCTTTTAGTTCTTTATCATTTATTAATCTTAAGATACCGTGATATACAGCATCTTCGTTCATATCAACAACTAAACCATTTTTACCATCTATCATTTGACTATATACTGAATCAAATCTAGTAGTTACCACCGGTTTATTAAGTGATCTTGCTTCTGCAATTGCAAGACCGAATCCTTCAAATTTAGATGTTTGTACATAAATATCACAACCTTTTATAAAGGGATAAGGATTTGCATTTACACCTAATAACTTAATGTGATTTTCTAAATTGTAATTTCTAATATATTTTTCAATCTCAAATTTCAAAGGACCTTTTCCGAGTACATACCATTTAAAGTTAATACCCTTTTCTTTTAGTAATCTACAAGTTTTCAAAGCAATGTCATATCCCTTTTGGTGTGCCAGTCTTCCTATAGTCAAGATACGTAACCCTTCAAAATTATCTTCATAACCAACACCATTTTCAGCCATCTCTTTTAAAAGGTCAGGGTTATTAATATCATACATAACATTTATTTTTTCATTATAAAAAGGAAAAGTCTCTAAGAATATTTTCTTAGTTGAGTCGGATACAGCAACGATCTTTTCATAACATTTGTAATATTCAGCCTGAAAATCTCTCTCTTTATTATCTAAACGATAACTTACGTTTACCCATGCAAACTTTTTTTTTGCAGTAATTTTATCCGCAACATAGAAGGTCGGAATACCTTGAGCATAACTAATAGCAATATCATACTCTTTATGATTTTTTTCAATGACCGATGAAACTGCTTCCCAATACAATCTTGCTTTTTGGGGATTACTATACTTTTTTGAACGAATATTCACTGAATATTTAATTCTAGAATAAAGCATCCTGAAATTAAATTTTCGAATAGAGTAGATTAATGAATTCTTTAAGTTCATATTTGAAAATTCAGTATATTTTAATGGTTTTAATATATTTATTTCTTCTGGTAGTAGACTTTCTAAAAGTTCGCCATGAGCAAACAACATTAAATCAATTGAATATTTAGAATGATCTATCGATGATAAAAGTGTAATTAAACTTTTTTCTGCTCCAGCTCCAACTAATGAATCAATTACAAAAATCATTTTTTTCCTCTTCATTAAGTAGTATTCACTTCGTTTCTTTAATGAATTTTTCATTGTCCTACTATTCTTCTTAGATTCTTTAATTATTTGCTATAAGTCAGGAGTAAAATAGAATTATATGGAATCAGAAGCTTTTAAAAAATATATAAAAATTTAAATTTTTATTTTTTCTTTTACAGCTGTAGTTGAAATACCTTTAGTATAAGGAAAATAAACTATATCCACACCAACCAATTTAAATTTTTCCTCCAATTCATTAAAAAGAGGGCTTCCTTTCCAGTCATCACCATGAAACATTGTATTAAATCTAAAATTTTCCCATGCTGAAAACTTGTTATGACTTGTTTGAGCTACCACCTGATCGACATATTTTATTCCAGCCACAATTTCTATTCTTTCATTATGAGGGATAATAGGCAATTTATTCTTATATTCTTTAACCAAATCATCTGTACTAACCCCTACTATAAGATAGTCACAATTTTCTTTTGCTCTTTTCAAAATATTTAAGTGACCAACATGAAATAAATCAAAAACTCCCGTTGTGTAGCCTATTTTGTAGTGATTCATCGAATTTCCCTCCAGGTCTGTAAAAACAAATTTTTTCAATATGCTTTACTAAGCTCTCACTCGCTTTTCCATTTTCATATGATTCTATTTGATTAAGAAATACATTTAAATTTCTTATATATTTATCAGAGTTAAACTGTTTAATTCTTTCTTGTAATTCACTATTTGTTTTTGAACTTAAAAATGGTAATTCTGAAATGTTATAATATAATTTTCTATCTGTTTTTGTATATTTCAATAAGTCTGGTACATACAAAAAGCAGGGACGTTTAGTTATTGAGTAGTCAAAGATCATTGATGAATAATCCGAAATTAGAACATCCGAAACACATAGCAGTTCTTGAATATCATCATATGAAGTTACATCAACTACATCTTTCCCTTTAAATATTTGATTCCTCACAGAGAGTAGATGAGGATGTAGTCTAATTAAAAAAACCCACTTACCACCGAACTTTTCTTTCAAAGTTTGTAGCGTACTTGAGTAGTCTATGTTATATACTTCAACGCCATTACCTTTTCTAAAAGTAGGAGCATATAAAATGACATTATATTGTTCTGGTATTCCTAAATTATTTAGTATTTTTTGCTTTATTTTTGAATTATATTGAAAAAGAAAATCATTTCTAGGTATACCCTGCTCAAATATCTCCCCTTTATACCAAAATGCTCGTTTAAAAATATCTGTACTATCCTTACATCCGGATAATAATAAATCACATTTCAACGAATCATTTTTAGCCATTTTGATATATTGTTCAGGAAGATTATCTTCTGCATCTTTCTCAATTTGCTTTAATCTCAAGGAGCTATGCCAAGTTTGAATGTAATATTGACTCTTCCTTTTTATGAATAATTCAGTTGTTCTGAAATTTGTAATTATAACTTTGGAAGTACATAATTCGTAGAAGTATTTCAAGCTCATAGTTTTAACTTTCCTGAAATTAGTTAGAGATTTTTTAGATTCCAAATCATTAAATGCCCAGACAAGATCGAAATAATCTCGCGGATAATGCTCCAGGATATATTCTGTTATATATTTTGGATTACAACCATATTGGCTACCATAATAACTATAAAGAAAGATTTTATTATTCTTAACAGGAAACATATTAAAGATATAAATTAACAAAAGGGCTACGTTTTTTTTAAAATAATAATTTATCTTATTCATTATGATTAATAGCTCCTTTTTATTAAGACAAGTTTATGCGTTCTAGTTTTGAAGTCTTCGATTGGAAGCGTGCTATTCTTAAAAACTTGTTAACTATCAAATATAAAGTATGAAATAAAGGGTGAATATTAAAAAGATACAATTGCTTTTGTAATACATGATTATTCGAAGCGGATTCATTAAATTCAATAAAATGGTCCTTTACGTACTTATGAAGGTCTTTCCGTAATAACCCATCTTTATCTTTTGAACGGTTAGCTAAAAGGAGATTATAATGAATGAAAATATTTTTTAATAACAACTGGTACGAATCATTAGCTAATTCCCCGTAGAATTTTCCAATAAAGCAGTGTCTTTCTTTTAATCCTTTAATAATATCCAAATTTCTAGGAGTATATGTTGCAACTATACTGTCATTTCTTTGGAAATAGTAGCACAAAGGGTTATGAATAATAACATATGTTTGGACACGCTGCATAACATGATGTGCCCAAAATACATCCTCAAATAAAACACCTTTTTTGAAAGGTAGATCCTGAATAAGGCTTGTCTTATACAACTTTCCCCAGGCAAAGTTCTTAACTCTTTCATTTATGACTAACTCAGTCATAAGTGCTTGGTTATCTAAAACCAGAGGTGTGTCATCTTTGGTAAAATATCGATTATCGAAAAGCAAATAATCATCATAAGCATAATAAAAAGCTGATTGAACTATATCAGCTTTAAAGGATAAACTTGCATGAACAAGCTCTTCAATCATATTAAGTTCCAACCAGTCATCACTATCTACAAAAAGAGTAAAAATTCCTGTAGCAATTTTCACCCCAAAGTTTCTAGCATCAGATAACCCACCATTTTCTTTATGAATAACTTTAATACGCGAATCTGCTTGTTCATAACCATCTACGATTTCTCCACAATTATCTGGTGATCCGTCATCAACTAAGATTACTTCTAAATTAGTGTAAGTTTGATTTAGAATACTATCCACGCAGCGTTTTAAATATTTTTCTACTTTAAAGATTGGTACTATAACACTTACTTTCGGTAACATTTTTCACCACCTTACTAATAATACTTTTTCATTTTGATGATTCATTTTGCCATTTTATAAACTCAATTAACGGTTTATACTCTTTGATTTGATCTTTTTTAAGACCATTTTTTTTAAGTTCTTCTACGAAATCTATCCATTCTTTTTCTAAGTAGCATGGGTTAACCTTGGTAGTTTCTTGTTTTAGTAGTGTTATGAAATCAACATTTAATACGTTCGCAATTTTCTCCATAACTTGCAATGACGGATTTTTATTAAGGTTACGTTCTATATTACTTAGATAAGACTTCGAGATTTTTGCCTGTTGAGCAAGTTCCGACAAAGTATAACCTCTTTTCTTTCTTAACTCTGCAATATTTTTACCAATCATATGTTTACCTCTTCAATGTTTTTTCCATTTACCACTAGGAGTAATGGATTAATGGAGTGTAACCATTCTTTATACTAGTGCTTTCTTTAATGAATGAATTACTCTCATTTGATCGTCACGAGTCATATTGGACCCGGATGGAAGACAAATTCCCGTCTGAAAAAGATGTTCAGAAACATCAGTTTTTTTATTATGAGGATAGTAATTGTAAGTCTGAAAGAGAGGTTGCAAGTGAAGCGGTTTCCAGACATGTCTTGCTTCAATATTTTCTCTTTCTAGAAAATCAAGTATCTTTGGTATGGAAATCTTTATTTCATTTTCATTAATTGTCAATGCTGTCAGCCAACGATTAGATCGGGTATTTTCTAATTCGGGCATAAACGTAATTCCAGGTAGATAAGCCAATTCTTGATAATATAGGTCGTAAATTGCTCTTCTGGCTTTTACTCTATCCTCCAATACCTCTAATTGACTTCTTCCAATTCCAGCAAGGATGTTACTCATCCGATAATTGTAACCTAGTTCACTATGCTGGTAATGAGATGCTGTATCTCTTGCTTGAGTGGCTAAAAACCGAGATCGTTTCATTGCTGAATTGTTATTAGAAACAATCATTCCCCCGCCAGAAGTTGTTATGATTTTATTTCCGTTAAATGAATAAATACCTAGGTCTCCAAGTGTACCACTCGCCTTTCCTTTATAAGTGGCACCAAGTGACTCTGCTGCATCTTCAATTATTGGAACTTCATACTGATTACAGATAGTTATCAGTTCATCCATTTTAGCGGGTTGACCATATAGATTCACAATAATTACAGCCTTAGGAAGCTTGCCTACAGATGCTGCATCTTTAAATGCTTCTTCTAAGGCAATCGGAGACATATTCCAAGTTTCCGGTTCTGAATCAATGAAAATAGGTTCCGCGTTTAGATAGAGTATTGGATTTGCAGTTGCAACGAATGTAAGACTTGAGCAAAAAATGGTATCCCCTTTCTTCACATTCAATAAAGAAAGAGCCAAATGAATCGCTGCAGTTCCTGAACTGACTGCAACAGCTTCTTGTACTCCTACATACTCCGCTATTTCTTTTTCGAAGGCATCTATATTGGGTCCTGTCGGCGCAATCCAATTTGTTTCAAAAGCTTCTTTAATATACTTCTCCTCATTTCCGCTCATATGTGGTGATGAAAGGAAAATTCGCTTTTTAATAGTAGCATTTAACACTTTACACACCTCCTAATCCAATTTTATTCTTCAATTTGGCTGGAGTACCAACAGCTAAACTATGAGGTGGAATGTTATGAATAGCTGTAGCCCCAGCTCCGATAACAGACCATTCTCCAATTTCTACATTTGGTATTAGTGTAGAGCCGGCACCAATATGAACTCCTTCTTCTACCTTGACAGAACCCGTTAATGTAGCATGAGGAGATATATGTACAAAGTCTCCAATATTGTTATCGTGTTCAATCACAGCACCAGTATTGATAATTGAATGGTGACCAATTTTAGTGTCTGCATTAATGACTGAAAATGGCATGATTACAGTGCCTACGCCCATTTGTGTACTAGAGCTAATAATTGACGAAGGATGCCGTAACGTAACGTAAAAAGAATCATGGATATTCAATTGATGAACAATTTTTTTTCGAACATGGTTGTCACCAATTGCAATAATAAACTTTATATCCGTGAAATAATCTAGTAAATTAGATACCGTTGAAAGCGGTGAGAAAAAAAGATTTTCTTTAACGAGTGTTTGTTCATATTTGTCGTCTAAATATCCAATAATCTCGTAGCCCTTAATTGAATCTATTATGTCTTTTATAACTTTACTGTGACCACCTTCTCCGATTATTACAATTCTCATCTCTGCTCCCCTCTTTCATTTCCGGCTGAACCCTTAAAAGGACTCATTGTTACATGTGTTGCAGAAGTTATACCTTCAGATTGAATCACTTTGTATACCGTGAATAATAAAATTTTAATATCTAGTAGGAATGTTCGATGAGTAACATACCAAACATCCAAATTGAATTTCTCTTCCCATGTTATAGCATTTCGCCCATTTATCTGTGCCCATCCAGTAATACCAGGGCGTACATGATGTCGTTTAGCTTGATTTTTTGTATATAACGGTAGATATTCCATTAAAAGCGGACGTGGCCCTACTAAACTTAGATCTCCTTTAACCACATTAACTAACTGAGGCAATTCATCAAGGCTGAACTTTCTAAGGGAGTTACCAAATCGAGTTAATCTCAAGTGATCGGGTAGAGGGTTTCCCTTATCATCCTTTTGGTTATTCATGGAACGAAACTTGTAAAGAAAAAATGGAGTTCCATTTAGACCTGGTCTCATCTGTTTAAATAGAATAGGTGATCCAAGTCTAATCTTTATTAAGGTACCAATAATTATTAATAGTGGGCTTAAGCAAAGTAATAAAATGATTGATATGAATAAATCAAACATTCTCTTCATAATTTCACTTCCGGCGGATTTATTTACGATTCGAAACAACTAATTGTTGTTTGATTTCTTCTATTAAATTTGCTACCTTCATGTTTTCTGATTCTGTACCTAATTTGTAAGCATGCAATAATAAATCTTTGAACTTTTCCTTATTTAAATCTTCTTGTTCCATTCTTTTCACCATATTTCGATTAATTTTGTATTAAAAAATCCTCACTTTGTTCCAAGCGAGGATTTTCTGTATCTTTGTTCTGTTTGTACCCATTGGGATTTCGAGATTGCCATCTCCAAGAATCTCGACACATATCATCAAGGTTTCTCTTTGCAGTCCAGTTCAACTCTTTTTCCGCTTTTGTAGGATCAGCATAGCACACTGCAGCATCTCCTGGTCTAGGTTGCGTAATTTTAAATGGAATGTTAACCCCAGTTGTTGATTCAAATGCTGATAAGACTTCTAATACGCTGTACCCTTTTCCAGTACCAAGGTTATAGATGTTTACTCCAGATGCTGTTAGAGTTTTTTCAAGCGCTAATACATGTCCTTGTGCAAGATCGACTACATGAATATAGTCTCTGACACCTGTACCATCGATAGTTGGATAATCGTCCCCAAAAACCTGTAATTCTTTCAATTCTCCTACAGCTACTTTCGTGATGTATGGCATTAAGTTGTTGGGAATTCCGCTAGGATCTTCACCTAAGTTTCCACTTTCATGAGCACCAATTGGATTGAAGTACCTCAGAATTGAAATACTCCAATCAGTATCTGAAATATATAAATCCTGAAGTATTTCTTCAATCATTAACTTGGTTCTTCCATAGGGATTTAATGCTTGTAATGGAAATTCTTCTGAAATTGGCATTCTTTCCGGCATCCCATAGACAGTAGCAGAAGAACTAAATACAAGATTTTTCACTTGGTATTTCTGCATGATTTCACAAAGAATAATAGTAGATGTAATATTGTTTTTAAAATATTTGAGAGGAAGATCGACTGATTCTCCCACTGCTTTAAGTCCAGCGAAGTGGATAACGGCTTCTATTTGATTATCCATAAACACCTTTTCGAGAAAATCTCGATTTAAAAGGTCGACCTGATAAATCTTTATTATTTTCCCCGTTAATTCACAAACACGCTTTAAAGATTCAGGTTTACTATTAGAAAAATTATCAACCACAATAATATCATAGCCCTCATTCAGGAGTTCTACACATGTATGGCTTCCTATGAATCCAGCTCCGCCGGTAACAAGTATTCCCAATTTAGAAGTACCTCGCCTTCGTATAAGATCAAGCATCCATTAATCCATAGATTTTATTAATTTCATTTTCGTTACCATAATCCTTAGAAAGGACATTTGAAACCAATTTCTTTCTAAAAACATCATTATTAATGATTTCCCGGAGCCCTTCAACAATTCCATCCTGACCACAATCTGTAATTAAGGCATCAAACCCATTGACCGCTTGACTTTTAGCAGTAGGAAAATCTGTTAGCACCACTGGTTTTCCTAGGACTTGCGCTTCACGAATTGTCACTGCCTTTCCTTCATATCGGGATGGTTGAACGTAGATGTCACATGCCTTGATATATGGATATGGATTAGTTTTCTTCCCTAATAATATAAATTGCTTTTCCACTTCTAAATTCTTTATCAAGGTTCTTAGTTGATTTTCTAGAGGACCATAACCAACAACATACCATTCAATGTCAAATCCATCGTCTACCAGTTTTTTACAAGCTCTTATAGCTTCATCTAAACCTTTTGCATGTGTTAAGCGACCGACAGTTAATAATATAGTTTTTCCTAGAACTTTAGTAATCTCTTTTGGATTTTCAACCTGTGCTTGTTTCTTAATAAATTCAGGTGATAATATGTTTTCAATTACTGTTGTTTTATCTTTGAAATCAGGAAAAATATTTAAAAATCTTTGAGAACATTCTTCTGAAACCGCTACAATTTCATCTAATTTCCGCCACATTTTTTTCTCTATTTTTTCATTTATATATATATTTGAATAATCGGTATGAATCCAGCCGATTTTTTTCTTGGCTTTAACCTTATCTGCGATAAAATGATGTGGCCATAGAAAACCTATGGCCACATCATATTCCTTATTCAGTTTTGGTAGCAAACGATTAGAAAACTCCCATCCATATTGAATAGATAAATAACCTGGCTCTTCAACTTTCTTTACTTTACCATGAAAAAGACCAGTATATTTTGCAATAATTCTAGAAATAGCAATTGGATAAAAACCGTCTTTCATTATTTGATGAATAGATTTTCTAAATGTTGTATAAGATGGTTCTTCCGGCAATAAAGTGGGGCCATCTGGAATAAGAGAAAGAAATTCTCCTTCATGTTTAAATAATAATAAATCGACGTCGTATTTATTATAATCGATTTGATTTAACAACCCTATGAGACTTCTTTCAACCCCGCCTATTGCCAAATCAAAAGAAGTAATCAAGATTTTTTTCTTCATTCTTAAAACCTCTTTTTTAGGATACTTCATATAGTTTTAGCCAATCTTTAACATTACTTTTAATATCATATCCTTTAGTCGATATGAATTTTTTTATTGTTTCATTGTCAGGTGTAGCAATAAGTAAGGAATTAATTGTTTCTTCACACCAAATATCAAGTGGATCATCTAAACTAATAAAGGAGGCTAGCCCTAATTCCATATCAGTACTTTTTGGTATGGTATCTGAAATAATACAAGGTGTACCGGCTCCTTGTGCTTCTAAGGCTGCAATTCCAAACCCTTCGAATAAAGATGGAAATAAAAAAACATCAAAGGCATTCATTAATCTAGGTATATCCGTTCTTACCCCTAAAAACCTTATATGGTCTTTTATTCCTAAAGCATCAGCTTTTTGCTCAATTTCTAACTTCAAGGGTCCATCTCCAATTAAAAGAGCTATAAATCTTCTATCTTTCTTTAATAAAGTTTCTAAAAACTTCAAAATAAAAATATGATTTTTCGAATCTGAAAAACGTCCCACATGTCCAATGATTTTTACATCTTTTCTTAATTCAAATTCTCTTATGACGCTTGTTTTGCTATTGTTATTTGTTTCAGTAAATTCAGTAAGATTAATCCCATTCTTTAATATTAAAACCTTTTTATTTTTAACGATTTGTTTACCAAACATGAAACGTGTAGCTTCAGGGCTACATCCACAATATCTATTTGCCGAAACTTTCATCATAGTTTGCAGAGCTTTATGAGTTAATTTTCCCTTTATATGGTTCCCTTTATTCCAATTATTACTGTGGGAATGACAAATCCTTATTTTAATTCCAACCAACTTTGCTGCTAAAGCGGGAAAGCCAGCTTGATAATCTGTATGAGCATGAACGGCTTGATATGGATAAGAAGACATAATTTTAGCTAACCTTTTAAGATATACTATAGGTCCAGATTCACCTAAACTTGGAATTTTAAATAATTTTCCACCTAAACTGATAATTTCATCCTCAAAATCTTGTTTCATATTTGAATGAGTTATAAAATCAAATTGAATTTTCTTTCTATCTACATGTCTATATATATTCATAATAATCGTTTCGGCCCCGCCACGATCCATTGCACTTACAATATGTAATATCCTCTTTGGAGAATTTAACCCATCCAATATTTCCACCTTCTCCCTTAAAATAAGTTTTCTATAATATCACTTTTATATAAAATATTTAAACTGATGACATTTTCATAAAAATAAAAAATAAAAAATAACACAAGAATTAAATAATATATTAGTTTTTGATCCTTTTTACTAAAAAGCTCAATAATCCATGAAATTAGAATTAACTGGTATAAATTAAAGTAAATAGAGATTCTTGCAAATATCCATTGTTGGGTTGAAATGATCATAAAGACCAAGCCTAATAAAGCCATATTTACTATATAGTCACTTTTGGGAAATATATCTCGAAGTTTATCTTTACCTAGGTAAGCAATTAATAATGGTGCAGCACCTACTGCTACTCTTATTACACTGGCGCCACCTTCATTGAAATTTGAATAATCACTATATTGAGTATCTTCTAAAGCTGAAAATAATAAAGAAGTAAATTGACCAAAACCAAGGACGATAATTACCGAAAAAGATAACCAGGCTAGAGTCGACTTAGTCCAAGCTTTTGTTCTTACTAAAAAGTAAATAGGGAGTAGTATAAGTGCACTTTGATGAAAGGTCGATGCAATAAGAACTATTACAGCATACTTTATAAAATTCCCATTTAATAAATACTTGGTTGCAGTGAAAAAAATGGCTGCTGCTAGTACTTGTCGTATTCCATTCATTGAAACTAAATGCAACCCACCAGTAACATATACAAAAGTACTAAGTTCGAAAAATCTTGAGTATTTATATAGGACTATAATTATTAAAACATTTGTTATTAGAGCTGTAGTAAATATCATGATCTGTGGGTCTTCCGAAAAATACTTTAAAATCATCTGTAAGATTCCAAAGCCTATATCTTTTTGTGAAGTAATATACTCCCAAGTAAAGTCATTTTCTCTATAAATATTTTTGTAGTTGAAAGTATCACCGATATTTGTTCTCAGGCCTGAAATAAAGACCAGACACAAAACAACTCCACAAACCCATATCTTATTAGGCTTATAAATTTTAAAGCCAGTTGGTGTAATAAGGGAATAAGCAGAAAAATATCTTGCTAGGTATGAAAAAATTAATACTATGGCGAGATTCATCCAAAGTATGGTCATTTAAATATTTCCCTTCAATAATTTAAGACCTAGTTTTACTTATAATGAATACATATAATAAGAAGCCAAAAGGAAAAGCAAAAAAAGTTGAAATTTTCTTAGGTGTATCATGAAATAAATTCCGGTTTTTCATAAGAAGATTGCTAGAAACATAGTGAATCGCTTGTTTATATTTAAAAAAATACCCTCCAAAGGGTAACTTCATAAGTTCTTTCCGATAAAATGAAAAGCCCATTGGATTTTTGAGGTACTGGTTAAACATATTGAGAGAAGATCCATCAGGAAGGTATTCAACATGACAAACCACTTCATTCATCAGTAACAATTCATATTGTTTATCCAACATATAGTATTTATATGCTAACCCTACATATTTTTCGTTATTAAAGATGGGATAAGGGTATAGCTTAGTTAATTCAGTACGGTAAACAAGTTTTTTATCTCCTGTAACACCATATTTGTTATAAAGATCAAATAAAGTTGCAGAAAAAAGTTCTTCAGGTAATTTTGAACCGATGATTTGATGATTACTTGTAGCGTCTAGAGCTGCGATTCCACTGACCTTTGCATTGCCATGCTTTCTCCAAAATGAAAGGATGCTTTCTATTGCACCATCTGCCATATAGTCATCAGAATCAATACATATATTTAATTCAGTTTCTATTTGGTTGTAGGCTGTGTTATGCGCTCCATGCATTCCTTGATTTTCTTGCCAACTATACTTAATATCAATTTTATTTTCATTTATCCATTCAGATACTAATTCTTTTGTATGATCTGTTGATCCATCATCAATGATTAACCAAATAAAATCTTTATTAGTTTGGCGAACTAAGCTTTCATAACATCTCCCGAGACAATAAGCTCTATTATAGGTTGGTGTAAACACTGTTAAAGTTTTCATATATGATTCACCCTGTCATCGATAAATAGTAATCTTTTATTTTATCGGCTGTTTCGTATATGGAATACCCTTGTTTAGTTAAGAAATCAGATTTAATAGTTCTTGACGTGTTACGACAAGTTATTTCTATTAAATTTGATGCCCATGGTAAACTATTATCAATAGGGAGAAATTCAATAAGATTGATACCCAAATCTACCTCTTTTGAAATTCGATTGGATATCAGACATGGTAGCCCTGTTGCTTGGGCTTCAATAAGTGAAACTGGGAGGCCTTCATGTAGAGAAGGAAAGACAAAAACATCGAATGCTTGGAGTATTCGATTAATGTCACTGCGGACCCCTATGAATTTTACTTTACTTTCTAGATTAAGAGACTTAACTTTTGCTAAGATTTCTGGTTTTAGTGGACCATCACCTACTAAAATTAAGATAGAATTTTCTTTTTGTTTATTAAAATTTGAAAAGATATCAATCAAATAAGTATGATTTTTTTGATGAGCAAATCTTCCGACATGCCCTAAAATAAATGCATCATTTGCAATATTCAGTTCTTTTCTCACTTTATATCTTATTTCAGATGAGTATGAATAAAGATTGTAATCAATCCCATTTTTTAAGATATTGACATTGGTTTTTTCTTTAAATAACCATTTTGCTGCCTGTCTTGAACAAGCTAAAAAATTTGTTGCATTGGGCATAATTAATGTTCCTGCATACCATTTGTAAATTCTTGCTGCCAAGCTTCCTTCACTTTGTGTATTATGACTATGTGATATTCTTTTTGGAATTCCAGCTTTTTTTGCTGATTGAAGAACGAGCCCGCTCATTTTATCCATGTGAGCATGAACAACTTTATAGTCACCATTCTGCTTGAAAAATTCGTTTAATTGTTTTTTATATTTAAAATGTCCGACATCGGTAAGGTATGGAATTCTATGAATTTTCCCGCCAAGATTTAAGATCTCAGTATCAAATACACCTACTTTGGATGTAAGAAAATCAAATTGAATTTTTGAGCGGTCAATATTACGATATAAGTTCATGATAAGGGTTTCCGCTCCTCCCCTATTCATATTAACGACAACATGTAAGATTCTTAGTGGGCTGCCCACATAATATCCTCCTTATCTAATAGATATAATTTATAAATTTCGCTTTTTGCTTCTAATATTTTTTTTGTGCTATATTTATTTTCAATCATTTTCCGACCATATTTTCCATATTTCTCTCTTAGTTCGCTATCACCTAGAGCCTTTAAGATTTTTTCTGTGAAATTACTTTCATTACCTCTCTCAATTATCCACCCATTCTGGTTATTCTTTACTAATTCAGAGTGTCCTCTATTTTTGACTGCAACAACTGGAAGCCCGCATGCCATTGCTTCCATGATATTAACAGGTAACCCTTCTCTCAAACTTGATGCCACAGCAAGATCACTTATCTTCAGTAACACATCAATATCATTCCGATAACCTAGGAAGTCGACATTTTCACTTATTCCCAGAGTCTCTGCCAGTTCCCGGCACTCAACTAATAAAGGACCTTCTCCAGCCAGTAGTAGTCGTGCATTAGGTATCTTATTCTTTATTGAGGAAAAGGATTGCAAGAGTAATTGTTGGTTTTTATTTTTATTAAATTCGGCCGCGTAGAACATAAGAAAAGTATCATCACAATACCCTTTCTCTAATCTGAGTACAGATTTGTGAATTGGGGAAACTGGATGAAAACGCTCAGTATCAACCCCGACACCATGAACATGTTTAATCTCATGTGCTTTGAATTTTCTTTTCCTTGCAAGTTGAAAATCCTCTTCATTGATTGTAATTAGACAATCTGTTAGTTTTGCCAAGTATTTTTCTATAGGATAGTAGAGCAGCCAGTTTATTAAAGGAGCACCTTTACAAAAGTGAAATCCGTGTGCCGTATAAATCATTTTAGTTCCTTTTTCTCTTGCTTTACGTCCAGCGAGCCTAGCAAGAACTCCGCCCATAGGCGTATGACAATGAACAAGTTGAAAGTTGTTACTTTCAATGAGCTTTTCTAGATCTTTGTAGGCTTTAAGGTTTTCCCTTTTAAGTGGAGACCTTTGTATGGGTATAATGTGTTTTTTATCAACAAACGGAAGAACTAAATCACCATGTGCAGCTGTATGAACTTCATATCCTTGCTCTTTAAACCATTTAAAGTAAGGTAGGTGAAATGCTTCAAAATGAAAATCCTTTGTTGCACAAAATAGGACTTTCTTTTCCATGAGTCACCATCCTTTCGATATCCTACTCAAGCTTTTCATTTTATTAATTCTCGGTTCAATACGTTTGTTAAGTAATTTAATATATTTTCTCTTAAGTCACCACGTTGGAGAGCCATTTCAATAGTTGTTTGGATAAAGCCGATCTTTTCCCCGACATCATACCGGATTCCTTCAAAATCATACGCATAGACACTCTCATATTCATTCAAGCGGCTGATTGCATCTGTTAATTGAATTTCATCACCTGCACCAGGAGGTTGGTCTCCAAGAATTTTAAAAATTTCAGGATTCAAAATATACCTTCCCATAATAGCTAAGTTGGAAGGTGCATCTTCTTGTTTTGGCTTTTCAACTAGACTTGTAACATTGTATAAACGATTTCCAATCTCATTTGCTTCAATAATTCCATATCTGGATACCTCTTCATTAGAAACCTTTTGTACTCCAAGGATTGAAGCTTTAGACATTTCATACTGTTCAATCATCTGTTGTAGACAAGGTTTTTGGGCATCTACTATATCGTCACCCAGCAAGACTGCAAATGGTTCATCACCTATAAATTTTCGAGCACACCATACTGCATGTCCTAATCCTTTAGGTTCTTTTTGCCTAATATAATGGATATCAACTAATTTAGAAGATTTCTGAACTTCCTTTAATAAATCGAACTTTCCTTTTTGGAAAAGGTTTTGTTCCAATTCAAAAGAATGATCGAAATGATCTTCTATTGCTCGTTTCCCCTTCCCAGTTACAATAATAATATCTTCGATACCTGATTCTATTGCTTCTTCTACAATATATTGAATAGTAGGTTTATCAACAATTGGCAACATCTCTTTGGGCATAGCCTTTGTTGCCGGAAGAAATCTAGTACCTAATCCTGCAGCCGGTATGATAGCTTTTCTAATTTCCAAAACGAGTCCTCCCTAGTTTGAGATTGGTACTAGCGAAGGTGTGGTGACACGCTCATTAGCCAAATCCACAAGATTTTTTCGTAATGTTTCTTTATCCATATCTGAATAACTATTTAGAATTTGCTCAATTTCACTGGTATACAGTTTGCCTGTCTTACCGACATATATATTGGGATAGATTTGTTGTTCATGAATTTCATCTTTATTTAATAACTCTTCGAATAGCTTTTCTCCAGGTCGCATTCCAGTAAATTCAATGGATATATCTTCTTCTGAATGCCCAGAAAGCTTGATTAAGTTTCTAGCCAAATCTACAATTTTCACAGGATGCCCCATATCTAGCACGAAAATCTCTCCACCTTTTGCAAGTGCACCCGCTTGAATGACTAGTCTAGAAGCTTCTGGTATGGTCATGAAATAACGAATCATATCAGGATGTGTAACTGTAATGGGTCCACCTTTTTCAATTTGTTTTGTGAATAGAGGTATGACACTTCCACGACTACCCAGTACATTTCCAAAACGAACTGCTACGAAATTAGTTTCACTGTCCTTATTCATTCGCTGTATCGTCATTTCTGCGAGTCTTTTGGTAGAACCCATTACACTTGTAGGATTAACGGCTTTGTCACTTGAAATCATCACAAAGGTTTTAACCCCACTCCAACTGGCTGCATTGGCTGCATTCATTGTTCCAATCATATTATTTTTGACCGCTTCTTCCGGATTTCGTTCCATAAGTGGTACATGTTTATGTGCAGCTGCATGATAGACGACATCTGGTTGATATGTAGCCATGACTGAAAGCATTTTTTTATGATCCTGAAGATCTGCAATTTCTGTAATAAACTCTATTTTAGAGTGTTGATATGATTCTTTTAATTCCATCTCTATTGTATAAATGCTGTTTTCTCCATGCCCAAGTAAAATTAACTTGGCTGGTCTAAATTTTGAAATTTGTCGACAGATTTCTGAACCAATTGAGCCCCCCGCGCCCGTGACTAAGATAACCTTTTCGGTTACATATTCTGAAATCCCATCGATATCGAGTTCTACAGGTTCTCTTCCAAGAAGATCCTGTACCTCCACATCCCTAAATTTGTTGACAGATACCTTTCCTGTCAACAAATCTTCTAACATAGGGAGGATTTGAGTTTTAGCGGTTGTTTTTGCACATTCTTGAAATATCCGATTCATTTCCTGTTTATTCAAGGATGGAATTGCAATAATGATATGTTCAATTTTTAAAGCTTCAACTTTACTTGCAATTTTACTTACGTCACCCACTACTGGAATTCCTAAAATATCGAGTTTTTGTTTACGAGAGTTATCATCAATGAATGCTACAGGTAATAAATCCACATCATTATTTTTGAGTAATTGCCTTGCTACCATTGTGCCGGCTGATCCAGCTCCTACAATTAATGTTCTTTTTTTATTTTCATCTTTAAGTAAATATTGATCTCTATACATTCTCCAGAAAAATCTAGAACCACCTATCAACAAAATATGAAGTAGCCAAGTTACGGCCAATAATCGGTAAAACACTTCTTGAAAAAGAAGTGCCTGCAAAAGTCCTGTTAAGAAGATTGAAGCTGAAACCGTCCTGAAAATAATGACTAATTCACCTATGCTCGCATACTCCCAAGCCTTTTTATATAAGTGAAATGAAATGGCAAATAAATGGTGACTGAGTAGTAGTGTAATTGAACTGAGCACAATGGGAATGGTAAAAACATAAATACTTGCATTTACTAAAAAACGGCCTAAGAAAATAGCTGATATTACAATACATGAATCTATCAGTATAAATAGGGATAGCCTTTGTCTATATGTCACATTCATTCACCTCACTTTTTCTCTTTATCAATAAAGCACTAATGCATAGAGTTTTAGATAAAACTCTATGCATTAGTGCTTTAATAGTAATATAGGGCATTTAACCCCTCCTCACCCCACACTCTTGACGACTAGCGTCTAAGGTTTCGCAACCCACAGCATGATCGAGTGCCTCCGTTTATATTGGCAAGGAGACATCACCAAATACTATTTTATTTGTAAACGGTCTGTTTGTTCTTAATAAAGAACTTATTGGTAAAATTTTTTTGCCTAGTTAAATGATTCTCTTGAATAATTTAGTAAGCCAATTTTGTGGATTTGTATTTAAAATGACTCCAACCATTTTATCTTCAACAAATTCTAGAATTCTTTTTGTTGCTATAGCGTTTTTCAACTGTGTTTTTCCATTATTGAATACGAGAACGATTCCATTGCAATAATTCGCCAATATTTTTGTGTCTGTAAATTCTAGTATGGATGGAGAATCTATAAGAATCACATCATAAACCTTTTCACATGCAGTTAAAAACTCCTGCATAACTTTTAATCCTATTATTTCCCCTGGATTGAAGGGTATAGGGCCACTTGTTAACACATCTAAGCTTTCCATTCCTGTTTTATATACAGTCTCTTCCAATGATGGTTCTAATACTTCAGATAATATGTTAGTCAACCCTACTTTATTTGAAATCTTAAAAATCGAGTGAATAGTAGGGCTTCTAAAATTAGCATCTATTAGCAGAACCTTTTCTTTATTTTGGGCCATTGAAACTGCCAGATTTGCTGCAGTGGTTGACTTTCCTTCTCCTGCTGTTGGAGAAGTAACCATGATAATATTCCTTTTTTTCGATATCGCTGAAAATTTGATGTTTGTTCGAATCGTTCTAAACTGTTCAGAGATTAGTGAATCTGGACTTGAATAAGCTATCAGATTTCTTTTTTTAAGTATATGACCTTGTTTTTGTGGAATTATCGACATTTATTTCGCCTCACAATTCTACCCTAGCGTTTTTGTATATTTAGCTTGCTGCGTTTCTTTGAATTTTTGTATATTCTTTTTATTAAGATTTGAATTCTTTTTATTCATTTTGGAAACACGTCCTATAACCGGGTAACCTATAATATCTTCTATTTCTTGCTCGCTACGGACTGTATAATCCAGAGAATTAAATAGAAATGTTAACCCAATCCCTATAACAAGACCGATAATACCGCTTTTCATAATGGTTCCATTATCATCACCATTAATGGGTGATAGGTTTACTTTTGCTGGTGACAAATTCCTAATCTTTTTAAAGTTGACAATATTAGGTGCTTCATTTCTGAAAACTTCAGCTGTTTTATTAGCAATGTTAGCAGCCATATAAGGATCTGATGATGTTACACTTATACTTACAACCTCAGAATCCTCAACACTGTTGACGTTAATAGAACCAGCTAAGGCCTCTGGAGACATTGGTAATTCCATCTCATTAATGACTTTTTGTAAAACCGTAGAATCTTTTATAATTACTTGCAGTGTTTTCATTTTATCTTGATTAGCTTCTATGATAATCCTAGTGGAAGACTGATATAGAGGTGTGGTTGATAATGTTTTAAGATAGCCTGCGAGAGTGAATAATAGTGCTACGATAATAACAATCCATAATCGCCTAACAATAATTTCAAATAATTGTTTTATATTTATCTCTTTTGCTGATTTTTGTTTTTCATAGTTTATATTGTATGGGTTTGACATAGAACCACCTTTTTCAATATTTTGTAAGGACTATACCACTATTTTAGTTCGTTATAAAGAACATGTCAACAAAACGTTACAAAATTATAAAATTTTTAACATATTATACAATTATTTTTTTCAAGAAATACCTTCTAATTGGTTTCCTAATAGTTGGTTAAATAACCCCATATTTTGGGCAAGTTCATGGAATTGTCCTTGTTGGATGATATTACCTTGATCTAGAACAAGTACTTGATCGGCGTTTGAAATGGTGGAAAGACGATGTGCAATTACGACTATAGTCATATGGCCTTTTAAGCTCTCTAGTGCTTTTTGAATTTTAGTTTCATTCTCGGTATCTAATGCGCTTGTAGCTTCATCTAATATAAGAATTGCTGGTTTACGTAAAATGGCCCTTGCAAGGACTATTCTTTGGCGTTCACCGCCCGAGAGCCGTATTCCTCTATCTCCAATTTCGGTATCCAATCCATATGGAAGTTTTTCTACGAAATCCGCAGCTGCTGAAAAGTGTAATGACTCCCAGATTTGTTCATCAGTTGCATCGGGTTTCATTAATAATAGATTTTCTCTAATAGTAGTATTGAACAAAAACGGATCTTGCGAAATATAACCAATAGATTTTCTTAAGGATAATAAATTATCGGATGTAAGAGCTGCATGATCTATAAGGATTTCTCCTTTTTCAGGACGGTTTAAACCCAATATCATATCAATCAATGTACTTTTCCCCGCACCAGACCTACCTACAACAGCGGTCATCTGATTAGAGGGAATAAATAGGTTAATATCTTTGAGCGCATACGAATCTTCATTTGAATTATAACGATATGATACTTGAGAAAATTCCAAACCCATTTCAATTTTTAATGGTTTTATACTTTGAATATTACTCGTATTGATTTCTTTGGCCTCTGAACTTTGATTTTTAAGCTTTATTAGGGCCTTAAAAGAAGGAATAACACTTACTAAATACTCCATATTAGACTGGATACCAGTGATTCTAGGCCATATTCTTGAAAAAATAACTAAAATCATTAGCATCTGTGTAGGTTGTGATTCAAAGTAACTAAAAGAAAAAAAAACTAAAAATGCTATGAGGAAAGCTGATACCAATTTATAGACCAAACTTGATAGTGTATTTAGTTTTGTGAAATTGACATAATTCTTCTCCATTTTTTCACTTAAATTAAGAAAACTAGTTAATTGAGATTGTTCCATTGTATTGCTTTTTATATCTTTGATTCCATTAAAATGATCAGTAATTGTACCTAAGTAATTTTTAGAAATTTGAAGGGTCTCTTCTCCTAAGGTTTGGGACTTCTTTAAAAAGGTTCTTGAGAAAACCATCAATACTAATCCAAATAGGAGAATTAAACTAGTCATCTGATAGGATAACCAAAAGGCTAAACCAATTTGAATCATTGTAAATATTAATGAAGAAATAAATTGAAAAAATAAGCTAATTCCTCCACTCACACGAAACACTTCAGTCGTCATTAAATTGATAAGATCTGATTTTCGCTTATTTAGATAGAAAAGCCAATTGGCCTGAATTAGGTTTCTATAGGTCTCCTCTCTTAAATACCTTGTAAAACTCTGTTGAATCCTTACATTTAAAATTAATTGTTGGCGTTGAAAGTAACCTTGGCCAATTATTAAAACTATAAAAAAACATAAGATAATAAATAAACTTATCAATTCAGGAATACCATCGAATAAATTAGAAGCCCATGATAATCTTGTATTTTCTCCTAGTTCCACAACACCAATGAGACCAAGTAAAGGTACTAATAAAAAAATGCCAATCCCTTCAAAAATACTAATTAAGAGCATGGCTATCATATTTACATATAAGATTTTACCTGAATATGAATGTATTTGTTTTGCGAAATATAGGAGTTCTTTCATTCCTTTGCCCTCCTAGAATAGGCACTTTTCTTTGTTATTCTCCAAACTGTTAAGAAAGGACGTAAAGGAAAATATAAAAAATGAAGGTTCTTTGGCAATGGCAATGTCTCTACATCAGTCGGGTAAGGGTACATTATACTTAGGATATACAATGTTTTTTGTTGAAAGGACTGCAGAGAATATAAGTGTTTTTTATGGAAACGTGCAATATCATCAGGTAAGGGTTCTGTATGTAGGTTTACCATTCTTTCCAGATAGAATATAGATTCTTGAGCTAATGTTTGTGCCCGCGCCCCTCTTGTCATAGATTCCATTTCTTTTTTTATTGATACACCCAACAGTTGAGAGGATAGAATGACAGCTTGACCACCTAAGTGAAGATAATGATACTTTTTAAGTAATTTTGATAAAACTGACCATTTTAATTCTTGGCCTAACAAGTGTTTAATGTCTAATAACCAACGAAGTCGTGACCATCCATGACGTGCTCCATGTGTTATCAAAAAAAAGCATAAGTCCTCTTTTCCTAACAAGTTAATTGGGGAAGTTGTTATTATGTTAGTCCTTTTCCTTTCCCATAAATCATAAAAATCTGGTTCCATTCCTGGCCCTGGATTTAATCTCCAATGTACTTCAATTTTCGTATTAGTTTCTTGATGAAAAAAGGCTATATGATGATGTCTCCATTTCCAGTCACCTAATACAGATTGAAAATAATCATCTTTTACGTAACCTAGGCTAATAAGTATATTCTCTGCTTTATCTAAGTCTTCAAGTGGAACTAGAAAATCTAAATCACTTGATGTACGAAGCGAAATATCACCATATAGCTCTAAACCCAACAAAGGTCCCTTTAAAAAGAGGGTGCGAATCTGATTATTCTTTAAAGCATGGCTTATATTTATCATGGTTGCAGTTAATTGCAACATATGAATAGTGTTTTCCTGATATTTTGCCTGTAAGATTTCTAAAACGAATGGGGGAAGTTGTTCTTTTATCTTCTTCAACTTAGGATATAGTACAGGAAAAAGACGATGGTGCCATGTGAGATCTAAAAAAAGATCCCAATTAATCTCTTTTTTATTAAACCTTTTTAAAGTGTCTTCATTATTATCAATTTTCACAAGTTCAAGTAACAAACTTAATTCTTTAGGTATATTGGCTACATCAAGAGCATTACTCATTTTTTTCACCTTCAGCCTTTTTATTCCTGTTTTCCTTTGCAAAAGAGGCTACAACCGTAAATTTATTCATCGTTTCCGATCCTGATATATAATATGGACCACTGCGCAACCATGCATGAGCAACTAAATTCCCTGTTTTTTCTTTTGCTGTTCCTAAATAAAGCGTGCTTTCGATCCTTCTTTTTTCAAGCATTTTCATTCCAGCAATTGCTTTTACAAGACATTCACTTTCCCAAAATGTATACCTACTCATAAGATGAATCGCTGCTGATACATTTTGTAAAGTTTGTTTATCAGATGTCTTAGTCGAACAAGATGTTTCAGACATACTTTTTCCTAAAGTAGGCGCAACTCTTGAAAAATTCAACGTTTTTAAATATCTTCCCCATGCTAAGTAACAGTACGCCTCTAAAAGCATAACTTGCATTTGACTACCTAACCCAAAGAATGTTCTTATTTTTTTGAATAAAATCACATTTCCCTCCTAAGACTCTCATCTTAAATCTATGGAGCTTCCACTTGAACTAATCCTTCTTTTAATAATTGATTTAAAAAAATTGTTACTTGCTGCTCGCATTCCGTTAGATCTATTTCATATTGAGATTGAAGGGTTAAAATAAGGTTTTGTATGGAAATAGGCTTGCTCAATAAACCCCAAATATCCCCTCCAACTTCTCCTAGATTATAATACTTTCCATTTTCAATACTCAGCATTACCTTTTCCCCAGCCATGTCACTTACTAGATTTCCAGGGACTTGACGTATTACATAATCTTCCTTAATAACCGCACTATTAATCATATACTTTTTCCTCCCTATTCAAGGTTTTTAATAATAAAACTGTTATATCCTCTACAGTAAAATGAGAAGTAGGTCTCCCTAATTGATACAAATGTATCTTATCGATAATTTTAGCCGTAATATTAAAATGCCATTCTATTAAATCCAAATCAGCAAGAAAAAAGTTACGATATGTATGTGTTAACAATGTATTGAGTTTCTGTAAATTTCCTTGCATTGAATGTAATTTTATTTCCTCAGTTTCTAATTTGACCAATTCAATGACTCCTGCAAGTGGAATGGATTTGGAAGCGAAGTGAGATTTGACAGGAACAGTGAATTTTGTTTCCCTCTCAATAATTGGCTGAAAATTCCCCGATTCCATTCCAAAATAATCTAAGCTTTCTTGCCACAATTTCTGTTGAGGATAAGCTGGTGTTACAACAGGAACATTTTCACTATTTAAGCTGACCGGAACCACATCATCAGTAAGCAGTTGATATCCCCTTCTTATAAAGGCAGATGCAAGGGTTGATTTTCCTGCTCCAGAATCACCTATAATAGCATAAGCTTTTCCAGCTATTACAACCGCGCTCCCATGCAAGGGAAGAATTTTTCTTTGTAATAAGATTGCACCCATACAAGTACCAAGAGTATATAATCGAATTTCATCTTCTTTAATAGGGTCTAGAGGTGAAATAATAATCTTGTTCCCGCCTTGAATTAAAAATATTGCCGTACCTGGAACCAAAAACATCACTGAATTTCTTTGGATGATAAATCCGTCGTTAATTAAATCCTCTTGTTCAGACCAAAGACTATATAACTCATCTTTTTCAATTACAATATCAACTTTTGGATTCAATCTTTCACTTTTGTTTAACTCTGGAAATGAAAACTC
This sequence comes from Peribacillus sp. NPDC097675, assembly GCF_050277655.1. NCBI lineage: Bacteria > Bacillati > Bacillota > Bacilli > Caryophanales > Bacillaceae > Peribacillus > Peribacillus sp. NPDC097675. The sequence continues at coordinate 23,859 of NZ_JBNNSK010000006.1, read as the reverse complement.
ACTAGAAAAGGTAAATCCGAATGCCTCATATATATTCATATCTTGCATGTAAATTTTCCCCCATTAGTTAAAGTAACTTTATTATTGTATAGGAGACCCCTATATAATTTTATATATAGGGGATAACGAACCATTCTTATAGACTAACCAGTATGTAGTTCATGGTAGATTTTATATTTATTAGTCTACTTATGTTTTGAAACGATTAATGAAGACCCTTATATATTTAATATTTCAGGAGTCCAAATTAGATATATCTAATTAACTTTCACTTCTTCATTAACTAAATGTTAGTTTGCCTCTTGGTGTGTCTGCTGGAAAAGTTGCGTCTGTGAAGTCACCATCTTTTCCTAACATAGTCATATTGACATCAAGTAATTCTAAATTTGGTTTTTTCCATTCTTTTTTCATATTTTCACCCCCCCTCAGGTATTTTTTTAAGAAATCGATTAATAATTAGACTGCGCATTAAAAGCTTGAGATATGGGTCAATAGCTTGTTCAGGTTTAACCCCTGACTTAACTTTTGATAATCCCTCTTGAATCACTTGAGCATTGACGTATTTTAAAAGGCTTTTATCTGTATTCAGTAGTTCGAGTTCAATTTTATACGTTTCCCACATAGGAATCATTCGATGTATCCAATCTACTCCTTGTACACCGCGAAAAGTTTGGTTTAGTCTCACATTATCTGGTAAGTAGTTTACAGTTGATTTCCTAATTAGAGCCCTATCTAATCCATCTTGAACATATTGATGCTCTGGTAGAGACAAACAAAACCGAACTACTCGTACATCATTAGAGGGGTCTCTCTTCCATAATGAATAGCGTAATGAAAGTTTCGTAGAAAGCGTATTTCCAGCATTCCAGTTAAAGACATCATAAAAATGTCTTTTTCTCATCTGATATATATTATCTGAGGAAGACATTTGTCCTCTTTGATTGATTCCATGTTCACCTAATTTTTTATAAATTCCACTCTTCTCCGCAAATTCAGGATTAATAAGTTGAGGGTAACTAAAACTATTCGAGCTTTTATCTGGAAATATACGATCAATTATAGGAAATCCTATTCTTGCGATTAGTGGTAAATTTCTTATTCTAGCTCCACCTGCTTTTTTGCTATATTGGTTTAGTTCTTGAAAAAGCCGAACCCATTTAACCCTTTTTAATAAAATGGAGTAATAGTCTAAGGCCGAACCCCAGGAAATAGTAAAATTCCCTCTATCACCATTTAGTAATACACCCACTCCTTCCTCATTTGCTTTTTCAAACATGCCTTTTAACCAAAAGGAGTTTTCGAAAAATTTATAAGGCATTTCCATTATTTCAAGAAAATCCTCAATTTCAGAAAATGAATCTTTCCCTTGAAAGTTATAATAGTGACCTTTGATTCCCCCTACAAATTCTACGGTGGATTTAATATAAGGCCTCTCATCTGCCACATAATATCTTGGAGTAAAATCTTTAAAATCATCAGGAGGAATATAACTAAAGGTATGTAATTCTTTATTTTGCTTTTTTAATGGCTGAGCAGCAAAACTAACAACGGCTCCTGAATCGAGACCACCACTTAATTGAGAACCTACTTTCTTATGTGTTCTTAACCGTGATGTAACGGCCTCTTGAAAGATACTTTGAAATGCCTCGATATACTCTTCATTTGATTTTAGTTTAAGAGTTTTAACATCTGTTAAATACGAGTACCTTTTAAAAGTAATTTTATTGTTTTCTAATGAAATACTATGTGAAGGAGGTACTTGGTTAATAGTTAAATAAGGGGTAATGGAAGAATCCACCGCATCAACCATTCCTGATATAGCCAAATACTCAGCCAACCATTCCTCATTCAATCTCTTCTCTACATAAGGTAATGAAAGCAGTGGTTCAATTGTCGTTGAGAATGCTAATTTATCTTTATTCATGAAATAATAAAGAGTCCGACTTCCTGAAAAGTCTCTAGCTCCGAAAAGCTTGCGTTGTTTTTGATCCCAAATCATAAAAGCGAAGTCACCAACTAAATATTTTGGGGTTTCCTCTCCCCATTTATGGTAAGCTAGTAGGATTAACTGGCTATCGGTCATATATGGTCGATCAGATTTTTCAATCTGTAATCGATTAAATAATTCATCTCGATTATCAATGATGGCATCGGCTGTTATTGCTAGCTGTCTGGCATAATCATAAAATGGCAGAGTTTCATTTACTGATTCAGGAGTGATCCATTGATTATGGCAACCAAGGAAGATTTTCTCACCATTCCAAGCTTGTATGCTATCGGCCGGGAACTTACGAAATGACTTCATTAATAGCTCTCCATGCTGGAGATTGATTGGCTCTTCATTTAAATGATAGAGTCCAGCGATTGCACTCATGTTCTCTTCCTCCCAGCAATGATTTAAAAAGCTAATTAAAGTCCTTATTAACAAACATTAAATAAAAGATAAAAAGATGTAAGATTCTCATTTCGTTCTTTATAAAGAACTACATAAGTTCAAAGTAACACCTCTCCCTATTAACTGTCAATAACTAGAAAAATAATTTGTTTAATTAATTATTTATCTAGTTATTACGACAATTATATTTTATTTTTTATCAATGTTTTAGCATACTATAATGTACTCGCTTAGACTAAAGGGAAGATCTTTGGAGGTTCTTCATTTTTTATATTCCGAAAGCACTAGCCTGTACAGCTCAGACTTATGAAATTCTCTCCTTAAATAGTTCATTTATTAAACCCTTAGTTCCTCTACCTAGTTATTTCAGCTATCAATCATAATTTGATTTTTCAGTAAGTAAACAAATAATCAAGAGCATTGACAATCACCTCACCCCGTTACATACTGAACAAAAAAACCAAAAAAATGTATAATTTAATTAATTGGGGAGGTTAATTACATGCAGATTAAGATTGCTATAGTTGGTTTTCCGCCATTTTCTAAATTGGCTAAAGAAGTTCTCATCGATCTTCCGCCATGGGTAACTTATGAAATTACTGAATTACCTCTTAAATTCCTAAGTTCTCCAGAATCAATCCGTGAATTGGAATCATTTTTTGACCCTGCTACGATTGTGGTAAGTGGTAATCGCAGTTCCCTTTCACTTAAACAAAACTTGAATAATCTAGTGATTCCTGTGAAGATGACTGGGTTTGATTTATTAGAACTCATTCAAAAAGTAGGTAAAGAAGAAGTAGTTATCATGAATTACGGTGAAGATATTAAAGCATTAGATAATATTTCCTCACTTTTAAATATTAAGGTTCGGCAAATTCAATTTAATGACATTCAAGAGGCGTACACTATTCTTGAACACTTAAGAGATGAGGGAGTCAAGGATGTAATCGGTGGAAGTTGGGTATGCGAAGCAGCAAATCAATTAGGAATGAATGGTGTGTTTTATTATTCCAAACGAGCCGTGGAAAATACACTTCAGGATGCCTTAAATGTAGTAAAGGTTTATCGTAGCAAACTTGAGGGTGTTAATCTGTTTAAAACCATGATGAATATTAGCCGTAATGGACTTATTTCCACTGACTCCGATTTTAATGTGATAAGTATAAATGAAAGCACTAAACGGCTTCTTGGGATTAAAGGAAGACAAACACATGATATCAATCTAAATAAACTAATACCTAATCTAATGCCAAACCAAGCATCAGAAGAATGGAATGAGCCTCAATATAATCTGATTTTTGAGCATGATAGTAAAAAACTAATGGCTGATATTATCCCAGTTTCATTTCAAGGCGATAGCATGGGGCATCTTATTTCTATTGAAGATGTGGTCAAATTAAAGGAGAAAGAACTTAAAATTCGAAAAAATATTAATCAGAAACCAATGATGGCCGGTTACTCTTTTGCTGATATTATCGGCTCCTCTCCATCTATTAAAGAAACCATACAACAAGCGAAAAAATATAGTCGAGCAAATCCTTCTATTCTTATACATGGTGAATCAGGAACGGGAAAAGAACTATTTTCGCAAAGTATTCATCAATATAGTTATCGGAGTATTCACCCTTTTATTACGGTTAACTGCGCAGCTTTACCAGAGAGCCTTATTGACAGTGAACTCTTTGGTTATGAAGAAGGAGCCTTTACTGGTGCAAAAAAAGGAGGAAAAGTGGGATTATTTGAAATGGCCCATCAAGGTACAATTTTTCTCGATGAAATTAGTGAACTGCCCTTACACTTACAATCAAGACTTTTACGGGTTCTTCAAGAAAAAGAAATTGTAAGGATTGGTGGAGATCAAGTCATTCCTATTGATGTACGAATCATTTCAGCTTCTAATAAAAACCTCTTGGACTGTGTAAAAAAAGGGACATTTCGTGATGATTTATATTTTCGAATTAGTGTATTGCAGCTTTATATACCACCTTTACGGCATCGACCAGGAGATATTTTACATTTATTTCGACATTTTATACAAAAAAATGAACGAATTTTACATGTACTATCTAAAGTTAACATGAATCCATTAACTACTTACCATTGGCCCGGAAATGTCCGGGAATTACAAAATGTTGCTGAGCGTTTTCTTGTTCTTTGCGATTGTGAAGACTTAACAAGCGAGTTTCTTGAAAGCACTTTACATATGGCTCTATATCATCCACATTCTGTACTTTCTAATAAAGATAATAAAAAGCCACATGGTTTCTTCGCGGAAGAGTTAGAAAGGATTAAGATTGCTCTAGAGAAAGCTGAAGGAAATAAGGAAAAAGCTGCTGAATTACTTGGAATAAGTAGAACTACCCTTTGGAGAAAATTAAAAAATGTTAAATAACCTACCAATCGTATTAGCCTCTAAGAAACGAGATGTCTCAGAAATCTATTTTACTAACAGAAAAATGAAGAGGCAGATATGTCGATGCTATTGACCTATTTGCCTACCATAATTTCATACCTAATTACCCTCTTGCGGCTACCCCTCCTTATATACAATTTGTTATCTTCTTTTACCTTTTTCTGAACCATTAATTTTGAAATCTTTTATACGAACGATAGAGATAACAGTGCAATAGAACGCCCACTGTAATTCATGATATCATTTAATTTATTTTAGTTATCACTAATTTCCCTTTAAGAATTAGATACAGTATAGATGGAGTGTTCGAAACAAGATTCATCTCGATTAAGAAAACCTTCCTCCCCAAACATACGGTAAATAACTAAACCTTAGCCTATAGAATGATTTTAATTCCGTGTGGAATTTTGTCAATATTACACAGGGCCATACATATAATATTCATAAAATACTTATATGGCAATGGATTTAAATCCATAAGAAACTGTCCCCTCCAAGTCCACATCAAGGAATGAGCTATTCCTCCCCTTCAATGAAATGAATCATAGCTGCCCTATCCATTCCCATTTATAAACCATTTACTTGTCATACCTTTCTATGTAATATTACTTAGGGTGTAATATTGTTCTTTCCATTAAACTTATATCCGTCCGAAAGCTTATTTTAATACTCATTCCATGAATCTTATATTTCTTTAAAGGAGGTTGCATTCATTTGCATAACCTTTTACATTTTACTCAATCGATTGATACCGATATGAATCAATATATCACTCTTTTCGGTAAACAGATTTATCTTATTTTATTCATCATTATTTTCGCGAAGACGGCTTATATCGTCCTGACTTTTCTGCCTGGCGATGCGACCTTGTTTGCCAGTGGCACGATTGCGGCGATTGGGCACCTGAATTTTCCTATACTTTTGCTACTGTTCTTCCTAGCGACTGTTGCTGGAGATGCTCAGAACTATTTGATTGGCAGCTTGGTGAGAAAATCATCGAAAAAAGAAAAGAAATACTCGTTATTTAAGTATATTCCCAATAAATCAATTGAAAAAACACAGCGTTTTTTAACCAGCTATGGAAAATATGCAATCATGTTTTCACGATTCGTTCCCTTACTTAGCACAACCTTACCCTTCATTAGTGGGTTTACACGCTATTCGTTTAAACGCTTCCTAGGACACAATATAATTGGTGCAATAGTTTGGACGCTTACTTGGGTATGTGCAGGTTATGCACTTGGTAATCTTGCATGGGTAGGCAGTCATTTATTCCTATCATTGCTAGGAATTACTCTTGTTAGTTTTATACCTCCATTCATTGCATTCGCCATTGAATATATGAAAAAGAAAACGGCTGAAGCAAAAGTCCTTGAAATCTGACTTTTGCATGCAGCCGTTTTGTCTACCTAAATTTAAAGTTAGCAAACTATACTTACTCTAGGTTCTTATCTTTCTTAAGTACAGGAACGTTGGCCCCGTAAAAAATTTCATCCATCTCGGTTTGAAGTCTTTCGATAATTTCATCACGTTCAGTTGGTTTAAGTTTGTCTTCCGTATAACCAAAGAGATAGTTATTAATATCGAATCTTTTTAACTTACATTTAGTATGAAAGATATTTTCTTGATAGACATTTACATCAATCATATCGTATAAACCTTTTACTTCATCAGGGATATAATTTTGAATGGAATTAATATCATGATCAATGAACAGCTTATGACCGTTTGTGTCTCTAGTGAAGCCTCGGACACGATAATCGATTGTGATAATATCAGTGTCAAAAGAATGGATGAGGTAATTAAGTGCTTTTAATGGGGATATTTCTCCACATGTAGATACGTCAATATCCGCTCTGAAGGTACTGATTCCCTCATTCGGATGAAACTCAGGAAATGTATGAACCGTAATATGGCTTTTATCCAATTGCATGACAACATTATTCGGCAAAGGTCCAGGTGTTTCTTTATAGGTATCTGTGGGGACTTCTACAACTGGGCCCTCGGAAATGAGCATCGTTACGCTTGCTCCTTGTGGTATATAATCCTGTTTAGCAATATTTAAAACATGGGCACCGATTAAATCTGACACATTCTTTAATATGCTTGAGAGTCTTTCTGCACTGTATTGTTCATCAATGTATTCTAAGTATGCTTCACGTTCTTCTTTCGTCCTCGTATAACAAATATCATACATATTAAAACTCAATGATTTAGTGAGATTGTTGAAGCCATGAAGTTCAATTCTTTGCTCAGGTGTAATTTTCATGTACGATTCCCCTTATTTTTTTTACCAACATACTTATAATTACCCATTATTTGAGATTAAAAACTTTTAATTATGGTAGAAGGATTTACTACTTGCTTCTCTTTCTTAGAAATAATCATGTTAAAAAAAGGCAGTAGCATTTGATTTGCTACTGTCTTTTTAAGAAGTTTATTTTACTTCAGAAGGGCTTAATTTTTTTCTTTTTACCGGTGAAAGAGTTCGTTCTACCCAACCTAATAGAAAATCAGATAGGATAGCCATTAAAGCCGTCGGAATTGCACCGGCTAGAATGATTGCTGTACCATTGGTAGCATTGGTTCCTCTGACAATGATATCTCCTAAACCACCTGATCCCACGAATGTACCTACCGCAGTTACACCAATGGCGACAACAAGGGCAGTACGAAGGCCGGCCATGATAACCGATAAGGATAAAGGTAGTTCGACCAATCTCAGTAACTGAAATTTAGTCATCCCCATCGCTTTACCCGATTCTAAATAGGCGTGATCGATACTTGAAATTCCAATATATGTATTTCTTAAAATTGGTAGCAAAGAATATAAGAATAGAGAGACAATGACTGTGTTCGTTCCTAGTCCCATCACGAGCATAAGAAGAGCTAACATGGCTAAAGCCGGTGTCGTTTGAATGACATTTGTAATAGAAAAAACCCATGTGCTTAACTTTTTATGTTTGGCTATAAAGATGCCTAACGGGATGCTAACGATTGCTGCAAAAAGAACACCGTAAGCAGACATTAAAAAGTGGCGGTAAAATTCAGTAAGAACGTACATCCAATTCTGCGAATAATACGTGCCGAGTTGTTGCAAGGTATTCATTAATCTGCACCTCCTATTTACTCAAAATAATTATTAGCTTCAAGAAACTCAGTTGCTACAGTTGATGGTTCTTTCAATTTCCCATCAACTTCGTAGTTTAGTTCCTGCATCTTTTCTGTTGTAATAATGCCAATTAGTTTGTTTAGTTGTGGCTCAATTTCCGGAAATCGTTCTAACACAGCTTCTGTTGCTACTGGCGAACAATCATAAGGTGGGAAATAGTTTTTGTCATCTTCTAAAAGGTACAGGTCGTTTGCTTTTATCCGACCGTCTGACGAGTAAGCCAAAACTATATTCATTTGGCCATTTTTAACGGCATCGTAAACAAGGCCAATTTGCATAGGGTACGTTTCACCAAACTTTATTCCATAAGTATCGACAAAACCTTTATAACCATCGCCTTCTCTTTTCAGCCAAGCATTGTCGACACCAAGGCTTAAATCCTCAGCGTCTTTTTTCAAATCCGATATGGTTTTATAGCCTTTTTCTGCGGATAATTTTTGTGAGATTGTAAATGCATAGGTATTATCGAAGCCATATGAATCATAAAATTTGAAATTGTATTGTTTTTCGAATTCTCGTTGAACAATTTCCATAGCTTTTATAGGGTCTTTTTCAATATCCTGTGATAAAACACTGGTTAAATCGGTCCCTGTATACCGAGTAGCTGCAATGTCAATATCTCCACTTTCCATTGCTTTTTGCTGGACGAAATTCGATCCAAGATTTTTAATGATTTTCGTATCAAGATCTGTATTTCGCTCAAGCAGCTGGGCTATCATATTCGCCAATATTTCAGATTCTGTCATACTCTGCGCACCGATTTTAACAGTATTATCAGAAGACGAACCTAAGCCTGGCAATGAGCAACCACTGATGAATAAGGTAAATAATAAAAGGACCGCAATACTTGTTTTTCTATACATGGTAATCCTCCTCAAGCTACTTCCTTCATGCCTTTCAATCCTTTTGGAACGACTTTCCGTTCAATGATTGAGAATATATAATCTATAAGAATGGCCATGATAATAACCGGTACAGCACCTGCGATGATATATTCTGTTTGGTATAAGTTCAAACCGATGAAAATATAATCCCCTAGCCCACCGCCACCTATGAATGAGGCCAATGTAGCCCAGCCAATCAAATAAACGGAAGCTGTACGTATCCCGGCCATAATGACCGAAAGCGCGAGTGGAAATTCAACAAGCCGTATTCGTTCCCAACTTGTCATCCCGATTCCTCTTCCTGATTCGAGAAGAGTAGTGTTTACTCCCTTAATGCCTGTATATGTATTTCGAAGAATAGGTAATACAGAATAGAAAAACAATGCAATAATGGCAGGTGTCTTGCCAACTCCGAAAAATGGTATGAAAAAGGCCAGTACAGCCAAGCTAGGAAGTGTCTGCATGATGTTAGCGATTCCGATAATAATCGATGCACTCTTTTTCATCCGTGTTAACAAAATGCCCAATGGGACTGCGACTATGATCCCTAGTAAAACAGCAATCAATGAAATATATAAATGTTCCCATGCTTTATAGAGCAATTCCTGCCAGTTTGTTTGTAAAAAATCTAAGAATGTATTCATTTCTTTCTCCTCCTACAACGCCCCGGCCATTTCTGCCTCTAGATTTTCTTCTTCACCCCATATACTGTCGTATACAATGTCGACCAATGTTGCCCTTGTGACAATACCGACCAAATGTTTATTTTGGTCAACTACAGGCACATATTTGAATCCGCGTTTTAAAATTTTCTGTACTGAATCCCGGAGTAAAGAGTCCTGGTTCACCGAATAAACTTCTGGGTTGATAATTTCACTTATATATTTTGCCTTTTTACGATATTCACTAATCGTTTCAACGTCTACAAAACCTTTTAACACATTGTTCTCACCTACTACTAATAATGAGTCAACACGTTTCTCACGCATAATTGTAATGGCATCGGTAAGAGATTTTTCTTCGGTAATTGAAATCGGATTTCTACTCATAATTTGTTCGACTAATAGGTTAGGTCTTGGTTGAAGTAAACGTTCTTTCCCTATAAACTCCTCAACGAATTCGTTGGCGGGATTTCTTAAGATTTCATCCGGAGTTCCCACTTGGATGATTTCGCCAGCTTTCAAGATCACAATACGATCCGCGAGCTTAATTGCTTCATCCATATCATGAGTGACAAACACAATGGTTTTATTGAGGGTACGTTGGAGTTTCTTGAACTCTTCCTGTAGGGCATCACGTGTAATCGGATCAAGTGCACCAAATGGTTCATCCATTAAAATGAGAGGAGGATTGGAAGCGAGAGCTCTAAGGACACCGATTCTCTGTTGCTGTCCACCGCTTAATTCGTATGGATACAGATCTAGGTATTCCGGACCCATATCAACAAGTTGTAGCAGTTCTAAGGCACGTTCTTTTTTCTTCTGCTCACTCCATTTAAGTAGCTTTGGAACGAGAGTGATATTTTCGAGTATCGTCATATGAGGAAAAAGGCCAATTTGTTGTATGACATAGCCTATCTGTCTTCTTAACTCAACTGGATCCTTCTCCATAATATTTTCTCCATTAATGAGTATTTTTCCATCAGAAGGTTCAATTAGGCGGTTAATCATTTTCATTGTTGTCGTTTTTCCGCAACCACTTGGACCAATGAAACAAATAAATTCCCCTTTTTGAATATCCAGTGAAATATTCTTTACAGCTTTCTTTCCTCCTTTATATACTTTTGATACATTTTCAATTTTCAACAAAAGAAGCACCTCCATCAATCTCACAAATGAAATTTACATTTTTTACAATAACATTACAAATATTATACAGACAGTCTTATTTACCCACCCCTTTAACCATGTAAACCTAAAATTCAAATTACTTAGGCATTTGGAATTAAATGTGAAATGGCTTTTTTGAAGAAACAGTTAATGCTCTGGTATTTCTATAGGAATTTTAATTTTCACTTTATATGAAAGATTTTAAAAAATTCTTAACTACTGTGTTTGTTTTATTATTATATATTCTACCGAGGTTATTTTTGAAATAAATAATCCGGGAATTAGGATAAGTTCTCTTATTTTCACTAAAAAATCCATTCCCGTATATGCGGAATGGATTTTTTACATTTTTGTAGTTTCAAGCTGTATTTCAAAGCTTGCATTTAGAAGTCACTATCATCACTTTCATAGTCTTCATAATCCTCGAAGTCCTCTTCATCCTCTTCAACTTCATAGTCTTCGTTTTCGTCTTCTTCATCGTATTCATTATATTCGTCGTAGTCTTCATCGTCGTTCTCGTAGTACGAATCATCGTCTTCTTCATAATCTTCATAACTATCGTCGCTATCATCTTCTTCTATTTCTTCTTCGTAGTCTTCTTCATATGCTCCGTCTTCTTCTGCTTCTGACCATTCTTCTGGGATATCATAATAACTGTCTTCGTCATCATCGTAATCGCCCCCCTCGAAATACCATTCATCATCTGATTCATCTTCATAATAGTAACTGCCAGAGTCATTATAAAATAAATCGTTAATTTCCTGTTCTGAGAGTGGATTGGCGATCCAGCCTTCAATCATTAGCAATATATCCTTTATCGGTATGCTAAATCCTACTGATTCATCCGCTATTAATCTTGCAGAATTAATGGCCACAGCTCTACCTGTTTCTATGGAAACAAGAGGGCCGCCGCTACTTCCTGGAGCAATATGAGCTGACATTTGATAGATATTGTCATATGACCGCTCTCCAATAAGGAAACTACGGTCTATCCCGGTAATCGTCCCTAGGGTAGCCGTATTTTCAAGACCTAAAGGGCTTCCTAATGCTACTACTTCCTGGCCGATTTTAGCTCCTCCTGTTTTTTCTACATCTATCGGCTTTTCCCCGGCTAGTTTTGGGACTCGAATAACGGCTACATCCGTGTCATTTGAATAACCGATAACCTTCCCGTTAAACTCCGTACCACTTTTATCTTTTATGCTTGCCTCAAGATACCCCTCCACGACATGAGCATTAGTAAGAACATCGCCTTTGTCATTAATCAAAAATCCTGAACCTTGGCTGTTTCCGGCAAAAATCGTAAACACTTTTTTCTGAGATTCCTCAATGATCTGTGTCACACTTTTTTTTGTTTCTTCTTTCATTTTCTCAACTGGTTTTGAGGCTACAACCCTTGTTACTTCTTTCTTCTTATGCTTTTTATCGTTTTTAGTTTCCATGGCAGTAGATAAGGCAGTTTTTTTGTTGTCCGCCTTATCCCAATAGTATTTGATGGAAAAAGCAAAAGTTAATGTGCTTAAAATACTTAATATAACTAAAAATGGTATTAATTTTGATTTCTTTTTCTTATTTCTACAACTAGAACAATAGATATCTTTACTTGATAATTTCTCACCACATGTCGAACAATACAAAAAACCACCCGTTTCAATAAGACTTTATACCTATTATATTGAAATATAAGGAATATGTATATTAAAATAATCACAATAAAAACGAGTCCATTATATAAGACTCGTTTTTATTTGCTAACGTTTTTCGAATAAGTCATTTATCTTCCGCTAGTGAGCTTTTCTATTTCGTTAGAGTGGTAAACATGATTTCCAGTTGAGCTGGATTGTGCTGCAATACTCATGGCAGTAGCGACCGTTTTTGCACGTATTGCACGATAAGGGCGTAATGGGCCAATTAATAAGAATTTAAAAAATGAACTCAGTGTACCAGTAACCTTTTCTCCTATCCGAAGTTCACTTCGATCTCCCAGCAATATCGATGGTCGGAAAATATGTAAAGAATTCAATTTTAACTGTTTTAGTGTTTCTTCCATCTCTCCCTTTACTCGACTATAGAAAAACTTTGATTTAACGTCAGCTCCCATAGCGCTTATCACCAGTAAATTATCGACATTTACCACTTTGGCCAATTTTCCAGCCTCTATAACATAATCATAATCAACTTTACGAAAAGCCTCTTTTGTTTTGGCTTTTTTGATGGTAGTGCCTAAACATATGAATACATCGTTGACATAGAATAGATCCACGTACTGCTCCAAATTATCAAAATTAACAATATGCAATTCACAAATAGGGTCCTTAAAATCGAATTCTCTTCTCGATAACAGATGGATAGTTTCATAATTCTTATTCGTACTTAGCACGTTAATTAATTGGGTACCTACGACTCCAGTAGCCCCTAAGATTAATGCCGTTTTTTTTGTCATAATATCCTTCTTTCCATTTAATATGCGAAATGGCCATCCTATTCCTATTGCACAAAAGATAACTGTTTATATATCAGGACAAATGGTTCACTTGATTAAAATCGGTTATAATCCATGAATTCAGCTCATATTTAATCGTACTTAAGCAAGCATTGGAAAGTTTAGTTTGTTTTGATACGATACTTTCATTCGACATCATCCGTAAAATCATATGAATAACTGCTCCATGTGCAACTAAAATCACTTTTTTATCAGGATATTCCGTTACAATGTCCTGAAGTCCCTTCAAGAGCCTTTCTCGTAAATATTCATCATTCTCCTGATTCGGATAGTTTTTATCAACAAATGCTACTTCTCTTTCATCAGCTGACATACCTTCAGCATCACCAAAATTCTTTTCAATGAATTCTTCTTTAAGGATAATTGGAGAATCGACCAATTGAGCTATAATCTCCGCTGTTTCCTTTGCTCTTTTTAGAGGGCTAGAGATCATGACATCCCAAGTGTCTTTCGATAAAAATTCCCCGCATTTCCTCGCTTGTATCTTTCCGCTTTCATTTAATGGTATATCCGTTTGTCCCTGTAATTTCCCTTGTACATTCCAATCGGTTTCTCCATGGCGTACTATACAAATCGTTGTAATGATATTCATTCCTTTCAAAATATATTGTGATACTCGACGAAGTTCATTGCTTTCTGTTCTTACATGTCTTACATATGTTAAAAACCACAATGATTTTGCTTGAAGATTTGGCATAGGCCCTTTAAATAAATAATGATACCAAATTTTTAGTGAATTAAGAATCAGGGAACCTTAAACATTGATTAATCATAGACATTATAAATGTATATAGGAATTTAGTATTACTACATAATATTTCCATAGCTTTATTTATTGTCATATGTTTAGATTATGGAAGATGTTTCATATGAGATATCTCACAGATTAAATAAAATGGAGAGGTGCTCACATGAAGGAAATTCTTCTAATCTTATTGTTGCAACTTATATATGTTCCCATTTATACATTACGCACTATATTCTTAGTCAAAAATTTAACCTCTTTAGCCTCTGTTTTAGGTATTGCTGAGATGTTAGTTTACGTCTTTGGTTTGTCCCTCGTATTTGGCGGTGACCAAAGCATACTCGCCATGGTTGTATATGCGGTAGGGTTTGGTATAGGGATTATTTTCGGAACGAAAATTGAGCAGAAACTTGCTATTGGTTTTATCAATGTTACCGTCAATACCCAGACAAAAAATGGTCAGTTGATCGATACTCTAAGAGACAATGGATTCGGTGTTACCCTCTATACGGGCGAAGGTAGGGATAGTAATCGTTACCGGATGGAAATTTTAACGAAACGTAACCGAGAACAAGAATTAATTGCAACAGTTGAAAAGTTTGAACCCAAAGCTTTCATTATCTCTTATGAACCAAGGTATTTTAAAGGCGGATTTTTACTCGACCGCTTAAAGAATAGAGGAAGCACTAATCGATAGATATACTAAAACCCATCTTACATCCAAGATGGGTTTTTTGGGTTATTTAGTTTTTGATTTCCTTGTTTTGACAGCTTTTGTTGCCGGTTGTTTCTTGATCCATTTTATATATTTTTTCAAAGCTTCATCATCTTTTAATAAAGTAATATTATACAATCGAATAGCTAACTCACGATTTGAATACAACGCGTGGATTTGTTTGTGGCATGATTTACAAAGAAGAGCTGTTGGTAATCGACTGCCCCCTTCCTCTCTGGGTGTTAAATGGTGTACAGTCAGTTCAATTTCACTTCTAGAACATAATTCACACGTCCCACGCATGACTCCACCTCGTATAATCAGGGTTCAATGTTTTTACCTTCATCCACAATATGAAACATCAAATGTGCCAAATGATGAATCGGACCATACACTTCCTCTTCTTCCCCTTCTTCCTCTTCCTCCAAACCTTGTAAATAAAGAGCCATGAATTCATAAAAATCATTTCTTGAAAATGAATAACAATCACTAGGATCTTTACTTTCCTCGGGATAATGAAGTACTAGATGGGAAAGGTCTCCACCTTCATTTTCTGCATCAAAAAAGACAAAGCTGCCTACATTCGTATCAAGTTCGAATAGCCGGCGAAATCCCCTTGTCCTCGCCTCAATAAATTCACTTGATGTCAGTTTTTGTACTTGCATACTATCTATATTATCTTCCTGGTGGAAACTTACGATAAACGTGTTCATCTCTTAACCTCCTGTTAACCTGGTTAAAAGATAGTATTCCCAGCTCAACAGATTTATCCTAGTTAAAAAGTTGTTTCCAAGATAATGGGACAATGGTCGCTTCCCAATATATTGGAGTGTATGCTGGCATCTTTTAAATCTTCAGCCAAACGCTCCGAAACTATAAAGTAGTCAATACGCCATCCAATATTTCTTTCTCTCACCTTGCTCATATAAGACCACCAGGAGTATGCCCCTTCCTGCTCGGGATAAAAATGGCGGAAAGTATCAATAAAACCTGCTTCTAGCAAGTCGGTCATTTTGCCTCTTTCTTCTAGAGTGAAACCTGAGTTTCCAACATTAGTTTTAGGATTTCTTAAATCTAATTCAGAGTGAGCTACATTAAGGTCCCCACAGTAAATAACTGGTTTCACTCTATCCAATGCCTTTAAATGTTCAATGATCTCATCTTCCCATTCAAGTCGGTAATCAAGCCTCGTCAAATCCCGTTTAGCATTAGGCGTATATACATTTACCATATAAAATTTCTCGAATTCAAGTGTAATAATTCTGCCTTCTGGCTCTTCTTCCTGGTCACCCACTCCATACTTAACCGAAATAGGTTTTTCCTTCGTGAATATCGCCGTACCTGAATATCCTTTTTTCAAAGCATAATTCCAGTATTGATGATACCCTTCTAATTCAAGTGTAATCTGCCCTTCTTGAAGCTTAGTTTCTTGCAGGCAAAAAATGTCGGCATCCACTTCTTTAAAATATTCCAAAAATCCTTTTTTCACACATGCTCTAATCCCATTAACGTTCCAAGAAACCAATTTCATTTTTTATTATATTCTCCTTATCTCTCTCTGTTTTCATTTCTACCCCTACTATACTATTGTTTCGATTGCTTGCCCATCAGAGTATATTGGAAAATAAGCGAGCAAATGATTCCTTTGAACGTTCCATTAAGGTCCTGTTTTTATAGGTGAGGGGATCAATTCTTTCACTATCTCTTATATCTTCTTGATAATGCCTTACTAAATCATCAATGGAACTGTTCCCTAACAAAAAGACATTCACCTCAAAGTTTAAATGAAAGCTTCGCATATCCATATTCGCTGTGCCTATAGAAGCCATGTCCCCATCTACAATGATAATTTTTTGATGTAAAAACCCTTTTTTGTATAAGTATACTTCCACGCCAAATTGAAGAAGTTCACCAAAATAGGATCGACTGCCGTATTGGGTTAAGAAACCATCATTTACGGCCGGGACCATCAGGCGGACTTGAATCCCTTTTAACGCAGCATGCTTCATCGCGGCTTTAATGGCTTGGTTAGGCACAAAGTATGGGCTTGCTATCCAAACCGATTTGGTTGCATTCGTTATAAGTGAATAATAATAATCACTCATGATTCCCTGCTGGGTATCTGGTCCACTTGCAACTACTTGGACAGCCCCATCTCCTTTTTCAAACTTATTCATCTTCGGTCTTTCTTCTAAAACATCCTCTCCACTTACATATTCCCAGTCCATTAGGAATACGGTATGAAGCATATAAACCGCTTCCCCTTTAAGGACCATATGGGTGTCACGCCAAAATCCAATGTTTTTATTTTTTCCTAAGTATTCTTCCCCAACGTTCAGGCCGCCCACAAAACCAATCTCTCCATCAACAATGATAATTTTCCGATGATTTCTAAAATTGAATTTTTGATTGAAAAATCCATGCTTTAATGGAGAAAATGGAAAAGCTTTAACGCCTGCCTCTTTCATGCGCTTAATTTCTTTGTTTGCAAGACTTAAGCTTCCTGCAGCATCAAAAATGAATAATACCTCTACCCCACTATTTGCCTTTTCAATCAGGATATCTATGATTTCCTTACCGAGCCTATCAGACCGAAAAATATAATATTCAATATGTATAAATTTTTCCGCTTTTTTTAACTGATCAATGATTTCTGCAAACGTTTCGTTCCCATTTTTTAAAACCTTTGTTTTCGAAGATGTGCTGATGGTCGTCTCTGAAGCATTCTTTGCAAAATCTGTAAAGGAATGTTGATGGTTATTCAAAAAAGACAAGTCTGGAGCCGCTATATCATTGACAAGTTTTTTCCATTCATCTCGATCTTTTCTTCTTTTAGTTTGAAATAAATAGCCTTTAAGATAGAGTTGACCTGAAAACAAATAGAAAATATAGCCGAAAACAGGAAAAAACAAAAGCACATACATCCATAAAAGCGTATCATGAGCAAACCTATTTTCAAGCATGAGCGAAAATATAGTTATCAGCATAACAACTATGTATAATCCCATAAAAAATAGCTTCACGTTGAAGCTAACCGAACTAAATAAAACCATATAAACAGATGCGATTAAAATAAATAAAAATACAATTTCCATTCTTCTTCTACTTTTCATCTCTCATTCTCCTACTAAAAAATTTATATCTATATATACCCATAAATCATCACAAAAGAAACAAAAACACTTACGATTTATTTTTTCGTAAGTGTTTTGTCATGGTTTTATTTTTTGATTGGAATTAAGCTTTCATATAAATTCATATAGTGTAAGGATGAAGAATCCCAACTAAAATTTTCCTTCATGGCGTTTTCGACAAGCTGCTTCCACCTTTTTGGTTGAAATTTATACATCCCTACAGCCTGTTCAATTGTATGGAGCATATCGTGGGCATTATAATTCGCAAAGCTAAAACCATTACCTTCACCTGTAAACTGATTGAAAGGAATGACAGTATCACGAAGTCCTCCAGTCTCTCTGACCAACGGCAATGCACCATAACGCATGGCTAAGAGCTGACCGATCCCGCATGGTTCAAACTGTGATGGCATTAAAAATAAATCAGAGCCCGCATAAATCCTTCTAGCCATTCCTTCATCGAAATACGTATTCGTTGACACTTGATTAGGATATTGCTCGGCTAAATTACGAAAAGCTGATTCATATTTTTCTTCACCAGTACCTAGTAATATGAATTGGATGCCTTGGGCCATCATTTCATGAAAGACATGAAGGACAAGGTCCATCCCTTTTTGATCAACTAATCGTGTCACCATTGAAATGACCGGTACCTCATCATTCACGGGGAGATTCAATGTCTCCTGTAAATTACGTTTGTTCTTCATTTTTCCATCATATGTCGTAAAAGGTATTGGTAAAAATTCATCCGTTGAAGGATCATAGGATTCATTGTCTATTCCATTGATGATACCCTTAAGATCACCATTTCTTTTACGCAGATAGCCATCCAATTGCTCTCCGTAATAGGGAGTCTGGATTTCTTCTGCATAACTAGGGCTTACGGTTGTGACATAGTTTGCGAAGGCCAAACCTGCTTTAAGATAACTCACATTACCATGGAATTCAAGACCATCGATATTAAAATATAATTCACTTAAATCAAGTAATTCCGCTAGTACAGTTTTAGGGTAGACACCTTGATAGAGCAAATTATGTATGGTGAATACCGTTTTGATATTTTCATATAAAGGATGCTTTTGATAATGTGCTTTTAGCAATACACTGACCAATCCCGTTTGCCAATCATGACAGTGGATGATATCAGGAAGATCTTCTATATAAGGAATAGCCTCTAATATCGCACGGGAGAAGAATGCAAATCTCTCACCATCATCAAAATACCCATAACTGCCGTGTCGCTTAAAATAATATTCATTATCAAGAAAATAATATGTAATACCATTCGCAACCAATTTTTCAATTCCACAAAATTGCTGGCGCCACCCTACAGGAACCTCGATACTGGTTACATGTGTCATTTCCTGTTTGATATGAAAGGGAAGGTCTTCAAATTTAGGAAGAATAACACTTACATTGATTCCCTGCTTTTTAAGCGCTTTTGGCAGCGCTCCTATTACGTCTCCAAGCCCTCCCGTCTTAATAAAGGGAGCGCATTCTGAAGCAGCAAATAGAACATTCATAGCTGTACCTCCATTAAATAACTTCTGCTTTTTTTATAACAGTGGGTTGTTGTGGGCCAATAATTTCTTTATCTCTTGTTATTATTACTTCTTTATCCGTTATAATATTTTCTACGACTGCCCCTTCTTCTATCTCACCTTTTTGCATGATGATGCTATTCTTAACTACTGCCCCTTTTTTCACCTTGACGCCTCTAAATAGAATACTGTTCTCAACCGTACCTTCAATATTACACCCATTGGCTATCAAGGAATTTGTAACTTTAGAAGATTGTGTGTATTTAGCCGGTGCTTCATTTTTAATTTTGGTATAGACATCCCATGTATCTCCAAAGAAAGTACGAATAACAGAAGGATTCAAGAAGTTCATGTTACTGGAGTGAAAACTTTCAATTGAATGTATGAATGGCATATCTCCATTGAAATGATAGCCTTTAACAGTTAAACGGTGAAGATTGGCTTTAACCGCATCCTTCAAGAAGTCATATTCTCCATTGGCAACACAACTCTTAATTAAATTCACCAAAAGGCTTTTACTGATAATGAAGGTTTCAAGACAAACATGATCACCTGGTTGAGGTATAGTAAAAAAGCTTATGTCTGTAATAGCTCCATCCGAACTCACTGAGCACTTATGGTAAATGGGTTTTTCAATGGATTTACCTACATAATCCTTATAAACCACAGTGATATCCGCTTTCTCTTTTTTATGGTAAGCAAGAACTTCATTGAAGTCCAATTTACAAACATGACATCCAGGAGATATGATGACTGTATCTGCCTCTGCCCGCTCAAAAAAGCTGAGATGATCATAGAATTGTTTCATATCTCCCGTTACCGTCTCGTCGGGATGAATAGGAGGCAAAATGAATAATCCACCTGAACGGCGATCCAAGTTCCATTCCTTCCCAGATCCTAAGTGATCCATGACAGATAGATATTTTTCTTTTGGAAATACGGCAACCTTTGAAACATCTGCATGAATGAAATTTGACATGGTAAAGTCAATAAGACGGTATCGACCACCAAAAGGCACAGAAGCTACATTGCGATGAGCGGTCAATTCTTTTAAATGTTGTTTTTCGTTAATTAAATTGATGATTCCTAACACATTTTCCATAGCAACGCCCCCATGATTTAATTAAGAGTGATCTTTTTTTTATTTGAATCAGTAATGGTCTGATTTTCACCAATTAAGGTGATATCGGCAGTCACTGTGGAATTACCAACAATTGCTCCATCCTCAATGACGCAATTACTTGCAATGATACTTCTTTCAATATGAACGTTATTGCCAATTGTCACATTTGGCATGATGACAGAATCTTTAATGGTTGAACCATAGCCGACCTTTACATTATAGGATAAGACGGAGTGATCGATGGTACCATATATCATACAGCCTTCGTTCACAAGCGACTGTGTGACAGTTGCTTCTCTCGAAATATATTGTGGCGGATGATTTGCATTACGGGCGAAAATTTTCCATTGTGGGTCATCCAACTGGAAACTCGGAGATTCTTCCAATAAGTCCATATGCGCTTGCCACAGGCTCTCCACCGTCCCGACATCCTTCCAATATTCATTAAATCGGTAAGCATACAAATTCTTTCTATCTTCCAGCATTTTAGGAATGATATTGCTGCCAAAATCATTCGAAGAATTCGAATCCTTTTCGTCATTTATAAGGTATTTCCTCAAAGTTTTCCAATTAAAAAGGTATACACCCATAGAAGCCAGATTACTCTTTGGGTATTTAGGTTTTTCATCAAACTGAGTGACTCTGTCACCTTCATTCGTATTCATAATACCGAAACGACTTGCTTCCTGCCATGGAACCTGGATAACGGCTATAGTTGCTTCTGCAGATTTATCGATATGATAGTCAAGCATTTTGCTGTAGTCCATTTTATAAATATGATCACCCGAAAGGATTAGGACGTGCTCAGGATCATAATTATCAATGTATTGAATATTTTGGTAAACGGCATTAGCTGTTCCTTTATACCATTCTCCACCCTCTTTGCCTTGGTAAGGGGGTAGGACGGACACACCCCCAACATCTAAATCCAAATCCCATGCTTTTCCGTTTCCAACATAATCATTAAGTATCAATGGCTGATATTGAGTTAGTACCCCGACTGTATCGATACCAGAATGAGTGCAATTACTTAGCGGGAAATCTATGATTCTATATTTCCCTCCGAAAGGAACAGCCGGTTTGGCCAAACCTATGGTCAATTCACCTAACCTTGACCCCTGACCTCCTGCCAACAACATCGCAATCCATTTTTTCGCTCCCATTAATCGATCACTCTCCCCGCCCTTTTTTTTGTTTGTTTCATGAAAATTGATATTCCTAGTGGTGGAACCGTTATATTCATACTGTATCTCTGATTGTGATAAGGTTCTTTTTTCACTTGAAGAGATCCTTGATTGATTTGACCTGACCCTCCAAAGTTTAGAGCATCACTGTTAAAGACCTCCATATATTTCCCTTGAGATGGCACACCGATTCGGTGCTGATAGTGTGTCTCTTCTGAAAAGTTACAAACGACGATACAATAATC
Source organism: Peribacillus sp. NPDC097675 (assembly GCF_050277655.1). Taxonomy (NCBI): domain Bacteria; kingdom Bacillati; phylum Bacillota; class Bacilli; order Caryophanales; family Bacillaceae; genus Peribacillus; species Peribacillus sp. NPDC097675. Next base: position 1,976 of record NZ_JBNNSK010000006.1, on the reverse strand, counting down.
ACCTTTTCGCTTTCCTTTTCTCATAAACGTAAGGATACTTTGGGAACTATTATTTGGTTCTATCCATTCAAAGCCCTCCTGGTCATGATCCTGTCTCCATAGTGATGAGGTCTCCCGATAAAATTGTTGTAGCGTTCGAAAGTAAAGAGCCAATTTTGTGTGGGACTCATATTGCAAAAGAAACCAATCCAATTGCTCATCATCTTTCCACTCAATGAACTGTCCAAATTCTCCGCCCATAAATAGCAACTTTTTCCCTGGATGTGCCATGAAATAACCAAGGAGCAAACGTAAATTTGCAAACTTCTGCCAATAGTCGCCAGGCATCTTATTTAGTAAGGACCTTTTTCCATGGACTACATCATCATGTGAAAAGGGTAAGACGAAATTTTCTGAAAATGCATAATAAAAAGAGAAGGTTAAGAGGTTATGATGATTTGGTCTTTCTCGTGTATCTAGTTTCATGTATCGGAGGATATCATTAGCCCATCCCATATTCCATTTATAATTAAAGCCTAGACCTCCTATATCCGTTGGTGAAGTAATAAGGGGTCTATCTGTTGCTTCTTCAGCCATCATTAAAGCATGAGGATATTTATTAAAAACCACTTCATTCAGTTTTTTTAAAAACTGAATCGCTTCTATATTCTCTTCTCCGCCATATTGATTATGAAGTTTTTCTGGCAGGGGATTATCATGATTCAGATAGATCATTGAAGAGACGGCATCAACACGGACACCATCAATATGGTAAACATCCATCCAGAACATCACATTTGAAATGAGAAAACTATTAACCTCTGGTTTCGTAAAATCAAAGTTAAAGGTTCCCCATATAGGCCGATTCGCTCGATTATGATCAATTGGTTCATAGAGTGGAGTCCCATCGAAACGGGCAAGCCCATGTGAGTCTTTACAAAAGTGAGCAGGAACCCAATCCAGAATGACACCTATGCCCTTTTGGTGGCAGAGGTTTACAAAATATTTAAAATCATTCGGAGATCCATAACGGCTATTGACTGAGTAATAACCTGTCACCTGATAACCCCATGATTTGTCGAATGGATGCTCCATTATTGCCATTAATTCAATATGGGTGAACCCATTGTCAACGACATACTCAACTAGGCTATCTGCCAACTCCCGATACGAGTAAAAGTCCGACAACTCCGTCTGTTTCCAAGTGCCTGGGTGCACTTCATAGATGGACATAGGTTTATGATAAATATTTCCCTTTTTCTTATCGCTTACCCATTTAGAGTCTTTCCATTCAAAAGTATCCAGTCTTTGAACGATAGAGGCTGTATTAGGTCTTTTTTCGGAATAAAATGCATAAGGGTCTGCCTTGAGAAATCGCTTATTTTCCGGTGAGTGTATTTCATATTTATACAAATCACCTTCTTTTAATCCCGGGACAAATAATACCCAGATTCCCGAATGCTCGATACGTTTCATATTATGGTCAGTACCATTCCAGTCATTAAAATTCCCCACTACTGACACTTTCTTGGCATGAGGTGCCCAAACAGCAAATCTTACACCTTCTTTACCTGATGATGTTAGAATGTGTGCCCCAAGCATCTTGTAACTTTCATAAAGCGTACCTTCATGAAATAAATATAAATCAAAGTCACTTGGATAACTTTCTTCTAGTTGGCCAATCACTGTCTTCATTTATTCGCCTCCATCAACATGAACAATATAAACTCGATAGCATACTCGTTTCAATAATTACCAGTTCATATATATATTCGTTAAAAATAGGATTTATCCTTCAACCAAAGGCGATATATTGTAATAAATGCCCAATATAATCTTTTTCGAAACATTTAAATGGAAACAATACCAATAAATGTTATTATATTTCCCGAAAAATCAATTAAGGGGCTGTCCCAAAAGTCAGGAAAATGACTTTTGAGGGCAGCCCTTTTTCTATTGAAAAAAGCATACAAAAAAACCGTCTTTTCTTGTAAAAT